>JAZRXV010000059.1:0-44418 GCA_045600405.1 Candidatus Cryptobacteroides sp.
TCCTCCGTCTTCTCAGTGCGGCTGTTGTCGGACGTGACGATGACACGGTCTGCCATGTCTACTGCTATCTTTGCCATTTCGGGGCGGTTCGTCCTGTCCCGGTCCCCGCCGCATCCGAACAGACACCAGAGCTCGCGCTCCGGAGCCACGTCCCGGAGGGTCCTGAGCACATTCTCGAGGGCATCGGGAGTATGCGCATAATCGATTGCTACGCTGAGATCCCTCGGCCCGCGGAGAATCTCCAGCCGTCCCGGTGCGGATCCCAGCTTTGATATGGCTGTGAGCACTTCTTCCTTTTCCGCACCGAGCATCAGGGCTGTCGTATAGATGGCGAGGATGTTGTAGGCGTTGTGGGCCCCTACGAGACGGGTCCAGGTCTCGGTGCCGTCCACTTTGAGAAGCATGCCTTCGAAACTTTCCTCAAGAATACGGGCACAGTGGTCCGCCATGCTCCTGCAGGAGTAGGTCACGACTTTTGCCTTGGTGTTCTGTACCATCACCATACCGTTCCGGTCATCTATGTTGGTAATGGCGCAGGCGCTTTTCGGAAGCGTGTCGAAGAACAGCTTCTTGCAGCGCAGGTATTCGGCGAAGGTGCCGTGATAGTCCAGATGGTCATGGGTGAGGTTGGAGAATATGCCTGCGGCGAATTCGAGCCCTGCCGTCCTTTCCTGTTCTATGCCGATGGAACTGACCTCCATGAAGCAATATTCGCATCCGGCCTCCACCATCTCTGCCAGCAGGGAATTGATGGTGATAGGGTCTGCGGTAGTGTTGGCGGTCTCACTGCGCCTCGTTCCTACATAATTTGCTATTGTTGAAAGCAATCCGCATTCGTATCCCAGGCTTCTGAAAAGTTTGTACAGCAGCGTGACCGTGGTGGTCTTGCCGTTGGTGCCGGTGATGCCCACCAGTTTCAGTTTCCCTGAAGGGTGCCCGTAGAACTCATCTGCCAGGAGGGCCAGTCCGCGCCGGTCTGTGGATACGACGTCGGCGGCACCTGCCTTGAGTGCTGCTTCCGCATAGTCGTTGCCGTCGCATTTCGTCCCTTTGACTGCGATGAAAAGGCAGTCCGGAGTGACCTTGCGGGAATCGCTGGTTATTGCCGGATATGTGCTGATGTCTTTCATTTCGTTTTCTCCAATGTGTTCCTGAAGACCGGATCGATGGTGTAGATTCCGTCTATCATGGTCTTTATCGCTCTGGCCGGTATGCCTCCTCCCTGGAAACTCTTGTGTGTCGGGGTGGAATAGACCGTGCAGATCACGCTGTATTTCGGTTCGTCGGCGGGGAAGAATCCCACGAATGTGCCCTGGTACTTCTTCCTGCCGGCCTCGTCCGAATATTGTCCGTTGTCGAATGTGCCGAACGAGGTCCCGGTCTTGCCGGCGACCTTGCACTTCGCGTTTTTCAATCGTTTAGCAGTACCTTCCTCGGTCACGGCCTTGAGGGCCCTGGTCATCGTGTCGGCCACTGCCCGGCTGCAGACTGATGCGTTCAGTACGCTCGGGCCGCGCTTCTTCACCACTATACCGTTCTGCTCGATGTCCTCGACAAGGTATGGCTTCATCATCCTTCCCTTGTTGGCAATGGCGTTGTAGAAGGTGAGTATGTGGAGCGGGGTTTCTTCGGTGCTGTATCCGTAGCCCATGGTCGCAAGGTCGGTGCTGGACCAGGCCTCGCGTGTCTCCGGTGTCGGGATGGTCGGTGTCAGGAGGCCGTCAAGGTCGAAATCGAAACTGTCAGCCAGATTGTATGTGTGGATGTTGTCGATGAATCTCATGGCTCCCTTCTTCGATTTGTAGTTGTTGACCGCGAGGGAACCGAACACATAGTTGGAAGACATCTTGAATCCGTCGATGATTGATATCTCGGAAGTGTGGTTGTTGCGTTCGTAATCGAGGATGTGCACATCCTGTTTGACACCGGTGCCCCTGATGACGCCGTGGTTGGTAGGTATCGTCTCGTCAAGGCTGTGGATGAAACCGTCGTTGAGGACGGACATGAGCGTGACCGTCTTGAATACGGATCCGGGCTCTCCCTTCCTGCCGACCGCGAGGTTCTGGATTTCCTCGAATGTACCGCTGTCCTTGTCCCGCACGAGGTTGACCATGGCCCTGATGGCTCCTGTACTGACTTCCATAAGCACCAGGGTTGCGCCTTCGAGATCCTCTTCCTCCGCTATTTCGGTCCTGAGAGCCTTGTCAGCTATGTCCTGATAGTCTATGTTCAGGGTTGTCCTGAGGTCCTGGCCGTCCACAGCAACGGTGGAGGTGCTGTCATTGTCCCTGACCCGTCCCTCGTCGGTCTGTCTGAGCCATTCGCGTCCTTCAGTGCCATGCAGCACATAGTCGAATTTTCCTTCCAGCCCGATGTGGGTGTTGGCGACATCTGACTTGTTGTTGCGCACGAACCCGATGGTGCGGCGGGCGAGTTTCCCATATGGATACTGGCGGATATTCTCCTGCTCGACAATCATTCCGCTCTTGTACCTTCCTTCCCGGAACAGAGGGAACTGTATTATTTCGTTATAAAGATTTCTGTCCACGGCATGGCCTATCTTCATGTATTTCTTGCCGTTGGCACGTCCGTTCCTTATCATGGAAAGATACTGGGCGGCCGTTTTCTCCGGGAATACCCTTCCGAGTTCCTGGCAGAGGTCTCCGGCTTTCTCCAGCCATTCCTGCTCCTGCGTCTCGCTGTTGGTGCTCTTTCGCACGGTGCAGTCCATGTAGAACTGGTATGTAGGGCAGGAGATTGCCAGGAGCCGGCCTTCGGCATCGATGATGTTGCCGCGGGACGGTTCCGCTGTGCTGAGATAGCTGTCCGGTGTCAGCGCTTTGGTGATCTTCGGATCCGGATGGAAGAACAGCTGTATCCCTATCAACTTGAGGATCAAGATGACAGAGGCCAGAAGAAGGAGAAGGTAGGTCCCGTAGAGAATGATCCCCACGCGATCGCGTTTTTTCTTCTTTATGTTGCCGTTTGCTTCCATTCGTCTTATTTGAGTGTTGTTGCCGGTTCCGAAGGCTGCGCGACTTCCGAGCCCATGCTTTGCAGCATTTCCTGCACGCTGCTCCGCCTGCTGAGACTTACGACCTCGAAGGTCTTGGCATTATGCACGATTTCCAGTTCCTTGAGCGTGGCCTTGTTCCTTTCCACCTTGGCCATCGTGGTCTCTATCATGAGGCTCAGCCATATGGTGATGCCAAAGAGAAGGAAGGTGAACACGATGTGGACGAAATATTGTCCGATGTTAAGTCGAAGCAGGAACTCCCCCTTCAGCACAGCGATGAAACTGTTCTTGAAGAAGGCCCCCACATCGGCCAGACCCCATCTCATTTCACGTTTCTCTTTCATATCTTCTCTGCTATTCTCAGCTTGGCGCTTCTTGCGCGTGTGTTGCTTTCAATTTCCGCCTCGTCAGGCAGTATCGGCTTGCGGTTGACAGCCCTGAGGGGAGCAATGCTGCGTCCGAACATGTCCTTGGCCTCGTTTCCTTCGATGTTCCCCGTCTTGATGAAGTTCTTCACCATGCGGTCTTCAAGGGAGTGATATGTTATCACCACGAGCCTGCCGCCTGACTTCAGGGATTCGGCCGCGCCGTAAAGGAACTTCTCCAGGGAACGCATTTCCTCATTGACTTCTATGCGGAGGGCCTGATAGACCTTGGCGAGGTATTTATGTTCTGCGAACGCTGGCAGGGCTGCCGTTATGGCTTTGTCGAGGTCGTCTGTTGTAAGGATAGGGGATTTCGCCCGGGCTGACGCAATAAGTTGTGCCACGCGTCTGGCGTTGTCCACCTCCCCGTAGATTTTAAGAACCTTCTCCAATTCTTCTTGCGTATAAGAATTGACAATGTCAGCAGCGGTCTTACTGCCCTGCACGTTCATTCGCATATCCAGAGGGGCGCTGTATCGGAATGAGAAACCTCTTTCCGCAGTGTCGAACTGGTGTGAGGATACGCCTAAATCGGCGAGTATGCCGTCCAACCCGCTTCCTGCGTTAAGCAGGGTGTAGTTGTGGATGAATCTGAAATTGTTGTGCACCATCGTAAGACGAGAGTCCTCCGGTGCGTTGGCGATGGCGTCCTTATCCCTGTCGAAGGCCATGAGCCGGCCTTCGGCGCCGAGCCTTCCGAGGATTTCGCGGCTGTGTCCGCCGCCGCCGAAAGTTGCGTCAGCATAGAATCCGTCCTTGTCCGTGACCAGGGCGTCGACGCTTTGTGTGAGGAGTACGGGATTGTGATATTCGCTCATTACCTTACCTACTGCTTGTGAGACAGGCTTCTGGCAATGGCGACATATTCTTCCTGTGAAATCTTGGATTCCTCGAAATTCTCCCGAGCCCAGATTTCAATCTTGAAGTTGACGCCAAAGAAAACCACATCTTTGGTTACACCTATTGCGTCAAGAAGATATTTTGAGATCGAGATGCGCCCGAGGCGGGCGTCCGGCTCGACCACGTCGCAGTCCCGGAGGTATTCTCTCCAGAATTTGTTGTGGTCGGGATTGAAGAAGTCGAGCCCCTGCCTGATCTTCTCGGTTTCGCGCTCCCACTCTCCGTAGGGCCACATCTCGAGACAGTTGTCATAGAGACTCTTTTTGATGACAAACCTCATGTCGCTCTCCGGCGGTATGGAGCCCTTGAACGGCGCCGGGAAGACCATTCTTCCCTTGTCGTCCACCTTGGCGTTGTATTTACCGATGAAAGTGACCATAAATTCTTATACGCAGGGGACAAAGTTAGAAATAATTTTCCACTTTTTACCACTGTCTTCCAAAATTTTACACAAAGTTATCAACAATGGTGATTCCTTCTCCATTTGTCAAAATAACCCTCCACGCAAACATGCCATATATCGTGGCATTTTCTGGTGCATGTGGACAGTTTGATGATTTCCGAGGCCGTCCACGGGGTGTGCCGCTCGGGGTTTTTTGAGGAATCCCTGCAATGAAGTTCAGCAAGTTGAATTGTTTCGCCGGCGGGTGCTCACCCTTGACAGCGGACAAGCCCCTTGCGGGAAATGCTGCCAAGGGTGAGCACCCGCCGGCATATATATTTGTGAAAATGATATATATTTGTAAAAATGAAATGTCTATGATCAGGAAATCATTTTTTCTTCTGATTGCCGTCACTCTCGTAATGGGGTGCTCCAAAACCACTGTAGATGCGTCCTACAAGTTCGTTCCGTATATCGGAGCCGAAACAAAGTTGGGCCCAAATGAAGAAGGAATCGCGTATTGGGAAGAAGGCGATGAACTGCGCCTGAACGTTGATCTGTATCAGAAAGGTGACGATCTTCAATCGAATGTGGAGATCGGCGGGAGTCCGGTAAAAAGGATTGAGGCGAAACTTGTGTATGAAAACTCCGGCTGGTCGATATACGATGCCGGAAAGAAAAAAGTGGATGCACTTGAGGTCTCCATGCCGTCAAGCGACTACCGGGTGGCTTTCATTTTCATTTACCAGTCGCAAGGCGAATCTATAAAATGGTATACTGCCACCGACTATCAGGAAGGCTCCAATGTGATAGTAGTCGGTTGCCCTGTCAATTGATATGGCGCGACCGATATAGGGATTCTCTTTCAAAACGAAAAAAGAGGCCACATCAAAGTGACCTCTCAAGGGATATCGGATAATTCCGGAAGGGCTATTTCAGATACGGAAGCACTATGCTTTCCATGATCTCGTAGCATTCGAGATTAGGATGCACACCGTCCTTGGCGTATTTTTCCGGGAGCCCGCCTTTGCCGTTGTCAAGAGCGGAGTGGAAGTCTACGTACGGGATGTGCTCCTTTTCGGCATAAGCCTTCAGACTGGCATTGAGTGTCTTGATGGTCTCTCCCGGAGTCTTCAGCTCCGGACGCCAGCCGAACTTGTCGGCAGGAAGCACCGAGCAGATGACAGGCTTGATCTTGTTGGCCTTGGCGAGTTCGCACATGGAGATGATGTTGCCGAGCACGACATCCATGTCCACAGGACCGATGTTCTGGGCCACGTCGTTGGTGCCTGAGAGGATGACCACATATTTCGGATGCAGGTCGATAACGTCCGGGCGCATCCTGACGAGCATCTGGCAACTGGTCTGGCCGCTTATGCCACGTCCTGCGAAATTGTGCTCGCTGAAGAACTCCGGGTGTGTGCGGTTACCCCAGTTGTCCGTGATGGAGTCGCCCATGAAAACGGCCTTCGGCCTGATACCAGAAGCCTTGACCTGGGCATTCTCCTCCGCATACCTGTTGGTCCTGCCCCAATCTTCCGTCTTTTTTTCCTGTGCATAGGCCCCCTGGATGAACAGCAGGGCTGCAATCAATAAAGCTGTCTTTTTCATTATTCTTCAATTAATGCTATGATTTCTCCTTTGACTACCTTTTTCCCCTGTGCGGCGGGGGCGGTGATGATGCGTCCGCTGATGGACGGGATGATTCCCTCCATTCCGTAGAATGTCTGTATGTATCCGCACGGCTTCCCGGCCTCAACGGCAGTGCCCGCAATCGGGGCCTTCGAATCATCCGCCACATCGATCTGCCATAAAATCTGTCCCTTTGCCGGGGCCTGGACCGGAAGTGCTTTCGGATGGTCGGCGACGAACTTGTCGATGTCGAATTCCGGCATTTCCACCACAGGCCTTTTGATGACTATCGGGGCGCCGGCCTTTTCGCGCAGATCCTCCAGATCCTTGAGGAAACGCTCTTTCGCTACGCCGGACCTGTAGTCGCGGTACTGACGCTCGTGCATGGCGAATTCGAAAAGTTCCTCATCGTCCTGTCCGGGATCCCATCCTTCCTCCTTCATCATCTCCCTGAACTTAGGAAGTTCGTCCGGATAATTGTCCTGAGGATTCTCGGTATGGAATTCCATGCCTTTCTCTTTTGCGAGATCTATGATTTCCGGAGCCAGAGGGCCGGGAAGGGTGCCCATCTTGCCGAGGATCATCCCCCAGGTGTCCTTGTCTATCGTACTGAAACGCGGCTTGTCCTGGCTGAGGGCGAGGAGGTTCATCAATGCAGTGTTCTTGACGTACTGGCTGAATGGTGTCACCAGCGGTGGATAGCCCAGTTTCGGCCAAACGTATTCGACTTCGCTGAAAAGCTTGACCATCAATGTGTCCAGGTCACTTTCCGGCTTTCCGTTGGCGCGCTCGGAGGCGTTGATGGCGGCCTTGAATCCCTTGAGGTCCGACATCATGGAGCCCATCATCCCTCCCGGAAGACCACAGCCGACGAGCAGCGACGTCATCCTGGAGTTGGAAGGGTTGATCCAGTATCCCAGGAAATCGTCGATGAATTCCTGCGTGAGGGCACGTACCTGCATATATGCGTCCATATCGATGTCCTTTACGAGGAACCCGTCCGCCTTCAGCATCTGCTGTATCGTGATTACGTCAGGATGGATTTTGCCCCATGACAGCGGCTCTACGGCAACGTCGATATAGTCTGCGCCGGCCCTTGCCACCTCGAGCATCGATGCCGGAGCGAATCCGGGACCGCTGTGGCCGTGATACTGGACTTGGATATGAGGATATTTCTTCTTTATGCTGCTGACAAGCTGCGCAAGGAAAGTCGGACGGCCGACTCCGGCCATGTCCTTGAGGCAGATTTCATCGGTCCCGTACTCGACAAGATGGTCGACGACTCCCATGTAATATTCAACTGTATGGACAGGGGAGTTGGTGATGGACAGGGCTGCCTGGGATATCATCCCGGCTTTCTTCGCATATTCCACCGAAAGCTTCAGGTTCCTGTGGTCATTGAGTCCGCAGAAAGAGCGGGCGATGTCCGTCCCCTGTGCCTTCTTGACCTTGAACATGAGTTCCCTCACGTCCGCCGGTACGGGATTCATGCGGAGTGCGTTGAGCCCGCGTTCGAGCATGTGTGTCTGGATTCCGGCCTTCCTGAACGGTGCAGTCCATTTGCGTACGGAAATATTTGGATTCTCGCCGTAGAGGAGGTTCACCTGCTCGAATGCGCCTCCGTTGGTCTCGACGCGGTCGAAGCATCCCATGTCGATAATGGCAGGTGCGACCCGTTCGAGCTGGTCAACACGTGGCTGGTATTTCCCTGAGGATTGCCACATATCCCTGTAAACGAGGGAAAATTTTATTTCTTTTGCCATTTTTGAGAGCGTTTTTGCAAATATAACATTTTTTTGTACCTTTGCAGTCCAAACACGGTGAGATTAGTTCAGTTGGCAGAGCACCAGATTGTGGTTCTGGGTGTCGTGGGTTCGAGCCCCACATCTCACCCCACAAAGAGACCGTAGAAGGTCTCTTTTTTTTTGAATATGAGAAAACTGCTTGTTATTGCGGCGATATCCGCACTGGTGCTTGCCGCCGTATCCTGCAAGGGGAGGGGCGGCTCCGCAACGTCACAGACCTCCGATCCTGTAGAAGAAACGGACATGAGCCGTTATATCCCGGACCTCAAACCGGGAGATGCCGCTCCTGATTTCGAGGCTTCCGATACGGAAGGCAATCCGTTCAAATTGAGTTCCCTCCGTGGGAAATACGTGCTTCTCGATTTCTGGGCGAGCTGGTGTGGTGACTGCCGTGCCGAGATTCCTGCCATGAAGGAGCTTTTTGCCGGATACGGTGCCGAAGTCGAGTTCGTAAGTTTCTCTTTCGATCACGAACCGGATGCGTGGAAATCCTGCCTTTCCGAATCCGGAATGCAATGGAAGCAGGTGTCAAACCTGATCAAATGGCATGACAATCCTGTGTCTGCTGCATATGGCATCCATTGGATTCCTACGATGTTCCTTATCAATCCGGAAGGGAAGGTATCGGCATATTCGCTGACTGCGGAAGGCATGAATCCTGAACTGGAAGCTCAGTTGTCCGAGAAGGAAAAATAACAGTCATCACTTACGACCACGTGGTCGATAAGCGAAATGGAGCATGATGCGGCCGCCTTTTTCAGGGCGGCCGTATTCTTTATGTCCGCCGCGCTCGGCTGAGGATTTCCGGTCGGATGGTTGTGGACCAGGATTATCCCGCTTGCACCTTTCTCTATGGCTTTCCTGACTATCTGGCGTACATCTATCACGGTGGAATCCTGGCCTCCGGAAGTTATCCTTTCGCGCGAAATAACGTAATTGTGGTTGTTCATGAATAGCACCCAGCATTCTTCGTGTCCAAGGCCCTTGAGTTCCGGCAGCATCATCCTGAATACCATTTCTCCATTTGTGACCGGTTTCCGTACGGCAAGGGATTCCTCTCTGTAGAACCTGCGGCCCAATTCGAATGCCGCTATAAGCGAGGCGGCCTTGCAAGGACCTATTCCGTGAATAGCGGAAATCTTCTCCGGCGGCATGTCCGACAGCCTGGACAGACGACCGTCGGACAATTTCAGAAGTTCCCTTGCGATGTCCAGTACATTCACATCCGGCGTGCCGCCCCTAAGGAGCACGGCCAGCAATTCTCCGTCGCTTAAAGCTCCGGCACCTCGGGCGAGCATCTTTTCCCTAGGCCTTTCACCTTCGCACATATCTTTGATTTTCATGCATGCAATATCGCTGGATAAAACGTAAAAAACATGCAGATAGAAGTAAATTTGATGACTTGAATTTGAAAGATTCAAATAAAGCCTTACCTTTGCGGCATGAAAGTACGAAAACCTCAGGCCCCTGATATCGAGTCATTCCGCGCACTCCTTAAGAAATACAATCTGAAAGCAACGCCCCAGCGCATCGCAGTACATACGGCCATGCTGGCTTTGGGCCATGCAAGCGCGGACAATGTCGCCGAATACATATCCAAGAGTGAGGATGTGGATGTCACTGTCGCTTCGGTTTACAATAACCTCTCCCTGCTTGCGGACTGCGGTATATATGACAGGCTCATGAGCTCCAACAGCAAGATGTATTTTGATGTCAATACTTTTCCGCACATTCATATATACGACAGCCATTCCCACGAATTCTCGGATGTAATCGATGATGCGCTTGTGGAAATGGTGATGGACCATATCAGGAAGAAACGTTTCAAGGGATATACCCTGGACAAGGTGGACATACAGTTGATATGCCGTCCATCCAGAAGGGCTGCGGCCAAGAAGGGACAGCGTTGATGCCGGCGCGGTCAGATCCTGTGGACATACACACAGAAAGGCAGTGCTGAGAACATTTCCCCGGAAGGGGCTTGTCAGTTCTCAGCACTGCCTTTCAGTGTGTAATATGAGTGATTTTACAGTTTCCCGCCGTAGGCGAGGTCGCCTGCATCACCGAGTCCCGGAACGATATAGGAGTGGCTTGTCAGTTCAGGGTCTATTGCCGCTACCCATAGGGTGGTGTTCTCCGGCATGACTTTCTTCAGGTATTCCACTGCAGGTGCGCTGGAGATAGGGCATACGAGGTGGATGGATCCCGGCACTCCGCCTTCCTTGCAGAGTACACCGTACGCGACTTCTATCGAAGATCCGGTTGCAAGCATCGTATCGGCTATTATCACTGTCTTCCCGGAGAGTTCGGGGCAGGTGCAGTATTCCGTATGGATGTGGAACTTGCCTGCGGAATCATATTTCCTATAGGCTGCCACGAATGCGTTTTCGGCTTCGTCGAAGCAGCTGAGCACTCCTTCGTGAAGCGGAAGACCTGCACGCAGGATAGTGGCTACTACCACCTGCTCGGCCGGGACAGGCATCGTTGCAATGCCGAGAGGTGTGGTCACCACTCTTTCCTTGCTTTCAAGTGTCTTGCTGATTTCGTATCCGAATATCTGTCCGAGCCTTTCCAGATTGGTGCGGAAACGGAGACTGTCTTTCTGGAATTCCTTATCACGCAATTGTGATACGAAAGTGTTGAGAACGGAACTGTTCTCGCCGAGGTTGATTACTTTCATGTTATCTGTTATTATGTGTGTCAGAGCTCCTTGCGCCATCTGGCGAGTGGGATGCCGAGTTGTCCGCGGTATTTCGCTATGGTCCGGCGGGCTACCTTGTATCCGCGTTTCTCCATCTCGGTGACAAGTTGCTCGTCAGTGAGCGGCTTCTTCTTGTTTTCGTTGTCCACACATTCCTGCAGGGCCTTCTTGAGCTCTCTCGTGGACACCTCTTCGCCCTCTTTGTTCTCCATTCCTTCGGAAAAGAAATACTTCAGTGGAAGTATGCCGAAATGAGTTTCTATATATTTGCTGTTGACAACGCGGCTTATGGTGGAGATGTCGAAACCTGTCTTCTCGGCGATGTCCTTGAGCACCATCGGCTTCAGGTTCGTCTCATCTCCGTCCAGGAAATAATCATGCTGGTAATCCAGGATTGCGGCCATGGTCCGGCTCAGCGTGTTCTGTCTTTGTTTCAGGGCTTCCACAAACCATTTTGCGGAGTCAAGTTTCTGCTTTATGAATGCAGCGGCTTCCTTCTGTGACTTGTCGGAGGCTCCCCTGGACTCGGCAAGCAGGTCTGCGTACTGCTTGTTCACACGAATTTCCGGCACATTGAAACGGGGCATGGTGAAAGTGAGCTCTCCGTCGTGTTCCTCAAGGACGAAATCCGGTACTATCTGCTGTGCCTGGTCGTTATATGAGTCATCGATCTGTCCGCCGGGTGCCGGGTTGAGTTTTACAATGCGCCCCATGGCTGCCTTCAACTGCTCTTCAGTCAGGTCATGTCTTGACATGATCTTCTGGAAATGCTTGTTGGAGAAGTCCTGATAAGATTCTTCCAATATGAGGATGGCATTCTTTACGTCCTCTGTCTGCTTCAGGACGTCCAATTGAAGAAGCAGGCACTCTCTCAGGTCCCGCGCCCCCACACCGGTCGGCTCGAATTCCTGGATGACCGCAAGCATGCGCAGCACTTCCGGTGTATCTGTGGTGATTCCCGCCCGGAATGCTATATCATCCACAAGGGATTCGATGTCCCTGCGAAGGTAACCGTCCTCGTCCAGCGAGCCTATGATGAACGCTGCGACATCGTGCTCGTGCTGGGTCAGATTGCGGAAACCCAACTGGCTCATGAGGCTTTGGGTGAAGCTCTGCTGTACTGAGAATGTATTGTATTCGGGTCTGGGGTCCTTCCCCCAGTTGTTGACTTTGAGATTATAAGGCTTTATGTTGTCCTCGTTCTCCTTGATTTCGTCCAGGGAGACTTCCTTGGGCTCGTTGTCATCCTTTTCCTTTTCAGGATCGGGTGTGTCATCCAGGACCGGATTCTCCTCGAGTTCGGCACGGACCCTCTGCTCCAGATCCTGGATCGGAAGCTCTATGAGCTTGATCGTCTGTATCTGAAGCGGAGAGAGCTTCTGTGTCTGCTTGAGCTCCAGGCCCTGTTTGATCATTTCCATCGGCTACGGCTTGATTGTCAGGCTGTCCTTGGATGAAACGATTCCAATGGACGGGTATTTGAATTTCTCCCTTACTACAAAAGCGCTCGGGTAATCGCCCTTAAGGGATTCAAGCATGATGTCGGCATCGCTGCGGCTCCTGAAATTGCCCACCGTAACCTTGAAGTTCGGTGCGTCATAAGTCAGGTATGCCGTCATCCCCGGATGCGAGTCCTTGAATGAGTTGAGGACGGCCCTGGACTTCTCTCTGGCATTCTTTGCGCTGTCGAAGAATATGCGTATGCGGTATCCGGTGAACTGCTTTCTGGAGTTCCTGTCCAGCTGCTCGGCCATGGCCCTGCTTATCCTGTCCGACTGATGCACCTTGACTGAAGAGGGGAGGACAGAGATAATGTCCCTGCCATCGAGTGTCGAGTCCACCTGGACTTCGGTATTGACGGAGATTACCTCTTCACCTTCCTCTCCATTGCCCTCTGTCGACTGGGCATTCAGCGCAGTGCACATGAAAACTGCCGCCAGGGCTATCACTATATGTCCTTTCATATCAGAGTTTATCGATTATGTCCCCAAGAGGGATGTCCTTGTATTCAATTTTCCTGCCAAGCCCGCTGCTGAGGGTGGCTCTGCACGAAATATCCAGGGAGACGTCATCGAATCTCGGTTTCTCCCCGATCAGCGTCAGCAGCTGCAGGAAATCGAAATCCTTGTTGAGACGTCCCGTTATCACGACATCGTATTTCTTTTCGGTCTGCTTCTCGATGATGATGTCTTCCGCGCTGAAGTTCAGGCATGGTTCTTCCTTGAAGCTGGCCAGACCCTCGATATCGCTGAGGTGGAGCTCCTTGGCAGGGTTGTCTATCCCGATCTCCACCCGGGCCTCGATTTTCGCAAGGCCTGACGGCTTGATGGAAGCGACCTTGCATGAGGTGACCCTTATGTCCTTCAGGTTCCCTGCACAGGAGCAGAGAAGCAGCGCTGTGAAAGCAAGGAGGATGAAGCTGCGGCTTTTCATATACTGTGTTTTTATGCAAATACAAAGATAAGAAAAATCTCTATCTTTGCATTCTCATATGAAGAAGGTATATATTGAGACATACGGCTGTCAGATGAACGTGTCCGATACCGAGGTCGTCTTCTCGATTCTTGGGAAGGAAGGGTACGGGAGGACAGGTGACATCGGGGAGGCTGACGTGATTTTCGCCAATACGTGTTCCGTGCGTGACAACGCGGAACAGCGTATACATGGACGGATCGAGCAGTTCTATCTCCAGAAGAAGGCCCGCAAGGGCGTCCTGATCGGGATACTCGGCTGTATGGCGGAGCGTATGAAGGAATCCCTGCTGGACTCCGGAAAGGTGGATATCGTCGCGGGTCCGGATTCATACCGCAGGCTGCCGGAACTGATCTCCGCTGCATCCGTAGGACATCCGGCCATTGATGTCATGCTGTCCAGGGAGGAGACTTATGCCGATATCAATCCGGTGCGTATCGACAGGAACGGTGTGTCGGCATTCATCTCCATCATGCGAGGGTGCAACAATGTCTGCTCATATTGCGTGGTGCCATACACCCGCGGGGCTGAGCGCAGCCGTGACTGGCACAGCATTGTGCGTGAGGCATGCGGATGCAGGGAGGCCGGATACAGGGAGATAACCCTTCTCGGCCAGAATGTTGATTCATACAGGTACGGAGATATGGATTTCGCAGGGCTGCTCGGACTTGTGGCTGAGTCGGTACCGGAGCTCAGGATACGCTTCTCGACTTCGAATCCGCAGGATATTTCCGACGAGGTGCTCCACACCATGGCAGGACATGACAATATATGCCGTCATATACATCTTCCCGTACAGTCCGGATCGGACAGGATACTTGAGAAGATGCGCAGACGCTATACCCGGGACTGGTATCTTGCGAGGGTGGCGAAGATAAGGGAGATCATGCCGGACTGCGCTATCTCCACCGATGTGATAGCCGGGTTCTGCTCCGAGACGGAGGAGGACCACAAGGATACTCTGGCCCTGTTCGGGGAAGTCGGATTCGATGCTGCTTATATGTTCTATTATTCCGAGAGGCCTGGGACTCTCGCTGCCAGGAAGTATCCTGACGATGTGGACATCGGGACGAAGACCAGACGCCTTGAGGAGATAATCTTTCTTCAGAACAGGCTGTCGCTGGAAAGCAACCGCAAGGATGTAGGCAAAACCTTCAAGGTGCTTGTGGAAGGCCCTTCGAAGAAGAATCCTGATGAGTTGTGCGGCAGGACCTCGCAGAACAAGATGGCGGTATGGCCCGACACATGCCATAAGGCCGGGGATATCGTGGAAGTGACCATACTTGACTGCACCCAGGCTACGCTCCTGGGTGGAAAAGTGGAATAATTTATATCTTTGCATTATACTCGGAAAATGATGGAAAAGACAAAATGCCTTATCATCGGCGGCGGTCCGGCTGGATATACCGCTGCAATATATGCGTCCAGGGCCGCCCTGGCCCCTGTACTCTATGAAGGACTTGAGCCCGGGGGGCAGCTTACCACCACCACGGTGGTGGAGAATTTTCCGGGTTTCCCGGGAGGTGTCGATGCCAATAAACTGATGTCTGACATGAGGGCGCAGGCCGCCGGTCTCGGCGTGGACATACGCAGGGGTGCGGTGACTTCCGTCGATTTCGATGTCAGGCCTTTCAGGGTGACCGTTGATGGGAATGTGGAACTGGAAGCGGATGCGGTTATCATAGCAACAGGTGCCACTGCAAAGTATCTCGGACTTCCTTCCGAGAAAAAATTCCGTGGGATGGGCGTGTCAGCATGCGCAACCTGTGACGGTTTCTTCTACCGCCGCAAGGATGTGGCCGTAGTAGGCGGCGGCGATACGGCATGCGAGGAGGCAACATATCTTGCAGGTCTTTGCAGGAAGGTGTATATGATTGTCCGCAGGGACGTCCTCCGCGCTTCCGAGGCCATGCAGGAGCGCGTGAGGCAGACACCGAACATCGAAGTGCTGTGGAATTGCAACACCCGGGAAGTGCTCGGTGATGCCAGCGGGGTGACGGGTGCGCGTCTATTAAGAAAAGATGGCGAGGTTTTTGATATAGATATCGACGGCTTTTTCCTTGCAATAGGCCATCATCCACAGTCCGAGCTTTTCTCAAGATGGATTGAGACCGATGAAAACGGCTATATCGTGACAAAGGACGGTACAAGCCATACGAATGTCGAAGGAATATTCGCTGCAGGCGATGTCCAGGATCCGCGCTACCGGCAGGCAATCAATGCCGCCGCTTCCGGATGCAGGGCTGCGCTGGACGCTGAGAAATATTTGAAGAAATGAGATATCTGAAGAGAATAGCAGTCCTTGTGCTGGCTTTGTCAGCGGCATACGGTTGCAAGTCGCAGTACGAGGTGCTGCTTGAGGGAAATGACACGGAAGCCAAGTACAAGGCGGCTTTCGAGAATTTCAACAATGGAAAGTATACCAAGGCGTCACAGCTGTTCGAGTCCCTGTCTCTCGTGACTTCCGGCACGGAGCGCGACGATACCGTGCAATATTATTGGGCTCTGAGCAACTACAGCGCCAAGGATTATATGACCGCTGAGACCAATTTCAGCAACTACCTCCAGAATTATCCGCGCAGTGCATTCTCCGAGTCCGCCCAGTTCCTCCGTCTGGACTGCCTTTACCGGTCCACCCTGCACTACGAATTGGACCAGACGCCGACTTATACTGCCATCACTGCGATAAGCGAGTATATCATGGACAATCCGAGCGGGGCCAATGCTACGGTTGCCATGCACATGCTTGAAGACCTGAACTCGCGTCTCAACAAGAAGGAGTTCGAGAATGCGAAGATATACTATACCATGGAGGATTACCTTGCTTCCAGGGTCGCTCTCAGGAACATCCTCAAGAACAATGCGGATAACATCTATCGTGAGGACATCCTTTACTATACCGCCATGTCCTCCTACAAGTATGCCGACATGAGCGTTCCGGCGAAGCAGAGGGAACGTTTCCTTGTCTTCATTGACGACTATTATAATTTCATCGGCGAGTATCCTGATTCCCGATATCGTAAGGAACTGGACCGCCTTTATGAAAAAGTGAAAGAAAAAAAATGAAACTTCTTCCCGGAGGGGTTGCGTAGATTATAATATGGAAAAGAAAATACCTACAAACACAATTACCCGCGACATCAAATATCTCGCGGAGCCTACCGGCAACATTTATGAGACTGTTGTCATCCTTTCAAAGAGAGCCAACCAGATTTCACTTGCCGAGAAGAAGGAACTTGCAAAGAAACTTGAAGATTTCCGTGGAGAGCGTGATACCATGGACGAGGTTTTCGAGAACAAGGAGCAGATAGAGATATCCAAATATTACGAGCGCCAGCCGAAACCGGACCTCGTGGCAATCGCCGAATTTGAGAACGGGGAACTCTTCTATCGCGTGGCGGAAGAGGACGGAGCAGGTGCTTAGTTCCCTTCATATCAGCAATTACATATTGATAGACTCTCTGGATATTACTTTCCCGGAGGGTCTAGTCATTATTACCGGACAGACCGGTGCCGGAAAATCCATTATTCTCGGCGCTCTTTCCCTTGTGGCCGGATCCAAGGCCGATGCCTCCCTCATATCTGCAGGTAGCGAGACCTGTGTGGTCGAAGCGGAGTTCGAGAATGCCGGGGAGGATATACGGTCCATACTTGATGAAAATGATCTGGAGTGGGACAACGGCCGTATCACGGTCAGAAGGGTCATCCACAGTTCGGGGCGCTCCCGCAGCTTCATCAACGACTGCCCCGTGCAGTTGTCCGTCCTTCAGGACCTTTCCGGTCACCTGATCGACATCCATTCGCAGCACAAGAGCCTCCTGTTGACAGACCGGCGGTTCCAGCTCAATATCCTTGACATGTTTGCCGGTAATGCAGAACTCCTGTCGGCATGCAGGGATAAGTGGTCGGAACTTCAGGACCTCGAAAAGGAGCTTGCCGGACTTGTCTCAAGCCGTGACAGGGTCGCTGCGGACAGGGACTACAACGAATCACAATACAGACAACTGGAGGCGGCGGCTCTCAAGCCGGATGAACTGGAATCACTTGAAGCCGAGCAGAAGAGCCTTGCAAATGCCGGACAGATAAAGGAATCGCTGTCGGCTGTCCTTTCCCTTTTCGAGCCTGCGGAATATCCCGGGATATCATCATCCCTCGTCGATGCGCGCAGACATCTTGAGCGCATATCTCCATTCGTCCCTGATGCCGCACGTCTGGCCGGACGCCTGGAATCGGTCAGGCTCGAGTTCGATGACATCAGTTCCGAACTTTCCGACATTTTCATGCGTTCCGATATGTCTCCTGAGCGTCTGGCGGAGGTTGAGGACAGGATGTCGCTCCTGTATTCGCTCCTGAAGAAACACGGTTGCAGGACGGTCTCCGAACTTATTGACCTCAGGGAGAGGCTTGGTGGGGAACTGTATGATGCGGATTCCCTGAATGAACGGATAGCGGAACTGGAATCCCGAATATCTGCATGTTATGGGGAATATGGTGTCATATGCGCTGAATTGTCCAGCTCCCGCAGGAATTCGGCGCTGTCATTCTCCGACGCCATCTGCTCTTCCCTCAGGTATCTTGAACTTGACAATGCTGTCTTTTCCGTATCTCTGGAAGACGCGCCTGACGGACCGGTGGGACGGGACAGGGTCACTTTCCTGTTCTCATCGACGGGCTCGGCCCCTGTGGACGTGGCGAAATGTGCATCCGGAGGTGAGATTTCACGTATCATGTTAAGCCTCAAGGCTATGATGGCGAAGTACGTAGGCATGCCGACCCTCATTTTCGATGAGATCGACACAGGCGTCAGCGGAAGTGTTGCTGACAGGATGGGCTCCATGATCTGCAGCATGGGCAAGGACATGCAGGTGTTTTCCATCACGCATCTCCCGCAGGTCGCCGCCAAAGGGGATGCCCACTATGTCGTCAGCAAGGAACTTGCATCGGACGGCAGGACCGTGTCCTCCATCAGGCGGATATCCGGTAAAGACAGGATAAATGAAATAGCCCGCCTTTTGAGCGGGACTACTATCACTGATGCGGCTATCGCCAATGCCGAGTCTTTATTGAACGGTGATTGACATGTCCTGGTTATAGACAACCCTGCGGACTGCACGGTTGATCTGGCCTTCGGTTTCCCTTTCCTCAAACTTGAAGTTCGACTGGAGACCCTTTTCGGAGTACTCCGGCAGTTTCTTGTACCATTGACGTCCGTACTTTGAGCACATTGTCGCGAAATAGTGTACGGAGTCATATCCCTGGAATGCAAATGAATCCGGTTCATCCTTGTACAGTGCCCTGTATGCCAGGATGAATTTCTTGACCGATTCGTCGGAATAGTCTATGAAGTAGCTCATCGTCACCCTGGAGTTGGACCTGTATAACTGCTGTGGGTCAATTCCCTTTGCATTCTTCATCCTGGAAGTGAGGTACAGATATGTGTCACCGCTCTTTCTTTTGATGGAAAAGGCTCCTATCTGGCGTACTGAAGCACTGATGAAAGCGTCACGGTCAGAGGCTATCAGGAATCTGGTGTTGCCTATTACCGAAGGGACTGCGGAAGATGCGCTGTAGATTGTCTTGAAGCGGATCCCGGACTCTTCGAGCTTGGAAATCATATAGTTGTACTGCTCTCCCTGACCGGTCAGAACAGTGTCACGAACCACTATGACTTCATCTCCGATTACCGACTCTTCATCTATCCATTTGAACAGGTCGTCTATCTGGTCGCTCCATGCTGTCGGAGACTGTATGATCCTGCATGAATCGGTGAGGGCTGCTGCTTTAGGTTCGAGAGGGGATATTATCCGTTTTCCTTTATCGTCCAGACTGAGCGCTTTCTGGAGGTCATCCGTGGATACCGGCCCGATTATGACATCGCTTTCATCCATCATGCCGGATGAAAGTGGCGCGGACGGGTCGGCGGCGTCATATATATTGAAGTCGATTTTCATACCGCTGTTCCCGAGATCCCTGGCAGCCATCAGGCCGCCGGTGTACATGGCGAGGAAGTTGGCGTTTGCTTTCTCGGACGCGTTGATAGGAAGAATCATGGAGATATTCACCACGTCAGGGATGTCCAGGACAAAGATGTCCTCATTATCCTCTATTTCTTCATTCCGGACTTCCTCTACCGGATCTGTGGCATCTACCGTTGGATTCAAATCTATAAGGACGGTATCTTTCTTCTCCTCCGCCGCCGGTTTCATCTTCATTACGGTAGCGGTGTCCTTGGGGCTTTTGCCCTTGCCCAATGGGAATAAATACCATTGCCCACAGGCGCAAAGCGGCATGAGCATGAGTAACGCTAATATGCTGATGATTCTTTTCATGATTCAAGTTTTTCAATGAATGAAGTCAGGTTCTTGCAGAAACCGCTCCAACTTAGATTCCCGTTCTCCTTGCGTATGTTCGTGATGCACGATTCCCGGAGGCCGGGGGCTTTGAAAAAGTCCTCTATCTGTCCGGCAATGCACTCCGGTGAAGCGTCCTTGCAGACGATGCCGGTGCCCTTGTCTCCTATGGTTTCCTTCAGACCTCCGACATCGGTAACTATCATCGGGACCTCAAAGTGGTTGGAAATGGAGCTGATGCCGCTCTGGGTGGCGCTCCTGTAAGGAAGAACCGTGACGTCCGCTGCGCTGAAGTATTTTCTGACTTCCGGGTCCCTGATGTATTGCGGGAATACGTGTATCCTTTCCGCGCAGGGGCTGGAGTCGATGTGGCGCTGGTATTTCTCGAATGACCCGTAAGGCTCCCCGGCTATTATGAGCTGGTACTCCGTCCCCAGGAGGTCGAATGCGTCGAGAAGTATGTCCAGGCCCTTGTAATCCCTGATAAGACCGAAGAACAGTATGTTTTTCATACCGCCGGCGAGTCCCAGTTCCTTTTCGGCGATGTCCCTTGGCATTCTCTCCCCGAAATGGCTGTATATCGGGTGCGGGATAACTGTGTTCACGGCATCGGGCCGCAGTGAGTGCAGGTCGGAAGCGACTTCCTTGCACAGGGTGACGCTGGCACTCAGCCCGGAAAGGAAATATCTTGTGAAGGGCTTGTCAAAGAAATGCCTCTCATGAGGAAGGACATTGTCAAGAATGCCTATGACCTTGCATCCGGCCTTCATATGACGGCACACATAACCGAGTGAAGGCCCGAAATACGGCATCCAGTAGCGTACGATTAGAACATCGGGATCCCATTTCCTGATGGCGCGTGCCGTTCTGATCCAGGAAAACGGATCAGCCGTATCCAGTAGGGCTGTTGACTCTACGGGTACGGCGTCATCGTCTTCGGCGACCATCTGGGTCTTTCCGGGGAAGAGGAAATCAGGATACTGCCTGCTGAAATTGAATGCCCGGACATCGTGTGCCCGCCCCAGTTCATAAAACAGGTTTGCGTTGAACTGGGCGATTCCTCCGCGGTAAGGGTGGAAACAGGACAGCAGGGCGATTCTCAAACCTTATTCGGTTTTGCCTTTCTCCTTGATGTAAGCGGCATTGAGGCCTTCGAGAAGGTCGTCAGTGATATCAAGATGCTCCTGTCCGGCGACTACTGGCATTGAAATAACTCCGGTAGAGCCCTGTGAAGCGATGATCATCGCGTAGTTCTTCTCAGCGTTGTATTCCTTGACGAAACTGCTGATGGCATCGAGGATCTTGTTCTGGGTGACGGCGAGTTCTTCATTGATCTCGTTCTGCTTCTCCTGAGCATAGTTCTGGAAAGTGCCCTGCTGTTCGAGGAGTTTCTGGTACTGCTGCTCGGCGGTTGACTGGGTCATGAGGCCCTTGTTGACTTTGTCCTGGAATGCCTTCTGGTCCTTGTCAAGCTTGCCGGCCCTGCGGTTTACTTCTTCCTGGATGCTGTTGACCTTGGTGTTGACCACACTGCTGAGGTCGTTGGCCATATCGTATTCAGCGAGTACGCGGTCAAGGTCAAAGTAGACGATTGACCCGGCTGCGATGGTGGTGTCAGCGGCTGAATTTGCAGTTGTGCCTGATGGTGTGGTGCAGCTTGGAGTTGTCATTGCAATGGCTCCGAGAGCCACGATTGCACTGATGAAGAGAACTGATTTTTTCATTTTATGTTGTTGAATTATTGTCGCTAAGTCTGCAAAAGTAATCAAAAATTCCGAATCTTAGAAAGGTATTGCCTGATTGTTGGCTCCAGACCCATGTACAGGGCGTCACATATAAGTGCGTGCCCGATGCTGACCTCGTCGATCCAAGGGATTGTGCGTATGAAGTACGCGAGGTTTTCAAGGGAAAGGTCATGGCCGGCATTCAGCCCCATCCCCAGGTCCCTTACGGCTTCTGCCGTCTCGAGATATGGGGCTATGGCTTTCTCCGGGTCGAGGGGGAAACCCTCCGCATAGGCGGCTGTGTACATCTCCACCCTGTCAGCGCCGCATTTGAAGGCTCCTTCCGCCATCTTCGGGTCGGGGTCTATGAAAATGGATGTGCGTATGCCCCTGCTCCGGAACGTCTCGCACATCCTTGCCAGGAATCCGTAATTCCTTATGGTGTCCCATCCTGCGTTGGATGTGATGGCGTCCGGAGCATCAGGGACCAATGTCACCTGGTCGGGGACTACTTCGCATACGAGGGCGGTGAAACTCCCGGTAGGGTTGCCTTCTATATTGAATTCGGTCGTTATCTGCGGACGGATGGTGCGGACGTCAGAATATCTGATGTGCCTTTCATCCGGCCTCGGATGGACGGTGATGCCTTCCGCGCCGAACCGTTCGCAGTCGAGGGCTGCCTTTGCTACATCGGGCATGCTGCCTCCCCTGGCGTTGCGCAGAGTGGCTATTTTATTGATGTTTACACTCAATCTGGTCATTTCCGATTGCGGTTTGCGAGTACAAAAGTACTTATTTCTATGCAATTTTTATAAATAATGTACTAAATTTGAAGGCTATTATGAAACTTGCCTACTTTATCAAGAAAAGCAGTCTCGTCTCCGATTCCAGAGTCGCCGGCCTGCTTGCCGGTCTCCGCGATGCAGGACATGGGACTTATGCCGTGAACAGCCCCCGAGATATAACACCCGGGACTGACCTGCTCCTGAGTATGGGGGGTGACGGTACTTTCCTTGATGCCGCCAGGATAGCGGTTCCGGCAGGGATACCTGTGGCCGGGGTGAATTTCGGGAGGATGGGTTTCCTGTCGGAATATGATCCCGAGGTTGTGCTTGATTCCCTGAGGGACGGGGAGTATGCAATAGAACGCCGGGCCCTTCTTCAGGTGAGCGGGTGCTCCTCCGGCGGAGATTTCCCCTATGCTTTGAATGAGGTTTCCGTGTCAAGGGCCGGTGCCGCCATGCTTGGGATCGACCTGGAGATAGACGGGGCCGTGCTGCCGACATGCTGGGCGGACGGGATGATCGTGGCCACCAGTTCCGGGTCCACGGCTTATGCCCTGAGTGTGGGCGGACCGATCTGCACTCCTGATTCCAGGGTCTTCATAGTGGCTCCCGTGTCTCCCCACAACCTGAATGTGCGCCCTCTTATCATCCCTGAGACATCGAAAGTCAGGATATCCTTCAGATCCAGGGAGGAAAGCGTGAATTTCACGATAGACAATTCCAGCCGTCTCATCCCTGCCGGCACCGTGCTTGACATAGAGGCTGCGCCTGTCAGCCTGGGACGCCTGCGTATGGGCAGCCCGAATTTCATAAATGCACTCAGGAGCCGTCTCCATTGGGGGGATGACGTGCGCAATTCGACAGAAAACTACAAGTGATCATATGCAAGCACCATCAAAAATACCGACACATGTGTCAATAATCATGGACGGCAACGGACGCTGGGCCAGGGAACGCGGCAAAGAGCGGGTGTTCGGGCATGCGGCGGGCGCTGACAGCGTTCGTGCTGTTGTCGAGGCATGCGGTGAATGGAAAATACCGTATCTCTCCCTGTTCGCATTTTCGGAGGAGAACTGGGGTCGTCCGGAAGCGGAGATCAGCACATTGATGCAACTGATGAAGAAATCCATCAATGAAGAGGCCGACAGCCTGATGAAGCATGGCGTACGTTTCGTTGTCCTGGGGAACAGGGGGAGGCTTTCCGATGATTTGAATGCTGCGATAGACGGCTTGATGGATGCTACGGCCGGCAACACGGCGCTGACTTTGATTGTTTTCCTCAGCTATAGCGGGAAATGGGATATTCTTCAGGCTGCACAGAAGCTGGCACATGATTTGATTGAAGACCCGACTCGGACGGTGAGCCCGGATGACTTCAGCGGATATCTCGTCACGGCGGGGATCCCTGATCCGGATGTCCTTATCAGAACGTCAGGAGAGAAGAGGATAAGCAACTACCTGCTCTGGCAGACAGCATATACTGAATTCGTGTTCACAGACGTGCTCTGGCCGGATTTCAGGAAAGAGCAGTTCTACGATGCGCTGGAGGAATATGCATCCCGTGACAGACGTTTCGGAAAAGTGAAATAAAAGCCTTATATTTGCAGGCTATAGTGGTAAAATATATGAGATTCAGACGGATAATAGCCATCATCTCTTTTGCAGTCGTCTCTTTCTGTGCCTTTGCACAGGAGGAAACTCCTGTAGAGATTGATTATGGCCGTCCCACCAAATATATCATCGGGGGTGTCACGGTAGAGGGAAACCATTACTTCAGTCAGGAGCAGATCATCCAGCAGACCGGCATGCAGAAAGGCCTGGAGGTCACCGTCCCTGGTGAAGATATCTCCAATATTGTCAAAAGGTTGTGGATGCAGCGCTTCTTCGAGGATGTTGCCATTGAGATCGACCATGTCACCGCTGATGGGGATTCCGCCTATTTCAAGATCAAGATAAAGGAGAGGCCGCGCGTGTCACGATGGACCTATTCCGGGGTCAGGAGCGGTGAGAAGAAGGATCTTCAGGAGCGCCTCAATCTTCGAAGGGGCGGTGAGTTCTCCGAATATGTGGACAAGACATCTTCCGACATCATCAAGAGATTCTATGCAGAGAAGGGCTTCCTTCAGTGCGATGTCAAGGCCGAAGTCCAGAAGGATACCATAGTCAAGAATGCAATCCGTGTCAACTTTGCGGTTGACAGGGGGGAGAAGATACGCATCAAGGATATCAATTTCATCGGCAACGACAACGTCCCCGACTTCAAACTTGCAAAGTCGATGAAGAAGACGAAGTCCAACAAGATTTATAATTTCTTCAACAGCAAGAAATTCAATGAGAAGGAGTTCGTCAATGACAAGAAGACGGTGGTCGGGGCTTTCAACGAGGCCGGCTACCGCGATGCGCGCCTTGTCAAGGATTCGATCTACTACCTTCCTCCGAAAAAGGAAGGCGGGAAACCTAACCGTCTCGGTATAGACCTCACTTTCGAAGAGGGGGAGAAGTATTATTTCCGCGACATCTCCTGGACCGGAAACTCCGTATATACCACCGATTATCTTAACAGCATACTCGGGATCGGTAAGGGTGACGTGTATGACCAGGTCACCATGCAGAAACGTCTCTTCGGCGGCGGCAAGCAGAGCGATTATGACGTGTCCAAACTTTACCGCGACAACGGTTACCTGTTCTTCGGGATCAGGCCTGTGGAGACAAATATCCAGAATGATTCCGTCGATATCGAATTCCGTATATCCGAGGGCAAGCAGGCGACATTGAACAATATCATAATCAACGGCAATGACCTTACCAATGAAAAGGTCGTCCGCCGTCAGGTGTTCACGCGTCCGGGCTATCTTTTCAGTCAGACCGATTTCGAGCGTTCGCTCAGGGAGATCGCATCCCTGGGCCAGTTCGACCCGGAGTCTATCATGGAGCAGGGCAAGGGATGGTCGATGGTCCCTAACCAGTTGAACAACACCGTCGATCTTGTGTATAATGTCACCGAGAAGCCGTCCTCCCAGCTGGAAGTCAGCGGCGGTTGGGGCGGCAGGACTTTCGTCGCCACAGTGGGTGTCAGTTTCAACAATTTCTCCACACACAGGTTCCTTGACAAGTCAGCATGGAGGCCGGTGCCTCTGGGAGATGCCCAGAACCTCTCGTTCCGTTTCCAGACAAACGGTACATATTACACTGCACTTTCCGCAAGTTTCACCGAGCCTTGGCTTACCGGCAAGAAACCTACTTCGCTCAATCTCGGTGTCTATTATACCCGTCAGACCAACTCCCTCCTTGCGATCAACCTTCTCAGTCATGACCGTCAGATGGAGGTATTCGGATTCTCCGCGTCCCTCGGTAACCGCCTGAAGTGGCCGGACAACTATTTCATCCTTTACAACGGGTTGAGCTGGCAGACATACAAACTTACCAACTGGTATTCGGGTTATTTCATCCTTGATGACGGTATCTCCAACAATATCAGCTATCAGATGAGCCTCGTGAGGAACTCCACGGACCAGCAGATCTATCCGAGACTGGGATCGGATTTCTCTCTCTCCGTACAGCTGACCCCTCCTTTCTCCCTGTTCAGGAAGCATGACTTCGATGAGGAAGGCAACCGGATTGCGGTGGATAGCTGGCGCAAGGTCAACTATGACAACTGGACGTCCAGGGACCGTTTCAAGTGGATCGAGTATCACAAATGGAAATTCAGTGCGGCCACATATACAAAACTTGTCGGTGACCTCGTGCTCATGACACGTGCACAGTTCGGATATCTCGGCTATTATAACCGCAGGTGGGGCTACTCTCCATATGAGGGCTTCCTGGTCGGTGGCGATGGAATGTCCGGTTACAGCACTTACGGTACGGATGTTGTATCATTGAGGGGTTATGAGAATTATTCGCTTACCCCGTATGAGCCTTCGAAGTACAATTCCAACGGTTATGCCTATGCAGGTAACGTGTATGACAAGTTCACGGTCGAACTCCGCTATCCTATTTTGCTTCAGCCCAGTTCAACCATTTTCGCCCTGTTGTTCCTCGAAGGGGGAAACTGCTGGTCCGACATCAGGAATTTCAATCCTTTCCAGATCAAACGCAGTGCCGGAGCCGGTGTGCGCATCTTCCTTCCGATGGTTGGTCTGCTCGGTGTCGACTGGGGCTACGGATTTGATGACAAGGTTAACGGAGGAAGCCAGTTCCATTTCGTGATCGGACAACAGTTCTAAATTTTATCGATAACAATTTTAAAAACGTTCAAATATGAAAAAGACCCTTTTGATCGCCGCAATGGCACTCATTTCAGTCTGCGGATTCGCCCAGAAGTTCGCCCATATCAACACTCAGGAGCTTGTGCAGCTCTGTCCTGAGGCTGATGCGGCCCGTTCAACCATGACCGCTGCCAGCCAGGAGGCCCAGGAGACCTACCAGGCAATGGTCGATGAGTTCAATACAAAGTACCAGACCTATCAGCAGAAGTCTTCCACATGGACCCAGACCATCAAGGAAAGCAAGGAGAAGGAACTGACCGAGATCCAGCAGCGCATCCAGGAGTTCAGCCAGAATGTCCAGATGGAACTCCAGCAGCGCGAGCAGGAACTCTATGCTCCTATCTACGAGAAGGTGAACAATACCATCAAGGATCTCGCAAAGAAGGGCAATTACATCTATGTGTTCGATGCTACCAGCATCCTCTATATCGATTCTGCACAGAGCACTGATCTTACCCCAGAAGCACGCAAGGTTCTCAATATCCCTGCAGACAGGACTCTCGAGTCACTCCAGGCTGAGCTTCAGGCTGCCGCCCAGGCCGCCCAGAATGCCCAGCAGCAGTAATCTGGATTGTCAGACCATTACGAAGCCGACCCGTCCGGGCCGGCTTTTTTTTGTTTTTTTTCCTTTGAAATCCATTTTTTTTTGAGCAAATTTTTAAGAATTATAGCATAGTCCCTTAGTGGGTGTAATTTCAAAAAAATAATGCAGCATAAAGTAGTTGATACCAGAGATGTGGTCATTAGGTTCGCCGGAGATTCCGGTGACGGTATGCAGCTTACGGGTTCCCTTTTCGCCGACATGTCCGCAATCTACGGCAATGGTCTGTCTACCTTCCCTGACTATCCGGCAGAGATCCGTGCACCGCACGGTACCGTGTCCGGAGTATCGGGATTCCAGGTGCATATCGGTAGTGATGAGGTGACGACACCCGGTGATTTCTGTGACATGCTTATAGCCATGAATCCTGCGGCGCTGAAGGCTAATGCCAAGTGGTGCAAGAGGCATGCGATGATATTGATTGATGAGGATGCTTTCGATGCCGCCGGCATAAGTAAGGCCGGTTTCGTGACAGAGAACCCTTTCGTGGAACTTGGAGTTGAGGACAGGACGCTCATAGCCGCCCCTATCACCACAATGACCAGGGAGAGTCTCAAGGACAGCGGTATGGATCCCAAGGCTGTCCTCAAGTGCAAGAACATGTTTACGCTCGGTATAGCGTGCTATATTTTCAACAGGCCACTTGAGCCAATATATGAATATCTGGAAAAGAAGTTCTCCAAGAAACATCCCGAGGTCATAGAACCGAACAAGAAGGTCCTGAATGACGGTGTCAATTATGCGGCCAACGTGCAGGCTATACCGAATACCTACATTATCGAGCCTGTAAAAAGCGCAAGGAAGGGCACATACCGCAATATCACCGGCAATCAGGCTGTGGCCTGGGGACTTCTGGCCGCTTCCGAGAAATCCGGGCTTCCTCTTTTCTGCGGATCATATCCTATTACACCTGCGACTGCCATCCTCGAAGAGCTGGCCATCCACAAGAGCCTCGGGGCTAAGACCCTTCAGGTGGAGGATGAGATTGCCGGTATATGTACAGCCATCGGCGCCTCATTTGCCGGTAACCTGGCCGTGACCACCACATCCGGTCCGGGATTATCCCTCAAGAGCGAGGCATTGGGACTGGCCGTTATGGCAGAACTTCCACTTGTCATTGTGGATGTGCAGCGTGGAGGCCCGTCAACGGGACTCCCGACCAAGACTGAGCAGACTGACTTGAATCAGGCTCTTTATGGCCGCAATGGTGAGTGCCCCGTCCCTATCGTGGCGGCCCATTCCCCTGCGAACTGCTTCTTTGCCGCTTTCATGGCGTCCAAGATAGCCCTTGAACATATGACGCCGGTCATACTCCTGTCGGAAGGTTTCCTCGGCAACGGAAGCGAGCCATGGCTCATCCCGTCCATGAAGGATTATCCGGAAATCAAGCCGCCTTTTGCCACCGGAGTGATTCATGATGGAGAGAAGTTCCATCCGTTTGAGAGGGATCCGGAAACTATGGTTCCAAAGTGGGCCATACCTGGACAGAAGGGTTATGAACATCGTGTCGGAGGCCTTGAGAAGAATCATGCCGGAGTGTTGTCCACGGATCCGAACAATCATGAGACCATGGTACGGGAGAGGGCGGAAAAGGTGGCCCGTATCGTGAGGGATATCCCTGACCTCAAGGTCCAGGGCCCTGAGACAGGGGAACTCCTGGTCGTCGGTTGGGGTGGTACTTACGGACATCTGGCTAGCGCCACACATGACCTCAGGGAAGAGGGGGCGCCTGTGTCATACACACATTTCGACTATATCAATCCTCTTCCCGGCAATTCTGAAAAGATATTCTCTTCATATAAGAAGATACTTGTATGCGAACTCAACTCGGGCCAGTTCGCAAGATACCTGCAGGGCATCTTCCCTCATTTCACTTTTGACAGTTTTACCAAGGTCCAGGGTCAGCCTTTCCTCGTTGAGGAACTCAAGGAGGCTATAAAGAAGGAGTTATCGTAATGGCTACACTTACATTCAAGGATTTCAAAAGTGACCAGGAAGTCCGCTGGTGTCCTGGTTGTGGCGATCACGCCGTGCTGGCCGCTCTTCAGAGAGCGCTTCCGAAAGTGAGCCAGGCTCTCGGATATGAGAAGGAGCGTTATGTCGTCGTATCCGGAATCGGCTGCTCGTCCAGACTGCCTTATTACATGGATACCTACGGGTTCCACAGCATTCACGGCCGTGCTACCGCCATTTCTACCGGTATCAAGGTTGCCAATCCTACTCTTACCGTATGGCAGGCTTGCGGTGATGGCGATGCCCTTGCCATTGGAGGGAACCATTTCATCCATGCCATACGCCGCAATATCGATATAAACGTAATGCTGTTCAACAACCAGATTTACGGTCTGACCAAGGGACAGTATTCCCCGACTTCGAAATTCGGTGCGATCACAAAGACTTCTCCTTATGGAACCGTGGAGCATCCTTTCAATCCCGGTTCCCTTGTCCTGGGTGCAAAGGGTACCTTCTTCGCCCGTTCGCTTGATGTGGAGTTGAAACTCAATGAAGAGATTATGACCGCAGCGGCGCTGCATGACGGCTGCTCCGTGATGGAGTTCCTGACCAACTGTGTGATATTCAATGATGGAGCCCACAGGGCCCTGTCCGATCCGGAGGTAAAGGCCGACCACACCATCGTCCTGCGTCATGGTGAGAAGATGATCTTCGGCAAGAACCGGGATCGCGGCCTCATATATGACGGTAAGAAGATACGTGCCGTCCATATAGGTGAAGGCGGCTTTACGGAAGATGACATCCTGGTGCACGATGCCCATGCCGACAATATAGGCATCCACATGGCGCTTGCAGACATGAAGGGCCCGGACTATCCGGTAGCTCTCGGTGTCATACGTGACGTCAAGGACATAACATACGATGACGGTGTCCGTGATCAGGTGAAGGACGTTATGGCAAAATCGAAAATCCATACCGTGGATGAACTGCTCCACAGCGGTTCTACATGGGAAGTTAAATAACAAACATTATGAAGACACAAGAAATCATGGCCCGTCTCCAGGCAAAGTATCCTGGCGAGAGCGAGTACCTTCAGGCAGTTCAGGAAGTCCTGGAGTCTATCGAGGATGTGTATAATCAGCATCCCGAGTTTGAAAAGGCGAAGATTGTCGAAAGGATGGTCGAGCCTGACCGTATCTTCACGTTCCGCGTGACGTGGGTTGACGACAAGGGAGAGGTGCAGACCAACACCGGTTACCGTATCCAGTTCAACAGCGCCATCGGTCCTTATAAGGGCGGTATCCGTTTCCACAAGGCGGTCACTCCTTCGATGCTGAAATTCCTTGGATTCGAGCAGACATTCAAGAACGCTCTCACCACTCTCCCTATGGGTGGCGCGAAGGGCGGCTCCGATTTCGATCCGGTAGGAAAATCAAATGATGAGATCATGCGTTTCTGCCAGGCATTCATGACCGAACTCTGGCAGTGCATCGGTCCGGATCAGGACGTTCCGGCAGGTGATGTGGGCTGCGGTGGCCGTGAAATCGGTTACATGTACGGAATGTACAAGAAACTCGCCCGCGAGTACAATACAGGTGTGCTCACCGGAAAGGGAGCTACATGGGGCGGCTCTATCCTCCGTCCTGAGGCCACGGGCTTCGGCGCTCTCTATTTCACCCAGAACCTCCTCCACAAGGCCGGCAAGGACATCGCAGGAAAGAAGGTTGCTGTCTCCGGCTTCGGCAATGTGGCATGGGGTGCCTGCATCAAGGCCACTGAGCTTGGTGCGAAGGTGGTCGCTATCTCCGGACCTGACGGGGTCTGCGCTATCCCTGATGGTATCACCGGCGAGATGATCGACTATATGCTTGTAATGCGCGCTTCCAACCGCAACAAGGTCCAGGATATGGCTGACCAGTTCCCTGGAAAGGCATTCTTCACTGCCGGCAAGAAGGCTTGGAGCGTTCCTGTGGACATAGCTCTCCCTTGCGCATTCCAGAACGAGCTTTCCGAGGATGATGCCAAGGAACTCAAGGCGAACGGCTGCTGGTGCTGCTGTGAGGTCTCCAATATGGGCTGCCAGCCTGGCGCTATCAAGTTCTTCCAGAACAATGGCATATACTTCGCTCCTGGCAAGGCAGTCAATGCCGGTGGTGTAGCTACCTCCGGTCTTGAAATGACCCAGAACGCTTCCCATATCAGCTGGTCCGGCAAGGAGGTTGATGAGAAACTCCATTTCATCATGGATTCCATCCACGGGGCTTGTGTCAAGTACGGAACGCAGGCTGACGGATCTAACGACTATGTGAAGGGCGCCAACATCGCCGGCTTCATGAAGGTCGCAACCGCAATGCTTGAGCAAGGAATCATCTGATGAAATACGCTGAAGTCATCGCCGCCAGGCACAGTGTGCGGCGGTTTACCGATGAGCCCGTGGAACGCGCACTCATTGATGACATAATTGATGACGCCCGCATGGCTCCTTCGTCCAAGAATACCCGCAGCACCGGGTATATGGTCATCGACGACCCTTCATTGCTTGAAGCGATATCCGGGATGAGGGATCACGGTTCTGCTTTCGTGGCCAAGGCTCCTGCCGCCATAATTGTGCTCGGCGATACTTCAAAGACTGACCTTTGGGTGGAGAACTGTTCCATCAGTGCCACCTATATCATGCTTTCCGCTGTTGACAAGGGACTTGGCAGCTGCTGGGTCCATGTCAACGGCAGGTTGCATGATAGTAATGATGAGAGCAAGGGATCTGCGGAGGAGTACCTCCGCGACCTTCTCGGTATAAAGGACAACATGAGGGTGCTATGTGTGATAGCCCTCGGGTATGAGGCTGAAACAGAGTAGAATATGAGAAAATTGGCAATCGTTGCAGCCGTCATACTCGCAACAATCACTTCTTGCAAAATGGATAATCCGCTTCTTATAGAATCTCCGCTTCCGTACGGTGCCCCGCAGTTCGACAAAATCAAGGTCGGGCATTACATGCCTGCTTTCGAACAGGGCATCAGGGAGGGCAAGGCGGAGATCGATGCAATTGCCTCCAATCCCGAAGCTCCTACTTTCGCCAATACTATCGAGGCCCTGGAGCGTTCAGGGGAGACCTTGAGCAGTGTCGGAGCCATTTTCTACAATCTCCTCGAGGCCGATACCAGTGATGAGATGCAGGACATAGCGGAGAAGCTGGCTCCTATGATGAATGAGTATGAGATGTACGTCTCACTCAACGAGCCTCTGTTCGCGAGGGTCAAGGCTGTATATGACATGAAAGACAAACTCGGCCTTGAAAAGGACCAGGCCCGCCTTCTAGAGAAGACTTACAAGGGGTTTGTCCGCAGCGGAGCGAACCTCAGCCCTGAAGATAAGGCTCTCTACAGCAAATATGAGGAAGACCTTTCCCTTCTCGAACTTCAGTTCGGCAAGAATGCCCTTGCTGCGACCAATGCATTCAAACTTAACCTGACCGATGAGGCTGATCTCGAAGGTCTTCCTCAGTTCGTCCGCGACATGGGCGCCCAGACAGCGAAGGAACTCGGCCAGGAGGGATGGACTTTCGATCTGACCCGCCCGAGTTACGGCCCGTTCATGCAATACAGCGCCAGACGTGACCTCAGGGAGAAACTCTGGAATGCATCGGCCTCCAAGGCTGTGGGGGGTGAATTCGACAATACCGACATCTGCCGCAGGATAGCCGAGCTGCGTATCAAGATCGCCAATCTCCTTGGATACAGGACTTATGCAGATTATGCAGTGGAGGAAAGGATGGTGAAATCCGTGGACGGGGTTTATTCTTTCCTTGGCGAACTGCTCGAGCCTTCACTTCCTGCCGCCAGGGAGGATGTCAGGACCGTATATGAATATGCGGCGGCCAATGGCTTCGACGAGCCGGAGCTCCAGCCATGGGACTTCAGCTACTGGTCCGAGAAATACAAGGATGCCGAATATTCTTTGAGCGACGAGGTCCTCAAGCCGTATTTCCAGCTCGAGAATTGTATTGATGCCGTTTTCGGGCTTGCCACCAGGCTCTATGGTATCAAATTCACCGAGCGCAAGGACATCCCCGGCTATCATAAAGATGTACACGTATATGATGTGACCGATGCTGACGGCCGTCATCTCGCGCTTTTTTATGCTGATTTCTTCCCGCGTGCCAGCAAGCGCGCCGGTGCCTGGATGACGGAATTCCGTTCGCAGAGCATTGATGCCGGCGGAGTGGAGAAAAGACCGTTCATCAGCATAGTGACCAATTTCAGCAAACCTACGGAGTCGGCACCGTCATTGCTGACCCATGACGAACTTACTACATTCCTCCACGAATTCGGTCATTCCCTCCATGGCATGCTGGCTGAAGGCCGGTACGCATCCATGACCGGTACCAGCGTGGACCATGACTTTGTGGAACTCCCGTCACAGATTATGGAGAACTGGGGATTCGCACCGGAATACCTCAAACCTTTCGCCAGACATTATCAGACCGGCGAGGAGATTTCGGACGAACTGATAGACAGGATCGTTGCCGCCAAGAATTTCCAGGCAGCATACGCTCAGGTACGCCAGCTCCAGTTCGGGCTTGTTGACATGGCTTGGCATACGCTGACTGAACTTCCCGAAGAAGGCACTGTGGCATTTGAGAATAAGGTTTATGCTCCGGTCAACGTCCTTCCGAAGCCGGACGGCACATGCCAGTCCACAACCTTCAGCCATATTTTTTCAGGTGGCTACAGCGCGGGTTATTATTCTTACAAATGGGCCGAGGTCCTGGAGGCCGACGCTTTCTCTTTATTCGAAGAAAAAGGTATTTTCAATACGGAGGTATCTCATTCTTTCAGGGAAAACATTCTTTCAAAGGGCAGTTCCGATGACGAGTCCGAGCTGTACCGCAATTTCCGCGGTCATGATCCTCAGCCGCGCGCGCTTCTCGAGAAACTGGGGATAGTAAAGGGAAACAATCAATCAAACCATATCATGAAAGTATTGGTAGTCACGGATGTCCAGAGGGACTTTTTTGATCCTGCGGGATCCTTGTACGTTGCCGGAAGCGAATCCCTTCCAGCAAAGATAGCCGCTGTCGTGCCGAAGTACGATAAGGTTGTATTTACCCTGGACTGGCATCCGGGCGATCATTGCTCATTCAAGGATAATGGTGGTCCGTGGCCGGTGCATTGCGTGGCCTATACTCAGGGCGCAGGCCTTGCCGATGAGTTTGCACCCATCCTCGCCAAGGGCCCTGAATTTGTGCAGCTTTTCTTCAAAGGTGCGAACAAGGATCGCGAGGAATACGGCGCTTTCGACGGTCTGAGCACCCGTGAGCAGTATTCAATAATTTATGACTGGATGCAGAAAGCTGATGAGATCGGTGTTTGCGGCATAGCAGGTGACTATTGCGTCAAGGAGACGGCGGCAAAGATATTGCAATATGTCCCGGCATCCAAGGTCCGAATGCTCAAGGACCTCATCTGCAGCATAGATGACGGAAGTACGCTGGATTCATTCATAAAAGAAAACAACATTCTCTGATGAGACAGATAGTGACACATTTCACTGACAACGACCTTTATACATTCACCTGTCAGTATTATATCCTTGAGACCTATCCGCGTGCCGAGGTCGAGTATTCTTTCTTTGATCGTAACCACCAGGTATATCCGGAGGGATTTGCCGCCATGCTCCAGGAGCAGGTTGACGGAATGAGGAACGTGGTCATCACCGATGAGGAGGTGGATTTCATGATAAAGAAATGCTCCTTCCTTCCTCTGTGGTATTTCACATATCTGAAAGGTTACCGTTTCAATCCTGATGAAGTGCATATCAGCCAGGATGCGGAGGGTCATCTTGACATACTCGTGCGTGGCAAGTGGTTCTCCACCATCATGTGGGAGATGCCTCTGCTGTCCGCAATATCCGAACTGATGCACGAATGCCGCGGTGATATCGGGCGTTATGACGCCGCCCTTGAGAAGAAGCGTGCCTGGGAGAAGACGGAGCAGATATTCGGAGGAGGGCTCACGCTCGGGGACATGGGTACAAGGCGCCGCATGAGTTTCGACCATCAGGATATGGTCATCGGTGTGATGAAGGATGTATGGGAATCGCGCAAAGACTGGCCGGGCAAGTTCACTGGCACGTCCAATGTGTGGTTTGCGATGAAATATGACATCGTTCCTCTTGGGACAATGTCCCATCAGCTCATCAGCTTCGAGGAGAACGTGAGCGGCCTTTTCGAGTGCAATTATGCCGTGATGAAGAAATTCAGCGATGTTTACGACGGAGACAACGGTATCTTCCTGTATGACTGTTTCGGCGACAAGGTGTTCTTCTCCAACCTTTCCAAGCGTATGGCTATGATGTACAAGGGCTTGCGTGTGGACAGCGGGGACGAATTCGAGCAGACAGAGAAGATAATTGCTAAGTACAAGGACCTCGGAATCGACCCTGCAACCAAGCAGGTGTGCTATTCCAACGGCTTGAATATTGAGAAGGCTCTTGCGATCCATCGTTATGTTGACGGCAGGGTGCAGGACTCCTATGGCGTGGGTACCTTCCTGACATGTGATGTGGTGGGATGCGAGCCGATGAACATCGTCGTCAAACTTACCAGGGGACGTATAACGGAAAAACGCAACTGGCATGATTGCGTGAAACTTTCGTGCAATACCACAAAGACGCTGGGAAATGCCGAGAAATGCAAGTATCTCCTCAGCCAGCTTGATTAATGACTAAAACTAAGTATATGAAGAAGTATTTATTAACCACAATTGTCCTGGTGTCTTTAGCTTCGGCGGCTTTTGCTGCTGAGCCGGGTACCTGGACCAGCCTTTTCAATGGGAAGACCCTCAAGGGTTGGACCACAGCAGGAGGCAAGGCTTCATTCAAGGTTGAAGACGGTGCTATCGTAGGGGTGTCAACACCCGGTGCGACCAATTCTTTTCTCAGGACCAGGGCCACATATGGCGACTACATCCTGGAAATGTCCTTCAAAGTAGATGAGGGGGTGAATTCCGGGATCCAGTTCAGGAGCCATTGCGACAAGGACAAATTCGACGGCAGGGTATATGGCTACCAGTACGAAATCGACGGATGCAACTCCGGAGCGGTTTATGACGAGGTCAGGTCCGGATGGCTTTATCCTCCTTCATCATGCTGCTGCAGGAAAGGTGCTTTCAAGCAGGATGAGTGGAATCAGGTCCGCATTGAGGCCATAGGCAACAGGCTCCGCACATGGCTAAACGGCGTTGCTGTCTCAGATGTGCTGGACGATAAGGATTCCGAAGGATTCATTGCGCTCCAGGTGCATGAGATTTCAGAGGCTTCCAATGCAGGCAAGACCGTGCGTTGGAAGGATATACGTATCATGACCGACGGACTTGAATCAAATACCTGGCCGGAGTCCTGCCTGAAGCAGATCAACGGAATCCCTAATACCATCTCCGAGAAGGAAGCGGCCGAGGGCTGGCAGCTTCTCTGGGACGGTAAGACCACCAAGGGCTGGCGCAGTGCGAATGCCGCCACTTTCCCTGACCATGGCTGGCACATCGACAACGGTATCCTCGTGGTCGAGAAAGCAGACGGTGCCGAGTCCGGGAATGGTGGCGATATCATTACGGAGAAGAAATACAGCAATTTCATGCTCTCTGTGGAATTCCAGATCACACCGGGTGCCAACAGCGGTATCAAGTACTTTGTCAATCCTGAGATCAACAATGCTCCGGGAGCGTCTTCGATAGGATGCGAATTCCAGGTGCTCGACGACGAACTTCATCCTGATGCGAAACTTGGTGTCAGAGGCAACCGAACTCTCGGTTCCCTTTACGACCTTATTCCTGCTCCGGCGGACAAGCCATACCGTCCCGGCTGCTTCAACAAGGCAACGATAATCGTGAACGGCAATCATGTCGAGCATTGGCTGAACGATGTGAAGATCATCGAATACGAACGCAACAATCAGATGTGGAATGCCCTGGTCAATTACAGCAAGTACAAGGACTGGATCAACTTCGGCAATTTCGAAGAGGGATATATCCTTCTGCAGGACCATGGGGATGAGGTGCATTACAAGAATATCAAGATTAAAATTTTAAATTAACCAGGCAATATTATGTCAGAGAAGAACATTTCAAGAAGAGCATTCCTCAAAGATGCTGCTTTGGCAGGTGCAGCGGCAACCGTCGTACCTTCTGTTTTTGTTTCGGCCAAGAATCCGAATTCAAAGAAAAACACCCGGAAGAAACGTGTTTACGGTCCTAATGACAAGGTGAACATCGCATTCGTCGGAATCGGTAACCGTGGAAATGAAGATATCCATTGCTTCAGGGACACCGGTATGTGCAATGTCGTCGCTCTTTGCGATGTCGACATGGGGGCCGAGGCTACCCAGGAGGTTATCAACTGGTATCCTAACGTCCCGAGATACAAGGATTTCCGCAAGATGTTCGATGAGATGGCAGACAAGATCGATGCTGTCATGGTCGCCACTCCGGATCATTCCCATTTCGAAGTTACCCTTGCTGCCATGAAGCTCGGTATCAACGTGTATGTCGAGAAGCCTCTTGCCAGGACATTCCGTGAGTGCCAGCTTCTCATGGATGCTGAGAAAAAGTATGGCGTTGTCACCCAGATGGGAAATCAGGGACACTCAGAGGCCAACTATTTCCAGTATAAGGCATGGGTTGACGCCGGCATCATCAAGGATGTCACAGCGATAACCGCCCATATGAACGGTGGCCGCCGCTGGCATACCTGGAACCCGAAGATGCAGGCATATCCTGCAGGGGAGACTGTGCCTGAGACCCTTGACTGGGACACCTGGTTCGGCGCTCTCTACCCGAGGGAATACAACCATGACTATCATCATGGACAGTGGCGCTGCTGGTATCAGTACGGAATGGGTGCACTTGGTGACTGGGGCGCACATATCCTTGATACATCACATGAGTTCCTGAAGCTCGGACTTCCTACTGAGGTCAATCCGCTTTATCTCAAGGACCAGAATCCATTCTTCTACCCGATGTCTTCGACTCTGCTCTTCAAGTTCCCTGAAAGGGAAGGCATGCCTGCAGTTGACGTGACATGGTATGACGGAGTTGACAATATCCCTAAGGTGCCATCATATTACGGTACATCGGATGTCGATCCGAACATCCCTCTGGTAGCGGGCCAGGCTTTCAAGCCTACAGCACTCAATCCTGGCAAGATAATATATTCGAAGACCCTCACGTTCAAGGGTGGTTCACATGGATCGACACTTTCAATCATTCCAAAGGAAGTGCATGAGCAGATGAAGGCCGACGGTAAACTTCCTGAAGTGCCGGAGAGCCCGTCCAACCACTACGAGAACTTCCTTCTCGCCTGCATGGGCAGGGAGAAGACACGTTCTTCGTTCTCAGTGTCCGCACCGCTCAGCCAGGTATTCTGCCTCGGTGTGATCGCACAGTGGACAGGGGAGAGGATCCTCTTCGATCCTGCGACCAAGCAGATAACCAACAATCCTCTTGCAAACCAGCTGCTCTGGGGTCCTGTTCCAAGACCAGGCTGGGAGGATCTCTATAAGCTTTAGTACATATATTCACAGGAAGGCTGAATACTTTCAGCCTTCCTGTATTAATACAGGGATATGACGCTTAAGGATCTGTCCATAGGGCAGACGGCCCGCATCGGGACGGTCGGAGGACAAGGGGATCTCCGGCGTCACCTTATTGATATGGGCTTGATTCCCGGCGCGGAGGTGAGACTCATAAGGCGTGCTCCTATGGGGGATCCGATTGAGATATCCCTGCATGGATATTCTCTGTCCCTGAGGCAGGCCGAAGCTGCTGACGTCAAAGTCGAAGCCGTGGATTCCGGGATATTCACTGCGGATAAGGATACGCAGGCCCCTGATTTCGGATATAACCAGTCGCTCCACGGGCATAATGCGCACCCCGGACTCGGAGAGTCGGGAAAGTATCACTCGAAGGCCCATGAGAACCCTTTGCCGAAGGGCAGTGTCGTTACTCTTGCGGTCGTCGGTCAGCAGAACAGTGGTAAGACCACCCTTTTCAACAAAATCACCGGAGCAAGCCTGCATGTCGGGAACTTCCCGGGGGTCACGGTCGAGAGCGAAGAGGGGGTGGTGGAAGCTATGCCGGATGTGCGTCTTGTTGACCTTCCCGGAATTTATTCCCTGTCGCCATACACATCGGAGGAATCACTGGCCAGAGAATTCATTATCGGCCGGAAGCCTCAGGCTATCATCAATATCGTCGATGCCAACAGCATAGAGCGCAGCCTGTATCTGACCATTCAGCTGATGGAGCTGGAGATACCTATGGTGCTGGCCTTGAATATGATGGATGAGGTGAAGGCAGGCGGCGGCTCGGTGCGTGTGAATGAGATGGAATACCATCTCGGTATACCGGTGGTCCCTATCGCCGCGTCAAAGGGGGAGGGAATAGAGGAGCTCCTGGAGCATGCCGTGCATATAGCAAGGTATCAGGAAAAGCCTGTAAGGCAGGATTTCTGCTCTATGGACGAGCATGGAGGTGCTGTCCACAAATGCCTGCACAGCATAATGCACCTTGTGGAATCCCATGCCCGTGAAGCCGGCCTTCCGGTAAGGTATGTGGCCAGCAGGCTGGTAGAGGGAGACGGGAGTACTTTGGCCCTTTTGGGATTGAGTGAAAGCGAGAAGGATACGCTTGAACGCATAATCTGTGAAATGGAAAAGGAGCGTGGGCTTGACAGATATGCTGCTATGGCGGATATGCGTTTTTCCTTTATCAGGAAACTCTGTGCCCACACGGTCGCAAGGCCCGGAATAAGTGTCGAGCAGAAGAAAAGCGACAGGATAGACCGGGTGCTTACCGGCAGGTGGACCGCAATACCGTCTTTCATAGCGATCATAGGTCTTGTCTTCTGGGTCACTTTTGACAAATTGGGGTACTGGCTTCAGGAATTGCTTGCCGGCGCTATCGCTGCGCTTGGAGCCGGGGTCAATGATACATTCATGCGGTGGGAGGTCAATGATGCTGTCCGCTCGCTTGTCGTAGATGCCGTTTTCGGGGGCGTCGGTACTGTACTGAGTTTCGTACCTATCACCATAGTGCTGTTCTTCTTCATCTCACTGCTTGAAGACAGCGGATATATGGCAAGGATCGCTTTCATTTCCGACAAACTGCTGCGCAAGGTGGGCCTGTCCGGAAGAAGCATCGTGCCTATGCTCATCAGTTTCGGATGCTCCGTTCCCGGAATAATGGCCACACGTACACTCCCGTCATCCAAGGACCGCAAACTTACCGTGCTCATGATTCCGTTCATGAGCTGCTCTGCCAAAATCGCCATTTACGGTTTCCTGGCGACGGCCTTTTTCCCGGGGCATGCCGGACTTGTAATGATATGCCTGTATCTGCTTGGAATCCTGCTCGGTGTGCTGACTGCACTGGTCCGTAAATGGTTCGGCCGCCACAGCGACCCGACGCCGTTCGTGATGGAACTTCCTACCTACCGTATGCCGAAAGTGCGGAATGCATGGCATCTTCTCTGGAACAAGACCAAGGATTTTCTCCAGCTGGCTTTTTCCGTGGTGTTGATAGCCACTGTCATAATATGGTTCCTGCGTTCGTTTGATTTCAGGCTCCAGCTTGTCGGTGCAGAAGAAAGCATGCTGGCATGGCTGTCCGGCAGGATAGCGCCGGTGTTCGCCCCTCTGGGGCTTGGCGACTGGCGTATAGTCACATCGCTGATATCCGGTTTCCTCGCCAAGGAAAGCATAGTGTCCACATTGACGGTCCTTGGGGCAGGGACGGTGCTGACAGCCACTACTGCAGTACCTATGCTGGTGTTCTGCCTGCTCTATACTCCGTGCGTAGCGGCCATAGCCGCCATACGCCGTGAGCTGGGTATGCGCTGGGCTGCTTTTGTGATTGTCTTCCAATGCGTCATGGCCTGGGTATGTGCGTGGATAGCATACATGATAGTCGCGTAATGAATGCCGCAACCATAATAGTGCTTGTCGTGCTGGCCGTATGCCTTGCCGGCGCGCTTTTCCTCCTGCACCGCCGCAGAAGGATCGCTTCTTCGTGTGCGGGCTGTGCCCTCAGGTCCCTATGCCGTAAGTGAGCGGTAGAGGGCTGCCACTTTCTCCCAGACCTCCTTTGAAGTAAGAATGCCGGATTCGCGTATGGCGTTGTTGAGGAACGCATCGACGCTGAGGTTGTCGCTTACTATCTTGATCGCGCCGACTGTCTTGAACGGAAATGCGACCATATAGTTAAGCTCCATATCAAACAGGGTAGGCTCCACCATGTCGGATTCTGTCACGAATGAATTGCTCGTATAGCATGGAAGCCCTTCCGGACTGATCTGCAGCGGGTTGTTGTAATCCTCGAATATGTATGCATCGCTCTTGAGCCGGAATGACCGGCTGACCCGGGTGACTGTACCGATCTCAAGGCTGTTGCTTCCGGCATAGCCTATATTGAATATGCGTGTTCCTGCAGGCAACTGGCAGCATGCCCTGATCACGTTGGAGGCCCCGACCCCGGTCCTGATGCATTCTGCTTCCGGGATGAATTCCCTGACCATCCTTTCCTCAGCGCTTTCCGCCACAAGGATTACTGTTTTTCCGCTCATATGAATGGATATTTTGATTACTATGCAAAAATAAATATTATTTCCGAGAAGTACCGGTGGAAACTTGATGACATTGTTCTTGGGTAAGTGCAATTTAATGACTAAATTTGCGGCGCAAAAAACAACGGATATAATCCAAACCTTTTAATATAATGGCTAACAGCAAGTTCAATGTTAAGTATTGTGTCCTTCTGCCCATAGTGCTGATCGTCACAATCTTCCTCTGGTGCTGCCCTGCCTCCTTCTTCGGAAGCCTCGGCGATGTACTGACCGTAACCCAGCAGCGTACAATTGCTATCTTCGCGTTCGCTGCCCTGATGTGGATCTTTGAGATCGTCCCTAACTGGGTGACCTCTCTTATGGTGATTGTCATATCACTCCTTACCATCTCCAGCAAGAGCATTTCGTTCCTGATGAAGACCGGCGATGACAGCGCATTCGTCCCTATGAAGGAGATCATGAGAGCTTTCTCAGACCCTGTCGTCATGCTCTTCCTCGGTGGATTCGTCCTTGCAATCGTCGCTTCAAAGTACGGCATGGACGTCACCATGGCACGCATACTTCTCAAGCCTTTCGGCAAGAAGCCTAAGACCGTGCTCCTCGGAGTCCTTATCGTAATTGCAGTGTTCTCAATGTTCATGAGCAACACCGCTACGGCAGCAATGTTCCTTGCATTCCTTGCACCTGTATTCGCTTCACTTCCTGACACCGACGCCAAGGGCAAGGTCGGAATCGCTCTGGCAATTCCTATCGCAGCCAATATCGGTGGTATCGGTACCCCTATCGGAACCCCACCTAACGCCACCGCAGTCGGTAACCTCGAGTCAATGGCCAACATCACCATCGGATTCGGCGACTGGGCTATGCGTATGATCCCATTCGTCATCATCATGATAGTTCTCGCCTGGGTCCTTCTTACCGTTCTTTATCCTTTCAAGTCCGAGGAGATCGTGCTTGAGATCAAGGAGGACGATCACAAGAAGACCTACAAGGACTATGTGGCATGGATCACCTTCGGCGCTACCATCCTCCTCTGGATGACCGAGCAGCTCCATGGCATCAGCTCCAATATCGTCGCTCTCATCCCGCTCGCAGTCTACACTGCCACAGGTGTTTTCACCAAGGATGACATCAAGGAGATCAACTGGGAAGTACTCTGGTTGGTGGCCGGTGGTTTCGCCCTCGGTTATGCTCTGTCAGGAACCGGTCTTGCAAAGGCCATGATAGAGTCAATCCCATTCGGATCTATGAATATCATAGTTGTGTTCGTAGTGGCCGGCTTAGTATGCTACCTTCTCAGCAACTTCATCAGCAATTCTGCGACTGCTGCCCTTCTCATCCCTATCATGATTGCTATGGGTAACGGTCTTCTCCAGAGTGGCAATGCCGATGCGTTCAATGCATTCGGTGGCCAGACAGGCCTCTCCGTATTCGTTGCGGTCTGTGCATCCGTAGCAATGTGCCTCCCTATCTCCACACCTCCGAATGCCATTGCCGCATCTACCGGACTTGTCGATACCAAGGATATGACAAAGGTCGGTCTCATAGTCGGCATCGTCGGACTTGTGCTCGGATTCTTCTGGGTGACCAAGTTCTTCCCATTCGCTTAATTTCTGATTTGAGAAATGGGGGCTCTGTGTATGGGCCCCCTTTATTCAATTATAATTGTGTATGAAAACCAAGCGTTTTTTCGCTGCCGTTCTGGTAGCATTGCTTTCCGTCAGCGCATTCGCGCAGGACGCCAAGCCACAGTTCAAATGGTACGGATTTATCCGTAATTACTACGCTTTCGATACCCGCGAGAGTTCTGCAGGTACCGAGGACCTCTATTATTACATGCCTAAGGACCAGAAACTCGGTGCCAATGGCGAGGATCTTAATGCTGGCGCTTCGTTCCGCTATGCAGCCCTCACCAGCCGCCTCGGGCTTGACGTCATCGGTTATGAGTTCGACGGGTACAAGGTGGGTGCAAAGATCGAGACCGACTTCTACAGCGGAATCTCCGGCAATACCGGTACTGCCACCCTCCGTCTCCGTCAGGCCTACGCCACCCTTGCAAAGGATGGCCGCAGCTGGAAACTCGGCCAGGCATGGCATCCTATGGCAGCGGATCTTCCTGACATCTTCAGCCTTGAAAGCGGCGCTCCTTTCGGACCGTTCAGCCGCACTCCTCAGGTTACCTTTGACGGGAAGCTGTCAGACGTGGTCAGCCTTACCGCTTCTGCAATCTGGCAGATGCAGTACACCTCCACAGGTCCTGCCGGCAATTCCGCTGACTATATCAAGTACAGCTGCGTCCCTGAACTTTACCTCGGCCTCAATTTCAAGAAGGGCAAGAGCCTTGTACGTGTCGGTGCCGACATGTTGAGCATCAAGCCACGCCGTGATGACGGTGTCATGAAAGTCAGCGACCGCCTCACCACACTCAGCGTGTACGAGTACGGCCAGTTCGTCTCCGGCAACGTGACCTTCAAGGAGAAGATCACCTATGCAAACGACGGCTCCCACATGAACATGGTTGGTGGTTACGGTGTCTCCGCAATCAACTCTGACGGCAGCTGTGAGTATTCAGCAACCAGCAATATCTCAGGTTGGGCTACCGTAATGTATAAGAGCAAGGAGTCCCGCTGGTCTCCGTCCATCCTCCTCGGTTACATTAACAATTTCGGTACTTCGGAACAGATCGTTGGTGACTTCTATTGCAAGAACAGCGCAAACAGCGTTTCTCAGATGTACAGGATCCAGCCTGAAATCGTCTATAATCTCGGCAAGGTCGCTTTCGGTCTCGA
>JAZRXV010000060.1:0-31307 GCA_045600405.1 Candidatus Cryptobacteroides sp.
GCTCTCGTCTGCAAGCACCATGACCTCCGACGGCCCTGCCGGCATGTCGATAGCCGTACCGTTGGTGCTTACTATCTGCTTGGCCGTGGTCACATAGCGGTTACCCGGCCCGAAAATCTTGTCAACCCTCGGGATGCTGGCCGTGCCATATGCCATCGCTGCTACCGCCTGGGCTCCTCCAACCTTGAATATGTCGCTTATGCCGCATCTTGAAGCGGCATACAGTACTTCGGGATTGACCTTCCCGTCCTTGCCGGCAGGAGTGCAGAGTATCCTGGTGCCGCATCCTGCTATCAATGCCGGAATGGCGAGCATGAGTACGGTCGAGAACAGGGGCGCGGTGCCTCCCGGAATATACAGGCCGACCTTGCCGATAGGGACGGGCTTCTGAATGCAGAGTACTCCCGGAGCGGTCTCCACTTCGATGCGTGAAGGCATCTGGGCCTTGTGGAAGGCGTAGATGTTGGCGTATGCCGTCTCGATGGCCTTCTTCACCGGTTCCGGAACCAGCCCGGAGGCTTCCCGGATTTCCTCACCGGAAACCTTGATGTCACCGAGCCGTATGCCGTCTATCTCTACTGCCAGGGACCTGATGGCATCGTCGCCGTTGCTCCGGACCATGGAGATGATCTCCCGGACTCTGCTTCCTATCTCATTGTTCCCGCTGACCGCCCGGAGGCACAGTCTCTCCCATCCGGTGCGTGCGGGGTTGACGAATATTTCCATTACAATATGATTTTGTCAAGATCTATCACGAGGATTCCTTCGGCGCCGATGGCCTTCAGCTGCTTTATCTTCTCGCAGAGCGTGCTTTCCTCCTCCACGGATTGGAGGGAGCACCATCCTTCGGAGGCGAGAGGCATCACGGTGGGGCTTCTCATTGCCGGCAATATCTTCACCGCCTCGTCGAGGGATGCGGTAGGGATGTTCATGAGGAGGTATTTCTTGCCGCTGCTGAGTTTGTGGGAGTCGATGCGGAAGGTCAGTTCGTCCAGGATCTCCTTGTCTTCTGCGCTGAGGTTCCTGTTGGCGATGAGGACGGCCTGTGACTCGAATACTTTCTCGACTTCCACCAGTCCGTTGGAAACGAGGGTGCTGCCGGAAGATACGATATCGAATATGCAGTCCGCTATGCCTGCTGCCGGAGCGATCTCCACCGAGCCGGTGATAACCTCGATGGAAGCCTTTATTCCGTTCCTGTCCAGGAATCCCTTCAGGATATTGGGATAGGAGGTGGCGATACGCTTCCCCTGGAAGTATTCCAGCCCGTCATATTGCTCGGTCTTCGGTATGGCAAGGCTGATCCTGCAGCCGCTGAAACCAAGCTTTGCGGCAATATATACATCGGCTCCCTTCTCTTCCACTTCGTTCAATCCGACGATTCCGAGTGCGGCAGTGCCGGAAGCGACCACTGCAGGGATGTCATCATCCCTCAGGAAAAGGGCTTCGATATCGAAGTTCCTGGCTTTGGAGAGGAATTTGCGCTTCGGCTCGTCCACGTTGATGCCGATGCTCTGGAGCAGGTTGAGACTGTCTTCGTTCAACCTTCCTTTTGATTGTAATGCGATCTTAAGCATACTTATAAAAAAAGGACCTGCCTTCATAGGGCAAGTCGCACAACATTGTTATGGAAAAACCAGCATAGTCTGCGCTTACCCTATCAGTACGATATGGTGATGATGGTGGAGAATATGATGGCTGAATCTCATTTGCGAATGCAAACATAAGAAAATAAAACAAAAAATCAAAGGACTTGTGATATTATTGAATAAATATTCATATATTTGCATATTATTTCTAAGTCATGAGCGAGAAAGTAAATCGAAAGAACGTAATTGCGGGTATCATCAACTCGCAGAAGATACGCACTCAGGAGGACCTTATGAAGGCTCTCCAGGGGAGGGGTATATCAGTTACCCAGGCAACATTGTCGCGGGATATCAAGGAACTTGGCGCCGTGAAGGTCTCGGACAGCAGGAATGGCCAGTATTACAGGATACAGGCCCCATCGGTCCCGAAGAGCCATTTCAGCGCGGAAAGCGTGGAGGTGTCGGGACAGCTATGCGTCATCCGTTCGAAACCGGGTTTCGCCTCCGCCATCGCTTCGGTGGTGGACAGTTGCGGTATAGATGGTATCATGGGCTCCATAGCCGGCGACGACACCGTACTTGTCATGCTCAAGGATGATGCGGACAACGACTATATCCAGAGCACCCTCAAGTCCATGTTCAATGTCACCTGCATAGTGGTCAGGGTTGCTACCGCCGCAGACACCGTGTTCTCCGAGGAGATATGCAAGGAAATATTCGTTTCTTCCCAGGAGCGCAAGACCGGAATCGCCCGCCGTACCCCTGAATACATCAGCGAGAAGATGCTGGCGGGGAAAGCCGTGATAGCTATCTCCGAGACAGGTGAATTCGCCGGCTTCTCATATATAGAATCATGGGGTGGAAAGAGTTTCGTCGCCAATTCGGGACTTATCGTCGCCCACAAGTTCAGAGGGCTCGGGCTGGCGAAGCGTATCAAGGAGCAGACGTTCAAGCTCTCCAGGAAACTGTTCCCTGAGGCCAAGATATTCTCCATCACCACCGGTGCCGCGGTGATGAAGATGAATTACGAGTTCGGATTCCGTCCGGTGCCGTTCAGCGAACTCACCGATGATCCTGAATTCTGGAAAGGCTGCGAGGGCTGCCGCCATTTCGACATCCTTAAGAGCCATAATTATACCATGTGTATCTGTACCGGTCTTCTGTATGACCCGAATGACCATCTTGCAATACACAATCCTGACGAACCTGCATTATAATTTATTTAAGATATGGAAAAGAAGAAAGTTGTTGTCGCTTACAGCGGCGGTCTTGATACCTCGTTCACGGTAATGTACCTCACCCTCGAGAAGGGTTACGAAGTCTATGCGGCCTGTGCCGATACGGGAGGATTCTCTCCTGAACAGTTGAAGACCAACGAAGAGAATGCATACAAGCTCGGTGCGAAGAAATATGTGACGCTTGATGTCACCGGAGAATATTATTCCAAGAGCCTCAAGTACATGGTTTACGGAAACGTGCTCCGCAACGGGACCTATCCTATCTCAGTGTCCTCCGAGAGAATATTCCAGGCCATGGCGATCGCACGCTATGCCAAGGAGATCGGTGCGGATGCCATCGCTCACGGTTCGACCGGCGCCGGCAACGACCAGGTGCGCTTCGACATGACATTCCTCGTGATGGCACCGGGCATCGAGATCATCACCCTCACCCGCGACATGGCGCTCACCCGCCAGTTCGAGGTGGATTATCTCAACCAGCACGGATTCCCTGCTGACTTCAAGAAGCTTAAATATTCATATAATGTAGGTCTCTGGGGCACCTCTATCTGCGGAGGCGAGATCCTTGATTCATCAAAGGGACTTCCGGAGAGCGCATATCTCAAGCAGGTCACCAACAACGGAGGCGAGTCCATCAAGCTCGGCTTCAAGGAGGGTGAACTCTGCAGTGTCAACGGTGTCGAATACGAAGACAAGATCGCTGCCATACGCAAGGTGGAGGAGATGGCTTCCCCATATGGAATCGGCCGCGACATGCACGTCGGTGATACCATCATAGGCATAAAGGGCCGTGTCGGCTTCGAGGCTGCGGCATCGCTGCTCATCATCGCCGCCCATAAGTTCCTTGAGAAATTCACCCTCAGCAAATGGCAGCAGTACTGGAAGGACCAGGTTGCCAACTGGTATGGCATGTTCCTGCACGAAAGCCAGTTCCTCGAGCCTGTCATGCGTGACATCGAGGCCATGCTCGAAAGCAGCCAGCGCAATGTCAACGGTGTCGTGGAGATGTCTCTCAGGCCATACTGCTTCGAACCTGTAGGTGTCGAGACCAAGGACGATCTCGTAAAGAACAAGTTCGGCGAGTACGGTGAGATGCAGAAGGGATGGACAAGCGAGGATGCCAAGGGATTCATCAAGGTCAGTTCGACAGCCCTCCGCGCATATTATGCCTGCCATCCGGACGAGGCTTCCAAGATAGAGAAGGAACTGTAGGATGGTGAAGGCTGGAATCATAGGGGGTGCCGGATATACCGGAGGAGAACTCCTCAGGATACTTGTGAACCATCCTGACGTGGACATCGTGTTTGTCCAGAGCACCAGCCAGGCCGGGAAGCCGGTCTGGGCCTTGCATAATGACCTGGTGGGGGAGACTGACATCGTTTTCAGCGCTGAAGCTCCGGTCTGTGACGTCGATGTGGTGTTCCTCTGCGGGGGACACGGGACGGCGAAGGATACCGTGGCGTCTTTCCCGAAGGAGTTCGACGGCGCCATCATTGACCTGAGCAATGACTACAGGCTTGAGGCGGATGCGGAGGATTTCGTGTATGGTCTCACCGATGCCTTCAAGAGCAGGATAGCCGGAGCCAGGCATATCGCCAACCCGGGATGTTTCGCTACAGCAATACAGCTTGCGCTTCTTCCTGCCGCTGCTGCCGATATGCTTCCGGAGATACATGTGACGGCTGTCACAGGTTCTACCGGTGCCGGACAGAAATTGCAGGAAACGACGCATTTCAGCTGGAGGGACAATAACATGTCCGTATATAAGGCATTCACCCACCAGCATCTGGGAGAGATTTCCGAGACTCTGCACAAACTGGCTCCGTCATGGGAAGGCGGAATCAATTTCGTCCCGGTGCGCGGGGACTATCCGAGAGGAATCATGGCGTCCGTATATTTCGATTGCGCTATGACCGGGGAGGAAGCTACCGCACTGTACAAGAATTATTACGCATCTTCCCGCTTCGTTACTGTCGTGGACTCCAACCCTGACCTCAAGATGGTCGTCGGCACCAACAAGGCTGTAGTATATGTGAAGAAATATGGCGGCAAACTGCATGTGATCTCCATGATAGACAACCTTTTGAAAGGAGCCTCCGGACAGGCTGTGGAAAATATGAACATAATGTTCGGCCTCCCGCAGGATGCGGGGCTGAAACTTAAAGCAAACAGATTCTGATGCAACTTTTTGACGTATATTCACTTTTTGATGTAACCCCGGTGAAGGGCCTCGGGTGCACTATCTGGGATGACAAGGGTACTGAATACCTCGATCTCTATGGCGGTCATGCCGTGATTTCCGTCGGGCATTGCCACCCGAAGTACGTGGCTGCTCTCAAGGACCAGCTGGAAAAGATAGGATTCTATTCTAACAGCGTGAAGAACCCCCTTCAGGAGGAACTGGCCGGGAAACTCGGTGAGATCTGCGGATATCCGGATTATTCCCTCTTCCTTGACAACAGCGGCGCGGAGTCCAATGAGAATGCCATGAAGATGGCCTCCTTCCATACCGGGAAGGACCGTATCATCGCTTTCAGGAGGAGTTTCCACGGCCGCACCTCGGGGGCTGTGGCGGTAACCGACAATCCGTCCATCGTGTCACCTTTCAATGCATGCCATAAGGTCTCTTTCTGCGACCTCGGGGATGCCGGGGCAGTTGAGGCCGAACTCAAGAAGGGAGACGTGGCAGGTGTCATCATCGAAGGAATACAGGGCTGCGGCGGCATTCATATCCCGTCACCCGAGTTCTTTGCCGCACTCCGTGAGTTGTGCGACAAATACGGGGCCTGTCTCATAGCGGATGAGGTCCAGAGCGGTTATGGCCGCTCCGGCAAGTTCTTCGCCCACCAGTGGGCCGGCATTGAGGCGGACATCATCACCATGGGCAAGGGCATAGCCAACGGCTTCCCATGCGGTGGAATCCTTATTTCTCCGAAATTCAAGGCAGTCAAGGGCATGCTCGGCACCACATTCGGAGGCAACTACCTCGCCATGGCCGGTGCAAACGCCGTGCTCGACATCATAAAGGAAGAGAATCTGGTGCAGAATGCCTACGAGGTCGGCGAATACCTCAAGGCAGGCATCCCGGCATCCCCCCGTATCAAGGAAGTCAGGGGCAGGGGGCTCATGATAGGCATCGAATTCAACGAGCCTGTGGCTGACATACGCAGGGCCCTGCTGTTTGACAAGCATATTTTCACCGGCGTTGCCGGAAAGAACATGGTGCGGCTGCTTGCACCGCTCGTACTTACGAAGGCTGATGCCGAAAAATTCATAAAAGCACTCAAGGAGGTATTGTGATGAAGACATTTTTCCACGTAGAGGATATAGGCGATCTGAACGCCGCATTGAAGGAGGCTCTGCAGGTCAAGGCGACCCCGTATGCCTGGAAGCATCTGGGGGAGAACAAGACCATCATGCTCGTGTTCTTCAACAGCAGCCTGCGTACCAGGCTCAGCAGCCAGAAGGCCGCCCTTAATCTTGGAATGAGCCCGATCGTGCTGAACATCGGCCAGGATTCATGGAAACTCGAGACCGAACTCGGTGTGGTCATGGACGGCGACAAGTCCGAGCACCTCAGGGAGGCGATTCCGGTCATGGGGAGTTATTGCGATATCATCGGTGTCCGTTCCTTCGCCGGTCTGACCGACAGGGAGTTCGATTATGCCGAGACCATACTCAGCCAGTTCGTGGAGTATTCGGGGAAGCCTGTGATCAGTCTCGAATCCGCTACTGTGCATCCTTGCCAGGCATTCGCCGACCTCATCACGATAGAGGAATACAAGAAGAAACCGCGTCCGAAGGTCGTCATGTCCTGGGCACCTCATCCGAGGGCCCTGCCCCAGGCCGTCCCGAATTCATTCGCCGATTGGATGAATGCCGCTGACGTGGACTTTGTGATAACCCATCCTCACGGATACGAGCTTGATCCGAAGTTCGTCCGCGGTGCGAAGGTTGAATATGATCAGATGAAAGCCTTCGAAGGCGCTGATTTCGTGTACGCGAAGAACTGGAGCTGCCCGGGTGTGACCGATCCGTCCCAGTACGGGCAGATACTCAGCAAGGATATGTCCTGGACGGTCGGCGCAAGGCAGATGGCGGTGACGGACAATGCATATTTCATGCACTGCCTTCCTGTGAGGAGGAACATGATAGTGACTGACGAAGTGATAGATGCACCTACCAGCCTCGTGATCCCTGAGGCTGCCAACAGGGCCGTTTCGGCTCAGGTTGTGATGAAGAGGATGCTGGAGGATATGCTATGAAAAAGACACTCAATATAGTCAAGGTAGGCGGCCAGGTGGTCGAGGACGACAGCCGTCTGAACACCCTTCTGGGCGGGTTCTGCGCCATTGAAGGACGTAAGATGCTTGTTACCGGAGGCGGAAGGACCGCCACCAGGATAGCAGCCGAACTCGGTATAGAAAGCCATATGCTCAATGGCCGCCGTATCACCGACGAACCTATGCTGAGGGTTGTCACCATGGTGTATGCCGGTATCGTCAGCAAGAGCGTGGTGGCCGAACTGCAGGCCAAGGGCATCAACGCCATTGGACTGTGCGGCGCCGACCTTGACATAATCCGCTGTGTCAAGCGCCCTGCGAAGCCTATCGACTACGGTTTCGTCGGAGACATCAAGAGTGTCAACGTCAAGGAGCTGAAGATGCTCATAGATGCCGGAGCCGTGCCCGTGTTCTGTCCTATCACCCATGACGGAATGGGACAGCTGCTCAATACCAATGCCGATACGATTGCTTCTGCACTGGCCTCGGCGCTTGCTGAGGAATACGATGTGACCCTTACATACTGTTTCGAGAAGAAAGGTGTGCTTTCGGATCCCGACGACGAGGACAGTGTCATACGTGAGATACGCAAGGCGGATTTCGAAAGGATGCGCGAGGACGGTACGGTAAGTGACGGCATGATCCCAAAACTGGACAATGCCTTTGCGGCAATCGATGCCGGCGTCAACAAAGTGGTCATTACCAATGCCGAGAATCTTGGAAAGGACTCCGGCACTGAAATCATATGACGGAACTTCTAGAGAAACTGATTTCCATCCCTTCCTTCAGCAGGGAGGAGGGGGATGCCGCCGATTTCCTTCAGCAATGGCTTGAGAAGGACGGTCTTACCGTGCACCGGACCGGGAACAATCTCTGGATAGAGTCCGAACCGTGCTGTGACAAACCGACCATCCTGCTCAATGCGCATATCGATACCGTGAAGCCGGCCTCGGGATATACGAGGGACCCGTTCGTGCCGATCCTTGACGGTGACAGGCTGTACGGTCTTGGAAGCAATGATGACGGAGGTTCTCTGGTATCGTTGCTTGAGGCTTATAAGGTTCTCTCATCCAAAGGACAGCCGTACCGTCTGGTGTACAGCGTGACGGCTGAGGAGGAAGTCGGAGGAAAGGAGGGCATCGAGGCTGTGATTCCGGAATTCGGCAATGTGGTCCTCGGCATCATCGGAGAGCCGACCGGGATGCAGATGGCGGTGGCAGAGAAGGGCCTTATGGTACTGGACTGCACTGCATATGGCAAGAGCGGCCATGCAGCCCGGGACGAAGGTGTCAATGCGATCTACAAGGCGCTCGAGGATATAGAATGGTTCAGGACTTACCGCTATGACAAGGTCTCCGAATTCACCGGTCCGGTCAAGATGACTGTAACGCAGATCAATGCCGGAAGCCAGCACAATGTCATCCCTGATACCTGTACCTTCGTGGTCGATATACGCGGTAACGGCATGTACCACAACCTGCAGTTGCTCGATATCATTTCGGAGCATGTCAAATGCGAATTCAAGCCGCGCTCCACACGGCACAACGGCGCGTCCATAAGTATGGACCACCCTGTGGTGAAGCGGGGCCTCGGCCTTGGCTTGCAGGCGTTCGGTTCCCCTACCACCAGCAATCAGTCGGTCTGCCCGTTCACGACCATGAAGATCGGCCCGGGACAGTCGTCGCGATCCCACACTGCGGATGAATTCATCTGTCTGGGCGAGATTGAGGAAGCGGTGGGAATATATGTGAAACTTCTTGACGGATTAGAGATTTAGTTATGGCCAAACTTTGGGACAAGGGATTCAATGTCAATGAGAAGATTGACACTTTCACAGTAGGACGCGACAGGGAGCTGGACATCCTTCTGGCACCATACGACATCATGGGTACCATGGCGCACATCACCATGCTTGAAAGCGTGGGACTTCTCGCCAGGGACGAACTGGATGCGCTTCTCAAGGAGTTGCGCAGTCTGTATGACATTGCTGTCAGCGGCGGTTTCAGCATAGATCCGGACGTGGAAGACGTGCATTCCCAGGTGGAGTTCATGCTTACCTCGAAACTTGGCGACCTCGGAAAGAAAGTCCATACGGGAAGGTCCCGCAATGACCAGGTGATGCTTGATGTCAAGCTGTTCACCAGGGCGGAACTTCAGAAGACGATAGGGAAGACCAAGGCCCTTTTCGACGCATTGTCCGAAGCCAGCGACAAGTACAAGGATGTGCTGATGCCGGGATATACCCACCTGCAGGTAGCCATGCCTTCATCGTTCGGTCTCTGGTTCGGAGCATATTCCGAGATACTGGCCGATGACATGGAGATGCTCAAGGCTGCATGGAACATAACCAACCGGAATCCCCTCGGATCCGCTGCCGGATACGGTTCGTCCGCGCCTCTTGACAGGCACATGACCACCAGGCTCCTCGGCTTCGAAGATCTTGCTTACAATTCCATAGCGGCCCAGATGGGAAGGGGGAAACTCGAAAGGGCGGTGTCGTTCGCGCTTTCTTCAGTGGCGGAGACTCTCGGTCGTTTCGCTGCTGACGGATGCCTGTTCAACAGCCAGAATTTCGGCTTTGTCAAACTTCCGGTGGAACTTACCACCGGCTCAAGCATAATGCCGCACAAGAAGAATCCGGATGTGTTCGAATTGATACGCTCTCATTGCAACAAGATATGCGGAGCCCCCAATACCATCCGTCTCATGACCACGAACCTGCCGTCAGGATATTTCCGCGACATGCAGATTCTCAAGGAGGTGTACCTTCCTCTCTTCAAGGAACTTGACGATTGTCTGGACATAGCGCTGTTCGCGATTTCCAATATGAAAGTCACGGAAGGACTTATGGAAGACCCGAGGTACAAGGTTGCTTTCAGTGTGGAGAAGGTGAACGAACTTGTCGCTTCCGGGGTGCCTTTCCGCGATGCCTACAGGCAGGTGGGAATGTCCATCGAGAAAGGAGAATTCGAGTATTCAGGCACTCTGCACCATACCCATGAGGGTTCCGTCGGGAATCTCTGCAACGATGAGATAAGGTCCAGGATGGAGAGCATAATCTCGGGTATGGATTTCCGGAAAGTGGAGGCGGCATTGTCCGCATTGTTGAAAACTTGTTGACGGATTGTTGAAAACTTCCTTTATTTAAGCCGGGGGGCTTGGTCGTATTTGGATAATTTTGTATTTCGGATAACCGTTATACATTATGACCAACACTGATTCTAAACCTTTGGGTATCTATGATGCCCGCACGCTTGGACGACCGAAAATGCTTCTGCTGGGATTCCAGCATATGTTTGCAATGTTCGGCGCGACTGTGCTCGTTCCGGCATTGACCGGACTTTCGGTCTCGGCGACACTTCTTTTCGCCGGTATCGGCACCCTCCTCTTCCATCTTCTGACGAAGATGAAGGTCCCTGCGTTCCTGGGATCGTCATTCGCATTCATCGGTGGATATGCCGCTGTTGTGGCCGTAGGCGCCCAGCAGGGACTGAGCCAGGCTGCATCGCTGCCATATGCATGCATAGGCGTATTCTTCGCCGGATTGATGTATTTCATCCTTTCCGCACTGTTCAGGGCATTCGGAGTGAAGAAGGTGATGCGCTATTTCCCTCCTGTGGTCACGGGACCTATCATCATCGCCATCGGTCTCACCCTCTCAGGGTCCGCCATCAACAACTGTACGGCCAACTGGTGGATAGCCCTTCTCGCCGTCGCCATCATTGTCGTGTGCAACATATGGGGTAAGGGAATGATAAGGATTGTCCCTGTGCTCCTTGGTGTGATAGGCTCATATGTGGTTGCCGCATGCTTCGGCGGAGTCGATTTCAGCGGAGTGCATTCCGCAAAATGGATAGGGCTTCCTTTCCAGTGGGAGAATACTGCTTTCTCAGTCCTCAAGGATCCGAACTGGGGACTTGTGGTCACGGCGATAATAACAATCCTGCCTATTTCCCTCGCCACCATGGTCGAGCATATCGGTGACATGTGCGCCATATCATCAACCACTGGCGTCAATTACCTCGAGGATCCGGGCCTGCACCGCACACTTCTCGGAGACGGTCTCGCAACCTCCCTCGCATCCCTCTTCGGGGCACCTGCGAATACGACTTATGGTGAGAATACCGGTGTGCTCAACCTCACCAAGGTGTTCGATCCACGCGTGATCCGCATCGCCGCCGTGCTTGCAATCATCTTCTCATTCTGTCCTAAGTTCTCCGCAATTGTCTCTGCAATGCCTGCGGCGACCATAGGTGGTGTGAGCCTCGTGCTTTACGGTATGATATCCGCTGTCGGTGTCAGGAACCTCGTCGAGAACAAGGTTGACCTCACCGTATCCAGGAACCTTCTCATTGCGGCTCTCATCCTTGTGCTTGCCATAGGTATCAACTACGGCCCGGGCAGTATCGCATTCCATATCGGGAAGGTCAACATCGCCCTCTCAGGTCTTGCTGTCGCGGCTCTTGTTGGAATCATCCTCAATGCCGTGCTCCCTGGTAACGACTATGAGTTCGGAACAAGCAGGAGAGGTGACCTTGCTGTGAATCTCGGTGGTTCGACCCGTAATCCGAACTGGCGTGAGGAACACCCGGAAGAAGCAAAATTATAATAACACAATAACCTATCAGGTATGAAAAAAATCTTTATTGCAGCAACTGCAGTCCTGGCATTCGGCATAGCAGCCAACGCCCAGACCAATTTCCAGACTTTCTATGACTTCAACCGTCAGTGTTTCACCACCACCCTCGAAGGTTTCCACCAGGACAAGGGCGGCAACACTTTCTTCTTCATCGATTACGACTATCAGCTCAAGAAGGAGAACGGTACCGTCGATTCTCCGGGAAGCACATATTTCGAGATTGCCCGCTGCCTCAATTTCTGGCAGGATACAGCCCTCGGCGGACTGAGCGCCCACGTTGAGTACAACGGTGGTTTCGGCACATTCGGGACCCCTGGCATGGGTGGTTTCTACGGAGTCAACCACGCCTTCCTCATCGGTGCCGACTACTTCCTCCACAGCAGTGATTTCAAGAATACCCTCAACCTCAAGGTTCTCTTCAAGAAATTCAAGAACCTCGAGCAGAAGGCCCCTCTCCAGTTCACCGCTGTCTGGGGCTGCCAGGATCTTTTCGGTGCCAAAGGCCTCCGTTTCTCAGGTTTCGCCGATGTGTGGTGGGAGAGCAAGTGCGTCTTCCTCTCCGAGCCTCAGCTCTGGTATGCGTTCGGCGAGCATTTCAATCTCGGCGGCGAGGTGGAACTTTCATGCAACTTTGCAGGATATGACGGATTCGCATGCCGTCCTTGCATCGGTACCAAATGGGTTTTCTAATCAACAATAGATAATTATGTCACCATTCGCACAGAAGCTTTTCGGTTTTGACCCGAAACAGCATAAGGTACGTACCGAGATCGTGGCTGGAATCACCACTTTCCTCACGATGGCGTACATCCTTGCCGTGAATCCGAGCATCTTCAGCGCTCTGCCTGGAATGCCTAACGGTTCTGTTTTCACTGCCACTGCAGTCGCAGCTGTAATAGCCACCCTGATGATGGCGGTTTATGCCAAGAAGCCTTTCGCACTTGCCCCGGGCATGGGCCTCAACGCCTTCTTCGTGTTCACCGTGTGCCTTACAATGGGCTATACATGGCAGTTTGCGCTCACCGCAGTCCTCATCGAGGGTATCATATTCATCATCCTGTCCGCCACCAAGGTGCGTACCTGGATACTGAATTCCATTCCTTTGAGCCTCAAGAATGCGATCGGCGCCGGTATCGGTCTCTTCATCGCATTCATCGGTCTTCAGAACGCAGGTCTCATCGTCAACAGCGATTCGACCCTTGTGACCCTCGGTGACCTCACCCATGGCACAGGTCTCCTGGCCGTGATCGGTCTCGTGATTTCCTGCACACTCGTGATGCTCCACATACGTGGCGGTATCCTTCTCGGTATCCTTGTCACCGCAGTCATCGGAATGTTTATCAAGGATCCTGCAACGGGAGCCGCAATCACTCATTTCAACGGTGTCATTTCCACCCCTCCGAGCGTGAAGCCTATCTTCTGCCAGTTCGAGTGGAACCAGATCTTTACATGGGACATGCTTGCAGTCGTGTTCACATTCCTCTTCATCGATATGTTCGACACCATGGGAACCATAATCGGTGTGTCCCAGAAGGCGGGCTTCGTGGATGAGGAGGGCAATATCGACGGTATCGACAAGATATTCATGGCTGATGCCGTGGGTACTGTCTGCGGCGCATTCCTCGGCACATCAACCACCACTACCTATGTGGAGAGTTCTGCAGGTGTAGGTGCCGGCGGACGTACGGGCCTCACGGCGTTCAGCGCCGCTGTCTGCTTCGCCCTGGCACTCCTGTTCTCGCCGGTGTTCCTTGCTATCCCGGGTGCGGCAACGGCTCCGTCCCTGGTCATCGTGGGTATGATGATGATGAACCCTGTCACGAAGAACGACTGGCTCAACTACCGCGAGTCAATCCCTGCATTCCTTACCGTGATCCTCATGCCTCTGGCATACAGCATCTCTGACGGTATCCTCATCGGTATGATCTCATACGTTGTCCTCTATGCCCTTTCCGGCAAGGCAAAGCAGATTACTCCGACCATGTGGGTGCTGGCCGTGCTGTTCATATTGCGGTATATCTTCATATAGCCGGTTCCCGGCCATTATATCCAAGTCCCTGCTATTCGAAGCGGGGACTTTTGCTTTTGTCCCGATTATGGTTATATTTGTATTATGGCTCAAAATGCGGATACATACGGACTTGATGTCCATTGCACCATGATACTGGAGGAGTATCGTGAGATGAAGCCTGTATTCGAGAAGATGTGCGCCATCGTCAGGGCAGCGCTGGATGACGCCATTTCTTCCGGAGGACTGTATGTCACTGCGGTCGAGTCCCGTGTCAAGGAGGAAACGAGCCTGGCCGGCAAACTCGAACTGAAAGGTGCGAAATATGCTTCCCTGGAGGATATCACGGACATCCTCGGTCTCAGGGTCATAACCTTCTTCTCCGACGAGGTGGACAAGATATCCGCAATGGTGGACCGCCTGTTCGAGGTGGATTGGGACAACAGCGTGGATAAGCGCAAGATGCACGAACTTAACAGTTTCGGCTACAATTCCCTGCATTATATCTGCCGCATTCCGCGGAGCCTTTTCCATGACCCGGAGCATCCGGAGATCAATGCATACCGTTTCGAGATCCAGATGCGCACCGCACTCCAGCATGTGTGGGCTACGATGAACCATGACACCGGATACAAATCCGGGGTGGAGGTCCCTGTTGAGTATCTGCGCAATCTCAACCGTCTGGCCGGGATGCTGGAACTTGCCGACGAGCAGTTCAGCATCATACGTACCAATATCAACGAATACCGTCATAAGGTGCAGTCCCTTGTGGCAAGCGGCAATTTCAAGGATGTGCCTCTAAACGGAGACACTTTCAAGAGCTATCTGCAGCTTAGGCCTTTTGACAAACTCGTCCGCCGTATCGCAGCCATCAACCAGGCTGAAGTGCATGAAGTGTCCGTGGTCCCGTATCTTCCGATATTGAAGGAATTCCATTTCGACACTCTGAACGACGTCGAAGAATTCATCAGGGACAACAGCGAGGAGGCATATCAGCTCGCCGTATTCCAGATAGGGAACACCGATCTGGACATCATATCCTCGAATGTGGCCATTCAGGACCTTTGTATCGTTTATATACTTAAGAACGGAGGAGGAGCCGGACGCCTCACTCACTTTTTCGACATGCTGAGCGGACCGTTGGAGTACAACAAGGAGAGGGCTGACCGTATCATATGTACCGCCCGTCAGCTCCCTTTCATGAACAAAAGACAATAACCATATGCCAAACAAATTCCTTGACACCAGTTTCGTGGACAAGGCGATAAAATTCGCCGTTGACGCCCATGCCAATACGGAACGTCGCGGCAAGGGCTTTCCGTACGTGATCCATACGCTCGAGGCTATGGAGATAGTGGCGACCATCTCCAATGATCCTGAACTTCTGGCCGCCGCGGCCCTCCACGATACCGTAGAGGATACAGACGTGACCATAGACCTGATCCGGGCCGAGTTCGGAGACAGGGTTGCAGCGATAGTGGACTCCGAGTCGGACAGATTCGATCCGGGCGTAAGCGAGACCGACAGCTGGAGAGCGCGCAAGCAGGCAGCCATCGACCGCCTCACCACTGCATCGAGGGATTCAAAGATAGTGGCCATGGGTGACAAACTGTCCAATATGAGGGCCATTGCGCGTGATTTCAATCAGGTCGGTGACAAGATCTGGGACCTTTTCCATGCTCCGGGAGGACGTGATGACCATGAATGGCATTATCGCGGGCTTGCGGCAGCCCTCTGTGATCTTGCCGGTACGGATGCATATGCGGAATTCACATCGGCAATCCAGCATGTTTTCGGACGCCCGAAGCCGGAACTGATCGATATGGAGGACTACGAGGAAAGCGGAGACGGCTTTACGGCCATCAGTTATAACAACAAGGACGGCAGGAGCATGATGAAGCTCTATGCCGAATTCATACCGAGCACCGAGCCTGAGAGGGAATTGAGGGTATCACGTGCATTGATAGACATGGGGCTGAATACTCCAAGGGCCCTGCGTCTGGTTACTGACGGGAAGCGTGTAGGAGTCGAGTTCGAGAGGGTGCAGAACAAGAGGTCCTATGCCCGTGCCATCTCACAGGAGCCGGAGAAGCTCGAGGAGTACACACGTGAGTTCGCCCGGATGTGCAAGAAACTCCATTCCACGCTTTGTGACACTACGGTATTCCATTCTGTCGAGGAGCGCTTCATGAAGGCGATCAACAGTTCCACCACTTTCGATGATGCAGCAAAGGCCAGGATGCTTGCCTTCGTCAACAGCATTCCGCGTACTGTCACCTGCCTGCACGGAGACATGCATATCGGCAACGCGCTCATCGCCGATGGGCGGCAGTACTGGATAGACCTTTCTGATTTTGCTTATGGCAATCCTCTGTATGACCTCGGTATGCTGTATTTCGTCTGCTACGGAGTGGACAGCGACGAAATGGCCCGTAAACTGTATCACATATCCCTTGAGCAGATGCATCAGGTATGGGATGTTTTTGCTGATGAATATTTCGGACATGATGCGGATTTCGCTCAGATACATAAGGATATGGCGAAATTCGCGGCATTGTATATGGTGTTTTTTGACCGCCGCGGGCTTCTTGAGCCGGGCATGAAAGAGTTTATTGAAGATAATCTTTTGAAATGAAAAAGAGATTCGAGCCTGTAGAAGGCAGGAACGCAGAGATAATCGAATGCGTCATGAGTTGCGGGGAGGTAGTGTCTCTCCCGGAAGATGTACAATTCAAGATCCGCCTTTGTGTGGAGGAAGTAGAGGAGAATATCCTTTGCTATTCTGGCTCCACATGGGTTGAATTGAGTGTTGAAAAGACTGACGACGGCATTGAGATAGGTTTCCGTGACGGCGGGATTGAGTTCAACCCTCTCGATAAGGATGACCCGGACATCACTTCGTCCGTTGAGGACCGTCAGGTCGGCGGTCTCGGCATATTCATATGCAAGCAGATGATGGATTCCCTCACATATCACTATGAGGGAGGGTGCAATTACTTCAAGATGTTCAAGAAAGTTTAATGGGAAGCAAGAAATCATTTGCGGCCAGGCTCAGTTTCAATATCCTGCTGATCACCACGGTGCTCTTCACTGCCGCCATTACCATAGAAGGTGTCTCGTCCCACAAGTTGCTTGCGGATGAGGCCACCAGGTCGACGGAACGTCTCCTGGATGCCACGATCCTTGATATCGAAAAGGTTATCGGCAATGTCGAGGCTGCGGTCAAAAGTACGGCATGGATTGCTTCCGAGCATATAGACGACCCGGATTTCATTTACCACCTGACAGAAAGGATAGTCACGGAAAACCCTGACATCATAGGTTGCGCCGTGGCGTACAGGCCGGATTATTTCGAGGGCTACCATTGGTTCTCTCCATACTCATATTCCGATCCTGAAACCGGTACATTGAAGTCCAAGTCGCTTGGCGACGAGCTGTATGACTACTACGATATGGAGTGGTATGCGCCGGTTGCCGCAAATGGTAAGGAGCGTTGGTGCGAAGCATATCTGGATGAAGGTGGTGCAGGCTATCTGATGACAACTTTCAGTTATCCTATCTTTGATGAGAATTGGGATGTGGTAGCAGTGATGACAGCGGACATATCCCTTCAGTGGATTGCTGACAAGATGGCAAGCATACAGCCTTATGAAGGTTCGCATGTCAACCTGATAAGTGAGAAGGGACAGTATCTCAACATGACGGAACTGAACGGTCAGACCGTCTGGTCCACGCTGAAACAGGCCGGCAGTCCCAAGGATCTTTCCGCCATTGTGGAATCCATGATGGACGGCGGCCGCGGAGTGATGAAATACCGCAGGGGAAGCAAGCTGTCCTTCGTGGTGTTCGGTCAGTTGGAGAACGGATGGAAGGCATCGATCACATGCGGGTACAAGGAGGTGCTGGCCGGGACTACCAAGATGCACAAGCACCTGCTGCTCAATGCATTCATCAATCTCCTGCTGCAGTTCATACTCGGCTTCTTCATGATCCGGAGGATAACCAGACCTCTGTCATCGATATCCGAATCGGCATTGAGCATCGCCAAGGGAGATTTCAATACGGTCCTTCCTGAGATCAAATACGAGGACGAGCTGTTCCATTTGCGGAACTCGTTCGATATAATGCAGAACTCCCTCAATACTTATATCCAGAACTTGAAGGAGTCCACCGCAGTCAATGAAAGATATGCCGGGGAACTGCATATCGCATCCAGCATCCAGATGGCTATGGTCCCGAGACAGTTCCCGCATACGGAGGAAATTGACCTCGAGGCTTTCATCAAGCCTGCCAAGGAAGTCGGTGGAGACCTGTATGACTTCTACAGGAGGGACAATATCATTCATTTCGTGATCGGTGATGTCTCCGGCAAGGGCGTTCCGGCTTCTTTGGTGATGGCCATGACCCTGTTTGCCTTCCGTCTCCTAGGAAGCATGCATATGGAAGTGGAGGAACTGGTCGAAAAGGTGAACAACAGCGTCAGTAAGAACAATGCCAACGGAATGTTCGTGACCCTCTTCTATGGCCGTCTGAATCTTGATACTAAAGAACTTACATACTGTAACGCAGGACACAATCCTCTGGTAGTGATTTCTCCCGACGGAAAGCCTGAATTCCTTGACTGCGCTCCGAATATAGCCCTTGGAGTCTTTGAGGGATTCAAATACAAGAGACAGTCCGTGCAGCTGTCAAAGGGGAGCCGGATGATACTTTATACCGACGGTGTCACCGAGGCGGAGAGAGCCGATAAGGAACAGTATGGAGAGCAGCGTCTGCTGGAATGGGCTGCCGATGCCTGTCGTTGCGGGGACGCTTCTGCGTTCTGTTGTGACGGGCTCCTTGGCAGTGTCCACGGATTCACCGGGGACAACGAACAGAATGATGATATAACAATAATGACGATTAAAATATAAACTACAATGGATGTAAAGATTTCAAAGGAGGGCGCAAAGACCCTCGTGTCCCTTTCAGGACGTCTTGATACCACCAATGCCGAGCAGTTCCGTGAGGATATAGCATCCCTTATGGATGACCCTGCACCGGACTTCGAACTTGACTGCAGTGAAATGGAATATACTTCCAGCCAGGGTCTCAGGATGTTCCTCATGCTCCAGAAGACCGTCTCTTCAAAAGGCGGGAAGATGGTCATGAAGAACATGAAGCCACAGGTAAAGGAAGTGTTTGACATCACAGGTTTCTCAAACATCATCAAGATCCTGTAGTGTTTATCCTTCACAGTATCGTCAATGCACGGGAACTGGGGGGATATGAACTTCCTGACGGACGGAAGATAAAGCATGGTCTGCTGCTGCGCGGCGGGGCTCTCGGACCTGCGTCGGAGCAGGACCTTGACGAGATGGCTGACCGCTATCACGTGACCAAGGTCTTCGACTTCCGTACCAGCATGGAACTCAAGTACAGCCCGGATAAACCTGTACGCGGCGCACAGAACATATGGATGCCGGCTTTCAATGAAGAGAGCCAGACCATGGATGCCATGTCCCTGCCCCAGGAGGCATACCGGGACTTGGGCAACTGGCTGGTGCGGCATGCCCATGAGCCCAAGGTGCAGACCGTAGCCCGGGGAATGTATCTGGAGATGGTCAGGACCGAGTTTACTCAGATCCAGTACGCCGGTTTCCTTCAGAATATCGTCAATACGCCCGAAGGGGCTGTATATTGGCATTGTTCTCAGGGAAAGGACCGCACCGGCATGGGGGCGGCATTCATCCTGGCGGCCCTGGGGGCGGACCGTGATCTGATAATGAGGGATTACGAGATATCGAACATATATTACCGTGACGAACTTGACAGATTCCTTTCCATGGTCTCAACCCCCGGAGAGAAGGCTGTGATACAGACATTCATCGGCGTCAACGGTGAATATTTCAAGCTGGCGCTGGACTGGATAGACGAACAGTTCGGCTCCATGTACGAATTCCTTACAGGCCCTTTGTGTCTCAGCGTTGACGACATCGGCACCTTGAGGGAGAGATATCTGGAATATTAGCATCTGGAATGAAAAGATTATTATTGATATTGTCCATGGCGGTTCCGCTCCTGTCAGTGTCCTGCGGGAAGGACGGCAGGTCCTCTGATTCCATCACATGCATGGATGACCTGGACGGAAAGGAGGTGGGAGTGGTCATGGGCAGCCTCGGAGATTTCGAAATGACCGGGGCCGACTGCGGTGCCGTTGTCAGGCGATACAACACTCCGGCCCTGCTGATGCAGGCGATGCAGATGGACAAACTCGATGCGGCCTTCGGCGATGAGATAATGACCATGGACTCCCATTTCGCCGAGAAGGGCATGGAGGTCAAGTTCAAGGGGCGGTTCTTTGGGAATGCCTGCTTCGGTTTCAGTTATTCGGATCCGGAACTCTGCGACTCCTTCAATGCTTTCTTCGCCAGGGCAAAGGAAGACGGTACCTATGATGAGATATTGTCCAGGTGGATAGGGGAGAATGCCGACAAAGTCAAGATGCCGGATATCCCTGTGGCGGAAGACGGAGAGCCGTTGCATGTCGGCATACTCGGCGGCAATGTTCCTTTCGCTTTTGTCAATGCACGGGGATTCTCCGGGATAGAGCCCGAACTGCTCGAACGCTTCGCCTATTCCATAGGCCGCCGTATCGTCTATCATGAATATGAGGTCGGAGCCCTTTTCGCCAGCCTTCAGACAGGGAAGATCGATATCATATCAGCCTTCCTCTTCAGGACGGAGGAAAGGGAGAAGAGCGTGCTGTTCTCCGAACCGTACTATACCTGTCCTATGGTGTGCTTCGCGAAGACTGCAGGAGCCGCCGCGAAGACCGGGCTCTTCGGAAAGATCAAGAATAGTTTCTATAACAATATCATAGCCGAGGAACGGTATGAACTTATCCTGGAAGGATTGGAAGCTACTCTGCTCATAGCCATCCTGTCCATCCTTTTCGGAACCATACTCGGGGCTTTCATGTGCTGGAGGCTCCTTGCGGGGAACAAGGAGATATGGCACGGCATACTGAAAGTATATGGCGCCATCATGCACGGCGTGCCGCTGCTGGTGATACTGATGCTCATGTTCTATGTCGTGTTCTCGTCATCGTCAATATCCGCCATTGCGGTATCCATTGTGACATTCACAATCTATTTCGGCTATGCCAGCTGCGAGATCTTCCACAATGGCATCACAGGCGTTGCCAAAGGCCAGGTCGAGGCGGCCCGGTCCCTGGGGATGTCACGTTTCATGACGTTCCGGTATGTGGTGTTCCCGCAGGCCATCAGGAACATAATCCCATTCTACGAGGCGGAGGCCGTCACCCTCCTGAAGGAAACCTGTCTTGTGGGATTCATCGCTGTCGTTGACCTTACCAAGGCCACCGATATCATACAGAGCCGTACTTTCGACGCTTTCTTCCCGCTGCTTACGGCCGCTGTGATATATTTTGTCCTTGCATGGTTGCTCGGCCTTGCATTGGGACGTATAATAACAAAACGCCCTTTGAAATGATAACAGTCAAGAATCTGACCAAGACCTATGTCAGCGGCGGAACTACGCTGACAGTGCTCAATGATGTCGATTGTGAGATCAGGAAGGGCGACGTGATATCTATCATAGGACCTTCAGGAGCTGGAAAGAGTACCTTCCTGCGCTGCTTGAACGGTCTGGAGACACCGACGTCCGGAGATGTGCTTCTGGACGGTGAAAGTCTGTTTGCTAAGGGCGCCGATATCAACAGGATAAGGGAAAAGATAGGAATGGTGTTCCAGGATTTCAACCTGTTCTCCCATCTTACAGTCATTGAGAATGTTATACTCGCACCGGTTAAGATCAAGGGGATGCCTGAAGAGGCGGCGCGCAGCAAAGCTATGGACCTGCTCCGTTCGGTCGGAGTAGCCGAGAAGGCGGAATCCTATCCGTCTGAACTTTCCGGAGGACAGAAGCAGCGCGTGGCGATAGCCCGATGCCTTGCAATGGATCCGGAGGTGATCTTGTTTGACGAGCCTACATCCGCCCTTGATCCCACGATGATCAGCGAGGTACTGTCCGTTATCCGGGATCTGGCCAGGAAGGGGATGACAATGGTTGTCGTGACTCATGAGATGAAGTTCGCCAGGGACGCCAGCAACCGCATCCTGTTCATGTGCGAGGGCGGGATATATGAGGACGGCACCCCGGACCAGATATTCGAGAATCCTCAGAGGTCGCTCACCAGAGCGTTCATACGCAATATACGCAGCCTGAGGTTCGAGGTCAAGAGCCGTGATTATGACCTCTACAAGTTCAACGGTCAGATCGAGTGGTTCTGCAGCAAGTATGCCCTTGGAAAGAAGTATGTCACGCTCGAACTCATCGTCGAGGAGCTCCTCGCCAATCTGCTTCCGTTCAGCGGCCCTATCAGTTTTACGATAGACTATGCGGAAAAGGCAGACGAGATATCGATGAAGGTGGTGCAGGCGGATTGCGAAAAGCCGATTCTCGATGCAGAGGACGCGGACGACCTGTCGGTGATGCTGATACGGGGGTTGTGCTCCGATGTGAGCGAGATTCAGACGGGCTATTCCCGTATCCTTGAATTCACTCTTAACAAATGATTTGCCGGCCCGTGTTCTCGCGGGCCTTTCTTGTCCTGTAGAGCTGCCAGCTGTTGTAGCAGTTGTGCCAGATGCTGTAGAAACCCCCTGCTATGGACACGACCGGATCGAGGAAGGTATAACCCATCCAGATTCCGAAAACGGTGTTCTTCTGCCCCATGGACTGTCCGGCCGTGATTCTGGCTCCGTACGGTGCTCCCATCTTTTTGCCGGCATAGAATTGCAGGGCACAGGAGATAAGAGAGGCAAGCGCTATGTCGGCCAGTATGGAAATGCCATCGTCACTCTTGACAATTGCTCTGGTGCTCATGAGTATGGCGAGAGTAAGCGATATGGCCCATATGTAGAATGACAGGCCGGTATATTCCATGAGCCGGCTGTGGGCGCGCGGCATGAGGTATCTCAGGGCCCAGGCGGTAAGACAGGGCATGATAAGGAGCGGGAACACCTTTGCAAGAATCCTCATGAACGCGGCAGCGAATGTCATCCCTGCAACGGGGTGCACGAGCGGTACGAACAAAGGCACCAGAATGGCTACGGCCAGATTGATCAGTATGGTATAGGTGACCACTCCGGCCATGTTTCCTCCGAGTTTGCCGGTGACCACGGCGCAGGCGGTCGCAGTGGGACATATCATGCACAGCATGAATGCTTCAAGCCCGATACGATGCGGAATTCCGGGAAAGAAATGGAGCAGCAGTGCAGTGGCCACGAACAGGGCGCACTGCGTCAGAAGCAGCCACAACTGCCATTTGTGCGGTTTCAGTTCACGGGGTTCGATCTTGCAAAAAGTCAGGAACAGCATAGAGAAGAGCAACACCGGCTGTATGGATTTCGCGGCCTTCTCAAGCACCGGCCCGGCAGAGTGCAGTCCGGGGAGTGCATGGTATATGAGGTAAATGGATGCTCCCGCTATCATAGCGAAGATGAGCATCCAATCCTTCAGAAACTTTTTGAACGTGTACTTATAATCAGTCACATCCGCAGCCTTTTTTCTATTTGAGGAGATCCGTGCTCCTTGCTATAAAGTCAGCTAAAGCCTTGCCCTTAAGCATTCCGTTTGATAGGAGGGCGAGGTCTATCACCTGCTTCAGAAGGTCTCCCGTGCCTTCACGGTCACCCCATATCTTTGCTATGAGCGGATTCTCCATGTTGACCTTGATGTTGTAGGCTTCCGGCATGGAGCCGTAGAAATTCATGCCGCCACCCATCATGCTCATCTCACGGTATCTGCGCATGAATTCGCTCTGGGTGATGAGGACCGGGGCGGAGGTCTCGCCGAGGTTCTCCGGCTCCACCATGTATTCGTATCCCTGAGGAAGCGCAGACTTGAAGAGTTCTTCAAGTGCCTTTTTGTCATTATCGCTCATCTCAGGTTTGACCCGTTCCTCTTTTATGATGAGGTTGTCCACGGAGTCACTGTCCACACGCGCGAACCGTGTGTGCTCGGTCTTGGACTCGAGAAGGTTTACGAAGTGGGAGTCAAGCTCGCAGTCCATGAGGAGGACGTCGTATCCCTTGTTCTTCGCAGCCTCGATGTATGCGTACTGTTTCTCCACGTCGGTGGCGTACAGATAGATTACATTCTTGTCCTTGTCGGTCTGCTCGCCCTCGATGCCCTTGCGGTAGTCCTCGAGGCTGAAATACTTGCCTTCGGTGTTCTTCAGGAGGGCGAAGTTCATTCCGCGCCCGCCGAACTTCTCGTCGGACAGCATGCCGTATTCGATGAAGAGCTTGATGTTGTCCCATTTCTCCTCATATGCCTGACGCTCGTCCTTGAAAATCTCATCGAGACGGTCGGCTACCTTCTTGGTGATGTAGGTGCTTATCTTCTTGACATTGGCATCGCTCTGGAGATAGCTGCGGCTGACGTTCAGAGGGATGTCAGGGGAGTCTATGACGCCGTGGAGCAGGGTCAGGAAATCAGGTACGATATTGTCCACATGATCTGTGACGAACATCTGGTTGCAGAACAGCTGTATCTTGTTCTTGTCGATGGACATCCTTTCCTTGATCTTCGGGAAATAGAGCACTCCGGTGAGGTTGAACGGATAGTCAACGTTGAGGTGGATCCAGAACATAGGCTCCTCTTCGAGAGGATAGATGGCCTTGTAGAACTTGAGATAATCCTCGTCCTTCAGGTCTCCCGGGGCCTTTGTCCATATGGCCTCAGTGCTGTTGATGACATTGTCCTCGTCGGTATCGACCTGTTTCCCGTCCTTCCATTCGCTCTTCTTTCCGAAGACTACAGGCACTGGCATGAACTTGCAGTACTTGTCAAGCAGCTGGCTGATCCTGCCCTTGGCGGCGAATTCGGACGAGTCGTCGTCAAGGAAAAGGGTGATGACGGTACCGCGGTCCTCTTTCTTGCATTCGCCCATGGAATATTCCGGAGAACCGTCGCAGGACCATTTCACGGCCTTTGCCCCATCCTTCCATGAAAGTGTCTCTATGGTGACCTTCTTTGACACCATGAACGCGGAGTAGAATCCCAGTCCGAAATGACCTATGATGCTGGCCATCTGGTCCTTGTATTTCTCAAGGAATTCCCCGGCGCTGGAGAATGCTATCTGGTTGATATATTTGTCAACCTCCTCCTCTGTCATACCGATACCGCGGTCAATGACCTTGAGGACCTTCTTGTCCTCGTCCAGTTCGATGCTGACGCAAAGGTCTCCGAGTTCGCCCTTGAAATCCCCGCTGGAAGCGAGGGCTTTCATCTTCTGGGTTGCGTCCACCGCATTTGCTACGAGTTCGCGGAGGAATATTTCATGGTCGCTGTAGAGGAATTGCTTGATGACAGGGAATATGTTCTCTGTGGTGACGCCGATCTGGCCTTTCAATGTCTTGTTTGCCATAATTATTTACGATTAGTGCGGCCTTGGGGGCCGCACTGATATTATCAAACAATGTTCCAGTGACAAATTGTCAAAGTCGGGTGACGGTCTGGTCCCAGTCCGTTCCTTTGTTGCGTATGACGCATCTGTCGGTATCCTTGCCGTTGATGCGGAAGACTGCCTCGAAGATTCCCGATGCGGCGAGTGAATAGCTGACGGTCCCGTGATAAGAGGATTCCTGCCACCAGAATTCCAGATCTTCCGCACTGAATCTGGCGGAGTAAGTCGAATCTTCGGTATAGGTGCCCTCCACGCTGTATTTCCATCTGCAGAACATGGATGTATCCTTGGAAACAAGTTCCGCATGGGCCGAATAACTTATATCTTCAGGTTTCATGTAAGAATAGAAATAGTCCTCCTCTGTTACCTTCGTGGAAGGGGTGATGGTCCATTCGTTCTCCCCGATACATTCTATTCGGATCATACTGTATCCGTTGATACACTCCCATACCGCCCCGGTTTCCATTATTGATTTTCCGTCCGGGTAGACCTTATAGTAATTTCCTATCTCATATCTGTTATCGGTGGCGAAGTATCCGATGTCAGAGAAACGGCTGTCCTTTTTCCCTCCGTCGTCAGCCTTGATATAGTCGTCTATCTTGATGCATGCATCCATGCCTTCGATATTTCCGCGCCCGTAATTGGTGTACAGGTTGCTTGCGATCGAACGTATACGGTCCTCGTGTCTTCTGACCCAGTTGTCATTGTCATATATCTCGCAGGAGGTGAGCGAGATACCCAAAATCATCAATGTCAAAAACTTTTTCATCTGTGGTTCCTCCTGACTTTTCCGAATTGATAACCTACTCCTATGCGTCCGCCTGAGTAAAGGGTCCCTACGCCGATTTCTCCGAACCCGTACCATTTGCGTCCCACTTCCACTCCAACCGGATTGAATTGAAACTCGCCGCAAACGGCCTCGCATCTCTTGAATCCCGGATAGAATCCCAATCCAAGGCCGACCGAACTGTAAACTCTGACTTTCTTTGTGTTGCAGTACATGATCCGGATGTTTGGCAAGATTGAAATTGCCATGCCGAAATCACTCCCGTTTTTCTTGAGCGTGACACCGTCAATCCTGTCACTCCATACAGGACAGAGCGCCATGGTTGCTGACAGGTTTATGAAGCGCCCGGCATTCCAGTTGAAGTCTCCGGTGAACGCCCCGGTTGACATGACGCTTCCGTAGGTGTCCTGATATGCTCCGGCTATCCTCGATTCTGATACGATGTCATAATAATCCCATGAAATCATCCTGCCGGTCTCGAATCTGTCAGCATAGGGGTAAGGCATGCCTCCCCAGCCGAATCTGACGGAATATGCCGCCCGGTTCTCATGTTTGTGTGTCCTTGCTCTCTCTCCGTCACGCTGCCATATCCAGTACGATTGTGCGGACGCAGAAATGCTTGCCATAAGGGCGGCAAGCATAATCAATGTTCGTAAGATACGTTTCATACAGAATAGATGCTTTTGGGCTCTGTCCTGTTGCAAACGCCGTGCCTTATTTGTACAGGAAGCGTTTGATGCTCATCTTAGGGGTCTTCTCGAAAGGTTGCAGCACGACCTCCACCTTGCTGATCTGGCTGTACTTAGGCAACTGACGGTTGGAGTTGATCCTTATGTTCTCCGGGATGTCCGAGACGGTCTCGTCGTCGAGGGTGTCGCGCTTGATTGCATCCCTGTCGAGATAGATGAGGGCGACCAGTTTGCTGTTGCGGTCCACTACGACTGATTCGGAGACATAGTCCTGGCTGTTGATCACGGCCTCGATCTCCTCCGGATAGATATTCTGCCCGTTGGCGCTGAGTATCATGTTCTTGCTGCGGCCCTTGATGAAGATGTTGCCATCCTTGTCAATGATGCCGAGGTCTCCGGTACGGAGGAATCCGTCGGAAGTGAAGGCATTTTCGGAGGCTTCGGGATTCTTGAAGTATCCGCTGCAGATATTGGTGCCTTTTGCAAGGATCTCACCGACGATATGCTGAGGGTCTTCGGAGTCTATCCTTACCTCTGAGCATGCCACGGCCTTGCCGCATGAGCCCGGAATGTATCTGCGCCAGTCCTCGTAGGCGAGCAGAGGAGCGGCTTCGGTCATGCCGTATCCTACCATATATGGCAGGCGGATGCGCCTGAAGCATTTCTCGACCTCAGGGTTGATGGCGGCGCCGCCCATGATGAAATGGCGGACATTGCCTCCGAACGCAGCCTGGAGCTTTTCGCCTATCTTTTTATATATGATACGGTTGATGCCCGGGATGTTGAGGACGACCTTCATGTACCACTTGCTGATTGTCGGTTTGATGCTGGTCTTGTAGACCTTCTCCATGACGAGCGGCACCGTCACCACCATGAACGGCCTGACGTCCTTCATGGCCTTCAGGAGAAGGGTCGGGGATGGCGTCTTGCCGAGGTAGTATATGGTGGCTCCATAGCATATCGGGAAGAGGAATTCGAACGCGAGGCCGTATATGTGGCCCATAGGCAGCATGGACACCACACTGTCCCTGTTGTCCAGGTATACCCTTGTGATGGAATACTGGACCATGGCGCTGAAGCATTCGTAGCGCAGCATGACGCCCTTAGGTGCGCTGGTGGTGCCGGAGGTGTAGTTGATGACGCAGATGTCCTTGCCGTCGCTGTCCGGCAGGCTGACGTTCTCGCGTGAATAGCCGAGCGGGAATCTGGCGGAGAACATGTTCGGAAGGTTTTCGAACGCTTCCTTGACGGTCTCATCCTTTGAGTAGAGCAATGTGAAATCGCTGACGCTGACCACGGCCTTGAGACGCGGCATCAGGCTTATGTCAAGTTTTGCCCATATGTCCGGATCCGTGAACAGCACCGTGCTTTCGGAATGCTCCACGAGGTGGTTGATGCTGTCCGGGAGGAAGTCGCATAATATAGGTACTACTACTGCTTCATATGTGTTGATGGAAAGGAAACTGACGGCCCAGCGGGCGGAGTTCTTCGCGCAGAGGGCGATGTGTTCGCCTTTGGCTATTCCGGCATTCTCGAAGAAGATATGGAATTTCTCCATGTTGGTGGCCAGGTCGCAGAAAGTGAATTGCTCCCCCCTGTAATTGCAGAGGGCCGGCTTCTCCCATTCGGATCGGATCGTGGATTCGAGTCTTCTGAAATAATGTGTGTATTCCTGCATAGTTATTAGGTTTCGGTACTGAACAAATTTAGCCTTTGAATGGAGTGTCTCCAAATCCTTTTTGAGAAATGTGGTGAAATCTTATGGTATTTGGGGTGAAATGACGATATTTGGGGTGAAATTTAGATGCTATGAGGAAACCTATAGTTGCTTTGATCTATGATTTTGACGGGACCCTGTCTCCCGGCAACATGCAGGAATTCGGATTCATCCAGGCAGTGGGCAAGACTCCGGAGGAATTCTGGAGGCTCAGCGACAGCATTGCCATAGGGCAGGATGCCTCCAATGTCCTCGCCTATATGAAACTCATGTTCGATGAGGCCCGCCGCAACGGCATCAAGTTGCGCAGGGAGGACTTTAACCGTTTCGGGCATGACGTAGAGCTCTTCGAAGGCGTGCGGGAGTGGTTCAGGCTGATCAACAGGTACGGCGAGGAGCATGGCGTCAAGATCGAGCATTATGTCAATTCCAGCGGGCTGAAGGAAATCATCGAGGGCAGCGAGGTCGCGTCGGAGTTCAAGCATATCTATGCCGGCAGTTTCATCTATGATCAGGAGGGCGAGGCTGAATGGCCGGGCATCGCCGTGGATTATACGGCCAAGACCCAGTTCCTTTTCAAGATAAGCAAGGGCATATTCTCGGCGAGGGATGCCAAGCAGGTGAATTCCAGTGTGGCCGAGGACAAGAAGCGCATTCCTTTCCCGCACATGATCTATTTCGGGGACGGGGAGACCGATATCCCGTGCATGAAGATAGTCGGCATGTTTGGCGGCAATTCCATCGCGGTTTATAATCCGGAAAACGACAAGAAAAAGGCCAGCGCGTACAAACTGAAAAGACAGGGGAGGGTGAAGTTCGCCTTGCCGGCCGTGTACAGTGAAGGTTCGCAGACATTCAAGGTGGTCTGCGCCATCATCGACAAGATAAAGGCGGATTATGTGCTCAACCAGCTGTCAAAGGGCGGCTGCTAGCGGATAAGCTGCAGGAACTCGTTGCGGGTGCGCTCGTCCTTGAGGAAAATCCCGGAAAATGCGGATGTTGTGGTGAGGGAGTGGGATTTCTCCACTCCTCTCAGTTGCATGCAGCTGTGGCTGGCCTCTATGACAACGGCCACTCCGAGGGGCTGCAGCGCTTCCTGAATGCAGTCGCGTATCTGCACGGTCAGCCTTTCCTGTACCTGGAGCCTTCGGGCATAGGTCTCGACCACGCGGGCGATCTTGCTCAGACCGGTGATCTTTCCGTTGGGGATGTAGGCGACATGGCATTTGCCCATGAACGGGAGCATGTGGTGCTCGCATGTTGAGAACAGTTCAATGTCCTTGACGAGGACCATCTGCTGGTACTTCTCGTCGAATATCGCCGACCGGATGATCTCTATCCCGTCCTCGTCATAACCCTTGGTAAGGAACTGGAGGGATTTGGCCACCCTTTCAGGGGTTTTCACAAGGCCTTCCCGGGTCGGGTCCTCGCCCAGAAGATCAAGTATAACCTTCACATGCTCAGCGATTTGAGACGTTATGTCCTGGTCGTAGTTGTCTGCTCTTTTGTATGCCATAACGCAAATTTACTAATTATTATTTGGTAATAAGAAAAATTGTATATATTTGCGGCCATAAAACCTATTTACTATGTATTGGACACTAGAGCTTGCCAGCAGCCTGGACGATGCGCCATGGCCGGCAACCAAAGACGAACTTATTGACTATGCAAACCGTTCCGGCGCCCCTGAGGAGGTGATCGAGAACCTCGAGGAGCTTGAGGAGGAGGGGGAAATCTACGAGAGCATCGAGGATATCTGGCCGGATTACCCTACCAAAGATGACTTCTTCTTCAACGAGGAGGAATATTAAGCGCATTTATACGCGATAACTAACTTATAATCAGCGATATAGACAAAATTTAATTTGTTTGTATCGCTGTTTTTTATGCCCCAAAAGCCCGTTACGTATTGCTATTCAATAATAACTGTTCAGAGCATAAGATCATCGCATTCTTTTTTGTAGATTTGCATTAAATGTATGCTATTAAGAATTTGATGGCAAGATGGCAATATAGAAACAATGGCTAAGAAATTTACTCAGGAACAGCAGGTTATTGACGCTCTACGTCAACATGGAGGTTATGCTACTCTAGGTAGCCTCTATCATCTCGTAGATACATCTGTATGGTTAACGAAGACGCCTAATGAGTCCATTAGAAGAATCGTTCAGCAATCTGATGAAATCTTCAAGATTCAGCCTGGATTGTGGGCTTTGGAGGAATGTCGAGAAGAGGTGCTGCGTAAATTTGAGATCAAAACCAAGGATGCAAAAGACGATGAGCATTTTACGCATGGATTCTACCAAGGGCTCATAATCGAGATAGGAAACATGAAGCATTATACCACATATGTACCTGCACAAGACAGGAACCGTAAGTTTTTGGAGAAGCCGTTGATAGATATTTGTTCAACTGTTCAAATCCCTCAATTTTCTTACGAGCAAATGACAAATCGCGCTCGCACGGTTGATGTGATATGGTTCAATGAACGCAATATGCCAAATAGTTTTTTTGAAGTCGAACACTCCACAGACATTCAAAACTCAGTAACAAAATTCTGTGATTTACAAGATTTTAATAGCCGTTTCCTGATTGTTGCGCCTCAAAATAGGCGTGAGCAGTTTGAAAAGGTAATGAATAGAACAGCCTTCAAAGATATTCGTGGCAGGGTTGGCTTCCATACTTACGAAGATATTTCGAGACAATATGATATAATGTGTGCGGCAAGAGACATTGCCGGCTTTATTTGAATATTTATATGACACAGATTCCCAATTACATAATAGTTCTTGATTTTGTCTGCCATCGGGTTATCAAGATTAAGTTGTCAGATGAAGAAAAACGATTAGCTTCATCATTTGATGACTTGGACGTATTTGTT
>JAZRXV010000061.1:0-2274 GCA_045600405.1 Candidatus Cryptobacteroides sp.
CAGGATGACCGACGCCGAATTCTATGAAAGTTACGCCAAGCAGGCATCCGGCTACTTCCATTTATATAAGAATGATTTCGCAGAATATCTGAAATGATTCCGGTAAAGCAGACGGGCAAACTGAGCATACTTGCAAAAGTCTGCAGAAATCGTTAAATTTCGAAATAAAACTTTATTGCTATGAAAACTAATCAGGAATTGAAGAATGCGGCCCTTGCCGCTCTCAAAGGAAACTGGTGGCCTGCAGTACTGGCCGCCTTCGTCTATATGGCAATCGCCTGTCTGGCAGAACTGAGCTATTATGGCGCTGTTGTCCTTCTAATTTTCGTCGCCTTCCCTTTGGCGATTGGTTTCGCATACACCTTCCTCAAGCTGCTGAACGAGTCTGACAGTAACCTGACAGGGAATATGTTCAATATCGGATTCAATGATTATTGGCATCACGTAGGTGTATATCTCTTATATGTCATCAAGGTATTCCTCTGGACACTGCTTCTGATAGTCCCCGGAATCATCAAGTCCTTCTCATATGCGATGACACCTTATATTGTAATCGACCATCCCGAATATACGGCATCCGAAGCGATAGCTGCAAGCGAGAGTATGATGAAAGGGAACAAATGGCGTCTGTTCGTTCTTGAACTCAGCTTCATCGGCTGGGTCCTGCTTGCAATCCTTACCTGCGGAATCGGTTTCCTGTGGCTGATCCCATATATGCAGACCACACTGGCGGCGTTCTATAACGACGTCAAACCCGAATAAAAAATGGCCGGTTCTTTGCCGGTCATTTTTCCTGACTTTATCACTTTTTCGGTCTTATGATGAGAATCAGTCTCTGACACGGCTGTAAGCCATATTGCTTGGGTGATTTGGGTGACGCAAGGCGTTTTTGTAACTTTGCTGTATGTTCACCCGCAGGAAGCATAACCGTTCCGGAACCATCAGTGTTGTAGTCGTTGACAAGAGCGGTGGTCGGTTCACTGAGATTCACAGAGTGGGCGTAGCCCGCAGCGAGGAAGAAGCCGTTGCCCTTGAAGCGGAAGGCCACCACTGGATTGCCACCTACGGTGGTCAGCAGTTGATTGACTTCGAATGCAAGGCAGAGGCGGAACTGCGAACAGCAGAAGACGTCTTGTCGGGTATCAAATCGGCCCGTTTAACAGCCGTTCAGACCATCATAAACAAGGTGTATGACAATATCGGCTTCAATGAGATCAAAGATGAGGAACTGCGTCATCTGGTCGTTGGACGTATCTGTCAGCCAATGAGCAAGAAAGCCACAGTGGACTACCTGCGCCGTCACTTCAAGGACGATGTCAGCCTGCAGAAGATATACCGCTACATGGACAAGCTGTACAACACCCAGGGGGAGCGGGTGCAGGAGATAAGCGTGAGGCACACCAAGCAGCTTTTCGGCGGCAACATCGGTATCCTGTTCTATGACGTGACCACGCTGTACTTTGAGACGACGGATAAGGATGATCTTCGGAACAACGGTTTCTCGAAAGACGGCAAGAACGCGAACCCCCAGGTGGTGCTCGGGTTGCTCGTGAGCCGTGGCGGATACCCTCTATCCTATGCCCTGTTCAACGGAGCCCAGTTCGAAGGCTACACGATGATACCCATTGTCGATGACTTCGTCCGGCGGTACAATCTTGGCGGCGACTTCGTTGTCATCGCGGATGCCGGCCTGATGAACGACAAGAATGTCCGGTTGCTCCGCAGTGCTGGATACAAGTACATCATCGGAGCCAGAATCAAGAAAGAGTCAGGAACGATAAAGGACCGGATCCTGTCCACATCGCACGAGATGGGAGTATTCAATGATATCGTCTGCAAGGACGGGGACAGGCTCATTGTCGGATACTCCGAAGAACGTGCACGAAAGAACGAACATGACCGCGATGAAGGCATTGAGCGCCTCAGGAAACGATATGCGAAGGGTACGCTGACAAAGGCGGACATCAACAGGCGGGGATACAACAAGTTCCTCAGCATCAGTTCCGGGGTTACCGTCTGTATTGACGAGTCGAAGATAGAGGAGGACAAGCTCTGGGACGGACTCAAGGGATATAGGACCAACACCGACTTGCCGGCGGCCATGGTTTATGAGAACTACCAGCAGCTTTGGAACGTGGAGCGGGCGTTCCGCATTACAAAGGGAACTCTGGAAGTCCGGCCGATGTTCCACTTCACAGAAAGGAGAATCGAGGCACACGTGTGTATCTGTTTCGTAGCCCTGAAAGTGTATAAGGAACTCGAGAGATTGCTCAA
>JAZRXV010000062.1:0-13972 GCA_045600405.1 Candidatus Cryptobacteroides sp.
ATGTCCAAGCCCTATCAGCACAAGGGCCGGAATCATCATCGTGAATCCTATGGCACTGGTATATATCCTTCCTTTCAGATTCTTCTTGACCCAACGGTCGGAAAGCGGGCCGCCCAGCATCACTCCTATGAATGAGGCTGCCGCTATCGTAATGGTCGAGATAGGACCAGCCTGGTCCATAGGGATGTCAAGGCTTGAAGCAAAGAGGGTAGGGAGCCAGTTCTTGGTCGCCCATCCAGGGAGTGACGATGAGGCGAAGAAGAAGAGTATGACCCAGAACGCTGCGTTGGAGAATACGAGGGAGAAACTCTTGAAAATCGACCCGTCGCTCCGGGCCGGCCTGTCTGCTGCTGCCGGTGCGGTATCGCTTCTTTTGTCCTTCAGGCATATGATCAGCACAATTGCATACATGAGGCCTATGAGACCGAACCAATGGAAGGTGCTCTGCCAGGTGAAGGCCTGTGCCAGTCCGGCCCCGAAACCTCCGGCAGCCTGACCGACATACAGGCCGGTCATATGCACTCCGATTGCGAAACTCCTGGACTTTCCCTCATGGTAATCCGAGATCAGGGACAGACCGGCAGGGATGTAGAGCGCCTCGCTCACTCCCATGAGAGCCCTCAGCCAATATATCTGCGTGAAAGTGGTGCAGTGTCCCATAAGGAGCGTCACAGTGGACCATACTCCCAGAGATGCCACGATTAGCCATTTCCTGCTGATCTTGTCGGCGACGGCGCCTCCGAAAGGACTGACGATACCGTATATCCAGAGGAATATGGCCATCAGAGCGCCGAATCTTTCGGCGGATGCGAGTTCCGCGATGTCCAGCTGCATGGCCTCCCTCATCGTGGAGAGCATCTGGCGGTCCATGTAATTGAGAAGGGCTACAACCCATAAAAGGCCTACGACGATCCATGGGTAGGCCTTCGAAAATCTGCTGTTGTCTCTTGTCATCGGTTCAAAATTTCATCGCAGAGCAATGATGCCTTTATCATCATCCTCGGCACGTGGAACGGACCTTTGAAGATATTACCCTTGGCCGGCTGTGCGACAGAGCCGTCCCGGTGGAGATAACCGTACCACTCTCCGCATTCTTTGTCCGCGAAATGGCTGAAAGCCCATTCGTCGGCCATACGGTGCATCTCGAGGTATCTGTCATCTCCGGTAAGTTTGTATGCGCATAGGGATGCGATTATGGTTTCACACTGCGGCCACCAGAACTTCATGTCCTGGGAATAGTCCTGCGGAGGCAGGTCCAGACAATCCCTGAAGTTGATTATTCCGCCGAATTCCTTGTCCCATCCCCATTCGAAATCCCAGTCGAGTATGTCCAGAGCGAGTTTCCTGACACTTGCGGCATCACCGAAGAGATCCGCCGAGTCCATGAGGAACCATGCGGTCTCGATGCAATGTCCGGGGTTGATGACCCTCCCGGCATTTGTGTTGACAAGTTCTCCGTTCTCATCCACGCTTTCGAGGATGGTCCTGTATTCCTGTTTGAGAAGTTTGTGCTCTATTATGTCAAGGGATGCCTCCAACTGCTCGTCAAGTTCAGGATCGTCAATCACCTTCTTCAAGACAGCGACAACATTGATGAACATCATCGTGATAGAATGGCTGTATCCCTTCTGGGTGGTCTTCGGTGCGAGGAATCCGGGCCTGGCCAGCATCCGGCGTGTATCCCTGAAAAGGTCCAGGGCCTTCCCGGCATATGAAGTGTCACCGCTTGCCAGGGCGTATTCGGCCATGGCAATTATGGCGAAGCATTCTGAGAATACGTAGCGGCGCTTCTGGATTTCCTTACCATCCTTGGTTACGGTGAAAAACATGTGCCCGTCGGAGTCAAAGCAGTGCTTTTCCATGAAATCGATGCATGACTTCGATGCGGCAAGCCAATCCGGGTTGCGCTCGATGTTGTTGTATGCGTAAGCGCAGACAAAACCGAACCTTCCCTGGAACCATACGGATTTTGTGCTGTCCATCAGACTTCCGTCGCGGTTGAGGCAGGTGTAAACGCCTCCGTTCACTTTATCAAGGCCGTTCTTCAGCCAGAACGGCATGACATTGTCCTTTAATTCCTTGATGTAGCGTTCCCTGCAATTCTCGAGGTATTTCTTCTGATCCGGGGTCATAGGCTATAGGATGTTGCAGCGTGAGAAAAAGTCAATCGCCTCAAGTTCTTTTTTCATAGAGACCTCCTCTTCGTCGGACATGTTGCGGAACGGTACCCTGTTGGGACCCAGGTCGAGCCCTATGAGTTTCATGATGCGTTTGCCGCCTACGATGTTGCCACGGTAGTTGCAGATGACATTGATCACTGCCTGTGAGAAATTCTGCAGTTCCCGGGCCTTCGCGAGGTCTCCTTCAGCCCATGCCTCGCCGATTGCGACCTGCTCGCGCCCGTTGTAGTTGGTCGTGCCGCAGATTCCGCCCTGTGCGCCGCCCTGTGCAAGGCTTGACAGGTATGTCTCATCCTGTCCGTGTAGCATGTCGTATTTGCCATCCTTATACAGGCGGCATTGGTTGTACTCATACAGGCTCTCGAATGTGTATTTGATGCCGGCGAAATTCGGTATGCGTCCGTCAACAGCCTTGAGAAGGTCGAGCATAGGGAGGAAACAGCCGTTGAATGCCGGGATGTGATAATAGTAGAAAGGCAGTTCAGGTGCGGCTGCGGCGATAGCCTCGCAGTATTTCACCAATTCCTCGATGCGGCCGATCTTCGGGAAAGGAGGAGCCATGGAGCCTATGCCCCACGCGCCGATCTGTGCTGCGTGGCGTGCAAGTTCCACGCTCTCACGCAGGCAGCAGCTGCCCACATGAACGATTACCTTGAATCCTTCAGGCACGCTTGCGACCCATTTCTCTGCCAGTTTCATCCTCTCCTCTGCGGTAAGCATGTATCCTTCTCCGGATGATCCGTTGATGAATACTCCCTTGAGACCGTTCTTTGCAAGCATGGCTGCATAAGCCGGTATCGGCTCAGGATTGATGTCTCCGTTCGGGAGCATCGGGGTGAAAGGTGCGTCAATTAGTCCGATGATCTTTTCCATATCTGTGCGTATTAATAAATCTGATTCATTTCTTCCTCATCCAGTCGATTGAGAAATTTATGCACCATGAGTTCACAGGCTTCTGTTACGTGCTCTCATGTCGGTTGAAAGCATGAAAACTGATGCAATATCAAAAATAATAATTTTTGAGGAAAATAAGAAGAGCGGCCTGTAAGCCGCTCCTCTTACTTGAAAACTATTCATTAATAACCTGGGGTCTGAGTCAGCTCAGGGTCGTTGCCCAGTATATTGACATCCAGCGGCCAGAGTACCTTGTATGCCTCTGGTTCTGGCAGGACGGGTTCTCCTGTTCCTTCCGGGTTGGCCTCAGGACAGAAAACGAGGTGCTTGCCGTCTTTCGTGAGGGTCATACGGTTGAGGTCCCACCACCTCTGTCCTTCCTGTACGAATTCGAAATCCTTCTCATGCAGGATCGCAAGCTCGTTTGTCGTAAAGTCGCCGGCCGTGAACTTGTTGGCCTCGAAGTTGTTGCCATATGCGCGCTCACGTACAAGATTGACATACTTTTCAACATCAGCATTGCTGCCGTTGTAGTTGGCGATTTCAGCAAGCATGAGATAGAATTCCGGGAGACGGTAGTAAATGTAGTCTCCGTCTGAAACGCGTACTCCTGCGGTATTGATATGGCCGATATTCTTGATGACGTGTGAACCGCGGAGAGTGAGAATGCCCAGCTCGTCCCAGTCGGTCTTCTGGTAGGAAGCCAGGAAAGTAGCGTCACGGCGGCTGTCTTCCCTGCTGAATGTCAGGAAGAAAGGATTGGTGTATTGGCGATTCTGGATGCCGGAGCCGCCAGCAAGGAGGCCGCAAGGATCGCCCCAATCTACGACTTTGATGCTGCCATCGGGCTGAACTTCCTCACGGACACCGCTGGATCTAGTGTTTGAACGGGAGTCGCCGAGATAAAGATAGTTTAGGTTGCTGTTGGTGGCTTCTCCTTCCTGGAAACGGATGGCAAAAATGATTTCGTCGTTGCCCTTGTTGGTCGTATTGAATACATCTTCGAAATCGGGCTGCATCTTGAGGCCGTAATTGCTGATGATGCTTTCACAATAACTCTTTGCAATGTTCAGATCGGCAGGATTGGCGGCCTGGTCACCGACGGAAACCTTGCCGTTCCACATATATACTTCAGCGGCAAGTGCTTCGGTGGCTGCCTTTGACCAGTAAACCTTCTTGCCTTTCCCGTATGGGTCGAAGTTGGTGACCGAACCGAAATATTTGAGGGATGTCTCGATATCGCTCTTGATCTGAGCCATGACCTCCGACGCCTTGGCCCGTCCGAGATAGAGGTTGACAGGATCGGTCTCGCCGTCGATGACGGCTACATCGAGCCGGAGCGGCACACCGCCGTATATCCTGTAGAGATCGAAGTAGTAGAACGCTCTGAGGCCGTATGCGATGCCGAGGTAGAAATCTTTCTTTCCGCTGGTCGTGATGTAATCGGCGTCGCTGACTCTTGCGATGAAGAGATTGACATTGGTGAGGGGGCCGTAGTAGCCGCCGAATGTGGTCAGACCGGGCTGGTTAGCGGTGAGCTTGTGGTCTATTATGATACCGTCTGACGTGGTGGTCCCATCTGCGCCAGGTCCGTTGAAATAGATTCCTGCACGCAGTTCACCTATGGTGATGGTGTGTGTCCAATACATGTCGCGCATGTTCTTGTGGAGCCCGTCCATGTAACCGTCAACCTGGGATTCCGTGGTCCAGTAGTTACCGCTTCCGTAGTAGTCGATAGGGCCGAGGTCGAGCGGGTCCTTTCCGCAGGAAGAGCATATCAGAATACCTGCTGCTAGAACTGAGCCGGTGAGGATCAATGATTTTATGCTTTTCATATCGATAGTCATTTAGAAGGTGAGGTTGATTCCGAGAACGAGAGTGCGAGGCAGGTTGTATGCTGCAGCCGAGGTGCCTGTGGACTCCGGGTTCGAGGTCTTGGAATTGCGGTTTCTGAGATACCCGAGGTTCTGTCCTGTCACGGAGAATTCGAGTTTGTTGCAGAAGATGGCATTGGCCCATTTCTTAGGGAGAGAGTAGGCGAGGGAGAGTTCGCGGATGGCGAGATAGTTGCCCCTTGTCGCCCAGAGGTCGGAATCACGGTAATAGTTGCATCCGAAGAACTGGTCCGCAAATGTGTAGCGAGGATATTTCGCGTCAGGATTTTCCGGGGTCCAGGTATCCCATACATCTGTAGGTGCATTGTATGCGCCCTGCATGCAACCTATGAACCATCTCCATGAGTTTGCGTTGGAATCCATGGTCCAGAAGCCGAGGGCAAAGTCGAATGCTCCGTAGAAGGAAAGCCCCTTCCACCTGAATGTGGTATTGAATCCTCCGGTCCAATGTGGCGTGGTGTTGCCTATGACCACCTGGTCCATTTCGTCGATGATTCCGTCACCGTTGATATCCTTCCACTGCATGTCACCCGGCTGGACACCATAGGTCTTTGCCTTGTCGGAGTCTGAGAGAGCAGCATATTTGCCGGGACCGACCTGGTAGTAACCATTCCAGTGTCCTGAACGTACTTCGTAGTCATCAGGAATTTCGTCCCATGAGCGGAACATCTTGACGGCCTTGTAGCCCCAGATGACACCAGGCTCCTGGCCTTCCTGATATCCTCCGAACCATGCCGTCTCGTTTCCCTTGCCGGTGTAGAGCTCGATGCCGCCCTGGCGGTTGTTGAGGAGCCCGTTGTCCGGGAGCTTGACGATGATGTTCTTGTTGTATGTGATGTTGCCTCTGAAGTCCCAGTAGAAGTCACCCTTCTGGATAAGTTTCGCTGAGAGGTCGAGTTCGACGCCGCGGTTGCGGAACTGTCCGTTGTTTGAGGTTATGGATGAGAAACCTGTGGTTGAAGGAAGGGCGCGTGCTGCGTACTTATCATCTGTCAGACGGTTGTAGAAGGTGATATTGGCGTTGAGTTTGTTCTCGAAGAAACTGACATCGGCACCGACCTCGAAGGTGGTTGTCTTTTCCCAGCGGAGTCCCGGATTCGGAAGCGATCCGATGAGGAATCCGGTGTTGCCGTTGTATGCTGCGTTGCTGTACTTGCCCTGAAGGTCGTATGCCCCGATTCCGGATGCGTTACCGTTCTGTCCGTAAGAAACGCGCAACTTGCCGAATGACATGGCAGGAAGGATGTCCTGCATGAAGCCTTCTTTGGTGAAAACCCAACCGGCGGAAACACCAGGGAAGAAACCCCAGCGGTTGTCGAGAAGTGCAGAATAGCCATCCTCGCGGAATGTGAATGAGAGCAGGTATTTGTTGGCGTAGTCATAATTGATGCGCCCGAAGTATGACATGATGCGGTATTGCTCGTGTGCAGAGTCGATGACTCTCTTGCCTTCTGCTGTCGAAGTCAGTGCGAGGTCCTGGAAATCGTCGGTCGGAGCGCCTTCGCCTGATGCCGAGAATGCCTTGAGAGCCCTGTCATAGTACTCGGTACCTACCATGGCGTCAAGATTGTGATTGTCGGCGAAGGTGTTGGTGTACTGGAGGGTGGCGTTGTAGGTCTGTGTGAAATACCTGTTGAAACTTGCGGATGAACCGCGGGTCTTGTTTGTGCTTCCGGCCTGATTGGTCTTGTAGTCCTTGTTGAAGGATTCCTGCAGAGTCTCGTTGTAGTACCAGTTGCCTGTGACGTTCAATGCGAGATGAGGGGTGAACTGTGCCTTGAATGACTGGATCATGGTGAACTTGTCATTCTGATTGTCACGGAGGAACTTGTCGTTCTGGAAGTTCTGGTTACCGTCGCCGGTTGAGTTGCCAAGCATCATGTTGCCGTCTTCGTCCTCGAACCTTACGGTAGGAGGAGTTGACATGATACGGCCGAAATAGCTGCTGTAATCGCCGTTGGTCGCGGTCATGGAACGCCATTTTGAGCGGATGAAGTTGATGCTTGAGTTGGATGTGAGCCACTTGTTGACTTTGTAGCTGCCGTTGAATACGAAGCTGAGGCGCTTGTAATAAGTGGTGCGAGGCAGACCTTCGGAGTCGTTGTAACCGATACCTGCATAGTAGGTGGATCTGTCGTTACCGCCGGATACATTGACATTGTAGTCCTGACTTACAGAAGGATTGTTGAGGTTGTAGTCAGCAGGATTGGTGCTCTTGTAGATGATGTCCTTGCCTGTGATAGGGTCCTTCATCTGGCTCCAGCCTTTGTCGAGAAGATATCTGTTGTCAGGTGTCATGGTCATGATGTTCCATGTCATGGCCGGGTCGAGCTCCGTGCGTCCTATTCCGTAAGCCTGCGAATTGGAGTCGAGGTTTGCAACATAGTTTGAGTAAGAAGTGCTTGAAAGATTGTTGTAGGCTGTCCTGAGCCAATGGATATATCCTTCCGCATCGAGGAAGTCGTAAGGGAGGTATGCCCAGTTGATGGCTGCCTTTGCCTTGAAATTGATCTCCGCGTGGCCTTCATGGCCTTTCTTCGTAGTGATGAGTATGACGCCGTTCGATGCGCGTGCTCCGTAGAGAGCGGTAGCGCCCGCATCTTTGAGGACGTCCATGGATTCAATGTCTTCCGGATTGATGTCCATCATGGAATCCCTCAACTGTCCGTCAATGATGACAAGAGGAGTGCCGGTGCCGTCAAGATTTGTTCCACCACGGAGAGTGATTGTAGGAAGGTCGTTAGGGTTACCCGAATTCTGTACGACGCGAAGGCCGGAAACCGCGCCGGACAGAGCTGTGGCCGGGCTTGCATGCGAACCGATCTGGAATGTTTTCTCGTCAACCTTCGCGATGGAATTGGTGACCTTCGCCCTGCGCTGTGTTCCACCATAACCGGTGACCACTACCTCGTCGAGCAGAGTGGAGTCATCTTCGAGAACGATGTTGTAAATAGAAGACTTGCCGACGGTGACTTCCTCTGTCTTGTAGCCGACAAATGAGACTGCCAGTTTTGCTCCTTCCGGGACTTTGAGCTCGAAATTGCCGTCTATGTCAGTGACGGTTCCGTTCGTTGTCCCGACTTGAAGCACTGTCACACCTGGGAGCGGGCCTGTCGCATCAGAGACCTTGCCGGAAATCTTGTTCTGGGCAAGCGCGTCGACCGATGAGAACATTCCAACTCCTATCAGCAAAAGCGCAATCGCTTTGGAGATGAATGGAAATGACTTCATAAATCAATAGGTTAAAAGTTTATATGAAGGGAAATCAGTATCTTTTGTTACGAAGATACTCTATTATTCTCCACATAATCCTCCCTATTAATTAAAGTCCAATCTTTTTCTTAAATGTTGATATTTAATCCAGATTTTGAATAAAATAGCCTTTCTTTTGTCAAATTTTGAAATATTTTCTACTGCCTTTTCAAAATTTGATGCCCTGCACTTCGCTGAGTCGGCCGTCTCCTGATACGGTGACAGGGATGAACGTGAAACACCAGTCGCGCTGCAGGTAGAGTCTCGGACAGTAGAGGCGGATGGTGTTCCATCCGGATTTCAGCGGCACATATGCGGGCTCTCTCATCCAGAACAACTGCTCTTCGGTGTATGGCATCTCACTGTAAGGCATTTCCCAGACATTGCGGGTGAACTGGTATTTGCCCGGTTCATTCCAAGGAAGGGGAGGGAATACCTCCACGTCCCCCGCGAATATACGTCCGTCGGCTTCCCAATAGCCTTGCTCGCCGATACCGTAACTGATGCGGTTGGCCCGGCATGTGGCCTCGAATCCGATAACGGCCCGGATCACCGTGTCGCGCTCGGCATATATTTGTGTCTCCGCCCATGCATCCATTGAGTTCGTGAGCTTCACGTTGTTCCTGAGGGCGACAGCTTCAAGATTTATGCAGCCCCCGCGTTCCTCCACCCATCGCATCCTGTCAGGGTCCGCACCGCGCCGTTCCGGCAAGGTGACACGCCATGTCATATTGCTGTTGGCCACCCAGCGCGTGTCATATTCTGGAAGAAAGTGGTCCCTGTGATATATGAAGCGCTGCTCCCAGTCGGCGATGCGGTCAAAATGATGCGAGTCCTTTTCCGGCATAAGCGAAGTCTCCTCGAACGGCAGGTTCTCTCCTCCCTGCCATATGCCCTCGGCAAATGACGCCACTGCCGCCGGGCAACCGTTATGTGACATCAACAGAGTCTGGTCATCGATGCGCAGGTCATTCCACAGGCACAGGATGGATCCCAGACGCAGGTCTGATGCTTCACCCGTTCCGCAGTACGTGTGGAGAAGCTGCTGTGTTGTGTTCCAAATGACGTTTCCGTTGTTGAGGTAGCCGTTGTATGAGTCGATGAACGGGCCCTTCAAGCCATTCTTCTCTGCCTCCATGCCGGCTATGCCGGTCCATATCTGGCTGATGGTGCTGCCTGATGACGGGAGTCCCGGATACCATGCGACAGGAGTCCTCCCGTCCTCGAGGACGAGTCTCTCGCAGAATCTCATAAAAGCTTCGGGGTCGTCCACCCTGACCTCATCGCTGCCTATGTGGAAATAAGGGCAGAGGTCGCGGGGTATTTCTGCGAAAAATTCGCGCAGGCATGCCTCCAGAACCTTCATGCCCTCTTCTGTCGCCATTCCGAATCCGAACGTGTTTTTGAAGTATTCGCTATGGCCCGGCATGTCGATTTCCGGAATTACCTGGATGCCGCGTTCGTGCGCATAACGTATTATGTCACGTATCTGATCATAGGTGTAGAAACTGCCTTCGCTCCTTCCTTTCCTCATGTTCTGCGGTTCGTTGAGCTGAGGATATGCCTTGCATTCGATACGCCAGCCGGGATTGTCCGTCAGATGCCAATGGAAAACATTGAGCTTGTAGAAGGAGAAGAGGTCGAGATCCTTTTTCAGCAGTTCCACGGGACGGAAATTCCGGCCTGTGTCGTGCATGAACCCGCGTATGGGGAATGCAGGCCAGTCGCGGATGCTCACCTGAGGATACATCCCATCTTCATCGCGGAGCTGGGCCAGCGTCTGACGTGCCCAGATCATACCTTGCTCCGTTTTGGATGTCAGGACTGCCTTGTTGCCGCTGATGCGGACGGTATAGCCTTCGTCGGGCAGGTCTGATTTGCGGTCGATGCGTTCCCGGGTCGCCGTGATGCGCACCTTTCCGTCCCGCTCCACGTTCATTTCCTTCGGAGCAGGGATGACGGCCTGTGCCCATGCTGATAAATTGAACGCCGCAAGCAGGATTGTGAATAATATCCTTTTCATGTGAAATCGTTTTTTAGTGATGCCATTATTGTCTGTGACCCGGCTTGAAAGAGAAGGAGCGGGGATCCCTCACGCAGGCCTTGATCTCTCCGCCCATGCTTATGAGATATCCGTCCTTCAGTATCAGGGCTGCACCGGCGCGTGCTGAATCATGCCATGTTCCTGCGTCGGACCATCTCTCCGACTTCAGATCGAAGCGGAAGACTTTTTCTCTGAAACGGTAGTATTCCACGGGTTGTGATTGATATATTGCCGTCTCCTCAGGCCCGAGTGTTAGCGCATGGTCGAATATCTCATTGTTCACTCCACCGGATATATAGAGGAAATCACCGTCTTTCACCGACGCGGAGCCGACCATGGTCCCTCCGTCGGGGGCACCGGGGATTACATCCCAGACTCCGTCCTTGAAACGGAATCCGCAGGTGACGCTTTTCCTTGTCTCCGGGTCGTATCCTCCCCAGATGTAAATGATTCCTCCATGGACGGTCATCACCGGCTGCACAAGGGCTTGCGGAATTGTTGCCACGATATCCCAGTTCCCGTGTGATATGTCATATCGGAGCACGTCTTTATTAGGCCCTTCAGTACCGAATCCGCCGGCTACATATATCTTGCCGTCATCAAAGGATGCCGCTCCCTGCTGCATTCCCTTCGGGAGGAAAGGCAAACGCTTTATTACGGGCTTGCTGCCGTCAAGGGTGATGGCTGTGAAACTGTCCTGCGCTCCGTTCCCGTCGGCTCCTCCTGCGATATAGAGGACCTTGCCATCCGATGTGTATGCTCCATAGGCCGAGGTGCATGGGAGCACGCCTATTTTTTCCCATCCGTCGGAACCGAGCATAAGTATGTCATCGTAAAATGCTTTGCTGCCTCCTTCGTATGGGGGCCTGTCGGGGAAATTGCAACCACCGGCGACAATGACTTTCCCGTCAAGTTCAGCCGCGTAGTGCGCCGATACTCCGGCTCCGGGCATTTCCGGAATGCCGGCGCTGCTGCACGAAGCGGCGGCCTGAGTGATGGCAAGGGCGGCGAAAAGGCGGATGATCCTGTTCATGATTCCAAAGATATTTAGATTGACGATTATTGCAAAAGAAAAGATAATTAAAGTTGATTTCTTTGGTATTGTTACTTGATTTATCTTATTTTTGGAATAAATAATTCTTTATGCCGCAGAAAATTGAAAAAAATATTTCGCGTCTCGTCAAGAACGAAGTGCTCCGCCATGTGATGGACTATGGCTCGTTCACCATACCTGATATCGTTGAGAAAACCGGTATCAGCGCAACCACTGTTGCCAAGTATGTATTCGATATGCAGAAGGACAACATACTTGTAGTTCAGGATACCGTGAAGACCGACCATCGCGGGAGAAGGCCCCTGCTGTATGGCATCAGACCGGATTCCAAGCATTTTGTCGGTGTTGATATAAAGAATTCCTCTTTGAGCATAGGACTGATGGATATTTCCGGCAGGATGATCAGGGTTGTGACGGACGATACATTCCGATTCGAGAATACTTTTTCCAAATTTGAGGAGGTATGCCTTGCTGTGGAGAAATTCATCACCGGCGAAGGAGTGGGCATAACAAGCATCTGCTTCACTATCGGAGGCCGTGTCAACACTTTTCTTGGTACGAGCGCCTCCATTTTCAATTTCGAGGAGTTTGGAGACACTCCTCTTGCGGATTTCCTCTCCGGCAGGTTCGGATGCAAAGTGGTTATCGAGAATGATACCAAGGCCATGACATACGGCGAGTTCCTTTCACTCCAAGACAAGAATGTCAGGAATTTCCTGTATGTCAATATCGGATGGGGTCTCGGACTTGGGATAGTCGTGGATGGGAAGCAGCTTCATGGTGCAAGCGGATATGCGGGTGAGTTCGGGCACATGCCTTTCTATGACAACAACGTGATCTGCCATTGCGGCAAGAGAGGCTGCGTCGAGACAGAGGTGTCCGGAAGTGCGATCTATCGGAAACTGGTCAGCCATATCAAGAGCGGGGAACAGTCTATGCTCTCGTCAAAAGTATTCAAGGGAGAGATTCTGACCATACAGGACATACTCCATGCTGTGGAGAAAGAGGATCCATTATGCGTGGACCTGGTGTCGCAGACCGGCTCCGAACTCGGACGCCATCTTGCCGGCTTCATCAATCTTTTCAATCCCGACTGCATCATGATAGGCGGGACACTTTCCAGGGCCGCCACTTATTATTTCTTCCATCCCATGAGCGCGTCCATCAGGAAATATTCTCTCAAACTCATAAGCAGAAACGTCTCTGTACTGCCTTCCGTTCTGGGGGACAACGCCGGTGTCATAGGAGCTTGCTTTGTGGCAAGGAACCGTGTTTTCTTCGACATAATTTCAATGTAAACATATTATGATGAATAATCCTGCAGATATTTCGACCGCCCGATGGGGCGATGTCAGCAAAAGCTCATCATACGATATTGCGATACTCCCATGGGGCACCACGGAGCCTCATAACGGTCATCTTCCGTATGGAACAGACTTTATCTTATCCAGAGAGATAGCACTTCTGGCAGCGGAAGCGGCCGGGAAGAAGGGCATAAAGGCTGCTGTACTTCCGGCGGTGCCGTTCGGCTCGCAGAATCCGGGGCAGACATCTCTGCCGTTCTGCCTGCACGCATCCCAGGCCACCCAGTTCTCCATACTGACGGACATAGTCAGGGCACTGGTGCGCAGCGGCATCGACAAACTGCTCATAATCAACGGTCACGGGGGTAACAGTTTCAAGGGGATGATCCGGGACCTGGCCGTGGACTATCCTGATTTCCTTATCGCCGAAAGCGAATGGTATAAGGTGCTGCCCCGCAAGGGGTATTTCGATGCCGAAGTGGATGACCATGCCGGAGAGCAGGAGACTTCGGTGATGCTGTTCTTCCATCCGGAATTTGTGGATATGTCGCTGGCCGGAGACGGCGATGCGAAAAGATTTGCCCTTGATGCACTTAACGAAGGCGTCGCATGGATTCCGCGCAACTGGTGTAAGGTGACTTCCGATACGGGTGTCGGAAATCCCAAGGCCGCCACTGCTGAGAAGGGAGGTCGGTATGTTGCGGCGATAATCGAAAGATATGTCGGACTTCTGGACGGACTTGTCAGCGGGAAGATTTACTAAGGGACCGGTGCAGGAATCGATGAGCCCCAATATGCTTGAAATGTAGCTGGCAAGAGCCGGGGCCTTCCATTTCGGTTAAAGTTTGAAATGCAGTCTGGTCCCGTAGTCTTTGTCCACGCAGACGGTGGCAGTCTTCTTTGTAAGATTGTAGACCACGGACCATTGGGTGTTACTGGTTATTTCCTCTGGATTGAGAAGCTGGAGAACATCCTGCAGCAACTGCATCGCTTCGTCTTCGGTGAGGATGCGCTGCTTCTCCTGAAGTCTGCTGTGAATGATGTCATAACGGTTCTGACCGACACCGAGATGTTGCCAGCCGTCTGTCAGGTAGAAGTTGGTAACGTGGTCTTCATCAAGCACATTGAGAGTCCAGTCCCTGACTTTTGGGTCCTCGACCGGGGCTTCCTCTCCGGGACGGTAGTACTCGACCACGACGGACTTGCCACTGGCATCTGCAATCAGGAAATGGTAATTGTTGGGAGAATCTTCGCCGTCAGCGAAGAAATTGTGCTTTCTGAACATTTCCACCGCTTCATCAACGTTCGTACATTCGTCCAGGGCGATGCGGATGGCGAGGGAAGGAACG
>JAZRXV010000063.1:0-9337 GCA_045600405.1 Candidatus Cryptobacteroides sp.
AGGGGAACGACGCGCTTGTCATCCAGCTCCTGAATTCCATCATCGATGATCGGACCATCACCGAGATCGAGCGGCTCGATCCCGTCCACACGGTCAACATCGACACCTACTCCACCTTCGACCTCTACTGCGGGTGCGCCGACGGATCCCGTGTCATCGTCGAATGTCAGAACCGCACAGGCTCCGAGCTCTTCATGAACCGAGCCCTCGCCTACTCCTCGATGGCCATCCTCGACCAGGCGCACGCACGGTGGAAGTACGACTTCCAGAAGGTGTACTTCATCGGGATCCTCAACTATGTCCAGTTCCAGGACAGGCCGCAGGCCATCACCAAGGTCATGCTCCAGAGCCTCGACGACCACATCGTGACGAATGACAATTATTTGCAGATTTTTGTGGAATTGCCTAAATTGCCGGACGATGGGGATTCCGGAGGAACGCTCTTCCTACGTGCGGTGCGCGACATCGGCAGCAGCGAGGAGCGCCAGCAGGAGTACGGGCACAGCGGGCTGGACCTGCTGTTCAAGGCCGCGGACTACGGGACCCTCGACAATGACGAACAGCACAGATACGACAAGGAAATGACAACAGAGGAAGATACCAGAGCTTACATCGAGATGATGGTCAAGCGCGCCACCAAGAAGGCCACCGAGGAAGGATATGCCTATGGCATGAAACAAGGCCTTGAGAAAGGCATGAAACAGGGCATGGAACAAGGCATGGAACAAGGCATGAAACAGGGCATGGAACAGGGTATGGAACAGGGCATGGAACAAGGAATTGCCAAGGGCGTAGCTCAGGGAATTGCCGAAGGAAAGGCTGAGGCCAATCTCGAAGCCGCGCAGAAGTTCAAGGCAGCGGGTGTGCCCATTGACATCATCTGCCAGTGCACCGGGCTCACCAGGGAGCAGATTGCGGATCAAGTCCGCAATGACAACAAATGAGCCCGCAAGGACGGGGAATGAGTCCGCGAGGACGGGGAATGAGTCCTCGATGACGCATTGGAACGTCATGCTGAACTTGATTCAGCATCCCGGCAACAGATTGCGGATCAGGCCTGCAATGACGGGGAATGAGTCCTCGATGACGCATTGGAACGTCATGCCGGACCTGATCCGGCATCCCCAGCAGAGATTGCGGATCGAGTCCGCAATGACGGGGAGTGAGCCCGCAAGGACGCATTGGAACGTCATGCTGAACTTGATTCAGCATCCCGGCAACAGATTGCGGGTCAAGCCCGCAATGACGAAAGATGGCCCGCAATGACGAAAGATGGCCCGCAATGACGAAAGATAGTCCGCAATGACGAAAGATGGCCCGCAATGACAGGAGGGCACGAAAACAGTCCGCGGCAGGGTCTCCCCTGTCGCGGACTGCGTACTAAAAAACTATTCTGAACTGCTTACTTTGTCTTCATAGCCTTGGCTGCGGCGACGGATGCCTTACGGTACTCCTTGCCGAGCTTCTCGAGCTCGAGGGTTGCCATCCTTACCCTTGCCATTGCGGATTTGTTGTCGGTCTTGTTGATGTCAGCCTGGATCGCTTCGATCTGTGCGCTGATCTTTGAGATAAGTTCTTTCATATAATTATATAAAAATTGATTGTGAATGCGATGTTATATACTACCTCGACGGCATAATCATTACCGAATGCACTGTCCTGGGAATGTAGTTCATTTACAGCGAAGCCATAATGTCCATAATGTAGCGGCAAGGTTACAATACTATGTCTCGCACCGGGAGCAGAGGGTAGGCGGATTGAACGCCATATCCAACAGAAATATTTTTGGATCTTGGTTGAAACAAAGGACAAGCTAACATATGTAAAGACTCGAATACACTAGCAGTAAGGTATGGAGAATTGCTCATGGAGGAAACTGACCAATTATAGAAATAATAAGCATAATAGAACTCAACTTCTCCAAATACAGAAACTTCCATATCAGGTCTGGCATCCGCATACACTTTATCAACGTCAAATTCCGAGAATGCCTGCCATGCTGGCACCTTGAAACCTACAGGACTAGGATCATATATTGTCTTCATATTATCTTCGTTAATATCCTTTGAGTTCCTGTTCTCGTTCGACATTGACCAGAGATTATATATATCCAAAACCTTATTACTTCCAGGATATTTGATCATACGGTCAGGGTGACTAATTTCAGTCGCAAGGGCTTCCGCCACTGTAAATCCGGTTGGAATATCAAGCGATGCTGTTTTTGGGATTATTGTACCATCAAATGTATAACAGTCTTTTACGCCACCTTTAATTGCGGACCTGATAGGGTCTTTCCTCCAAGTCTGGAAAAGCGAACAGTCGGCAGGTCTTACCCCGGCTACATCAGGTTGGCTAATCATAATAATAATAGGAGCTGCATGGCCCTGAAGTTGTGTGAGCCGGACGAAAACCTGTTTATAGTCATCTTGGTCAACCTTGTAAATGACTTTGCGTCCTTTACAGAATCCAACATTAACGGGAGCAAACTCAAATCCATTAGAAGATTTCGTACAAAATGAAGTACTAAAACCAGCCTCTGATGCCCAGATGTGCCAGCTCCACAAAATCTGATCGACTCCTTCGTCATACTGGTTATTGGAGCCATTCTCATCATACAGGGCTATCATTGCATTACTTTCTAAAAGATTTGTCCCTGTCGCGGTCTTGAAGGTAATGTAGTTGCCGTCAATACCGACTTCGGTTATAAAACCGACACCAGGATTGGTCCCGATTTTACCTTCCCATGCGTCCTGCCACAGCAGGCAGGCTTTAGGATTGATTGTATGGCCATTAAGGCTAAGGTCAGTCAGGATGTAACCGCTTTTTATTTCTTCCCCATAACAGTTCAGGAAGGTGCTAAGAATATGTTCGCCGGTATTTGAAGTATGATATGATGAAGAATTGATAGAGCCGTTCTGAAGGGCATTGCCATAGACCAGTGGGAATTTATATTCGCCCGGATGGTGTATCACATAGCAGTTGGCCGAGTTTGCACCTCCGGCCACAGCGTCACCGTTAGCATCGACCGTTGACAGGTCCAGCATAGAGCCGTAGGCTTCGTCTTCCCATTTGAAATGGCTGTCAGGGTCTGGTATATATGTCGTTCGCGCTGAAGCTATAAGGCTGTAATCAGTCGGGGTTACGCAGCCATCGTTTTCTTCGAAGAATCCTGATAGGGAAGCAAACGGAGTATTATCGATTAGAGTCCAAGTTGCTCCGTCATTTAATGAGTATTCCGCCTTAAATGCAACAGGTTGGGAATCTGACGAATCGCCGAGAGGATGCCTGTAGCTCACCAGTTTAACGGATTGCGTTTCAGACTTAGTCGTGTTCTTGAATGTCAACACATCGGAATCCCCTAAAAGGTTGAAGACATAGACATTGTTATCATAGCCAATATTGAAGACATTGACCTTGCCGGCAGCAAGATTATTCCCGACAACAGAAAGGCTTGCATAGAGCGTCATACCAGAAACTGTCTCAACCTTAAGCGATACAGGATAAGATTCTATATTCTGGGGGGCTATGATGAAAGGGACACCAATGTAGCCGTTTGTATCAATGTCAAGACCTCCGGCCTTGTCCTGATAAACGGTACGATTATAACCACTGCCTGAGAAAGCGGAGCCATCTCCTGTTCCATCATATTTCAAAGTATAGGAATACTTTTCCATCACCCCGATCAGGCTTATTTTCTTGATTGCACCGAGTTTTGCCAACTCTGAAGACGCAATCTTTATCCTCACACAGGTAAGAGGATGCTGGAACTCTATAGGTGCGGTGGCAACGTCAGTTACTGACCTGTCACCTTTGCCGATATAAGCACCTAAAAGAATGTCGTTCTGGTCGGAAGCTTTCTCTGGTATTGAATATTCAAAGCGCTCTGCCATTTTACCGTCGATCTTAGTACATAAGATTGAGATGTTGTCTGAGGGTGCATTGGCATATGCAAGAATCTGAAGTTCAGTATCCTCCGGCCATTTATAGGTATTGGCGGAACTCCATTTGCTGGAAGAATAAGTCACCGTTTCGCAATTGCCAGTGGCTTTGGTGAAGAACACTTCAGTTCCTTTGTAGGCATATGCCTTGAACTCGGTCAGGTATCCTGAAAGAGCATTGTCCTGGTAGTCCGGATTGTCATTATAGTTTATCAATGTTCCCTTGGTGGCCGGAGCGTCAACCGCATCCATCACTTCGCAGGTCACAGGAAGGCTGATTGTACCACTTTCGTCTGTGAGGAAGCACTCCGGGGCAGGTGAATTTCCGGGTTGCGTCTTGGTCTGCACATCATCCTCGGACATCGGAGTTGAAACCACCTGAGCATCAAAGCCCATATTCTTGATGCCTTCTGGTACAAAATCTATCTTGTTACAGGCAGTTGCAAGCAGGAGGGCGAAAGCGCTTGATAATGCGATAATTGTATTCTCAATATGTTTCATGGCCTTATGTCTTATTGTGCAAAATTAGGGTCTGTGACCGGCCTTACAGGGCAAGCGGCTGAAAGAGGAATATCCACTGGAAGAGAAACAGAAGATGAGTTGAACTCGAACGCGCCTCCGTTCGAAGATGATTCCGGGACAGAGGTCCAGAACATTCCTTTGGTTCCGCTGCCTGTTACGGCAGAGCCTGAGGTCTTGTAGCCGTAGGCACCGAAGAAGGCACCTTCCTTGTCCTCGTCGCTGAGTTTGAAAGTATAACCGTTCGCGAATCCTCCCAATATGCGTGTATCAGACGTAAACGGTGCGAAGGCTGTCTGCACAGGCACGATGAATCCTCTTGGAGACGGGTCGTAAATGGTCTTGCGCATAGCGTCCTGGACATACACCAGGCTTCCAAGTGTTGAATATGCTCCTGACCACAGGTTTGAGTATCCCCCGTCATTCCAGGAAGCGAAAGGCGTTGACGGTGCCTTTGACGCATTGACGACGGCGTCGCCTGAAGGCATTGTGCCGAAAGTGGCTGTGGCACTGAACGGATCCTTCCGTCCGTGCTGGTAATACATAACGCTGGAGCCTTCGCTCACGTCAGTCTGGTTGACGGTGAACAATATTTCCTTTCCGGAACGCTGCTGGCGCAGTTTGAGAAGCGTCTTAGGCCTTCCGAAATAAACGGTTCCGTCCTTATAGCCAATTGCCGGCATTGGGAAGTAATCTACAATCCTTCCGTTATCCATGACTGTCTCATATACAGGGTTTCCTACAGCAGGATTGTTGGTGATCCAGATGTGCCAGCTCCATATTATCAGGCCGGTAGAGGCATCCTTCAGTGCGATGACCGCATTGCACTGGCATACCGTATTTGGATCGACCTCAAAATAGATTCCATGTGTAGCATGGTAATATCCGTTCCAGCTGAACCCTGGAGCAGCAATAATTTCCACATTCTTGATCACAGCGCTGGCGTCTGACCATAATACTACGGCGGAGAATTCACCGAGAGTCCTGTTGACCTGTGAAGAAAGAGTCTCTTTACTGCCGTCTGTTCCATAATCAGTAACGATTCCAAGGTCCTCAGCTATGATAGGATTTATTATCGGGTCGCCTTTGTAATTCAAGCAATTCTCCAAGGCATCTGAAGCCTGGTTTCCGAACCAGTATGCCTTCCTGTTCTTCGAACCATTCATCTGTCCGTTTCCGTAAACCATAGGGATGCAGTATTTACCAGCGTGGCGGATTATGTAGCAGTTAGCAGTATTCTCCTTGAACACATTAGGATCGTCGGTAATGAAATTGTATTGATTCAAGCTTATAATATCATCGGGATCCGTCCAGTCTTCCGGAGACCAGTCACCGTGTTCTCCTACCCAGTACTCGTGAGAACCCGGCTGAGAGGCAGTGCGGGACGCTGCAGTGAGGGTGTAGTCCAGACCGGTTGTGCTTCCCGCATTGCCGGTGCCGGCAAGACCGTACAGGCCGTTTTTGGCAGATCCGGATGTGGCTGCGTCGAAGCTGCTCCAGGTCAGGCCGCCGTCAACGGAATAGGATGCATCAAACGGGACTGCGGTTACTTTGGTGCCATCTTCTTTCGGAGAAGTATAGCTCTTGACTGTGAGGGTCTGTGAAAGGGTGCTGTTAGTGTTGTTGTACAGCAGGCTTGACCAGTCGGAAGAACCGTTGACCTCGAAAGTATAGTTGTTCTGGTCATAAATCTCACTATCCTCAGAGTAACCTTCAGTCCACGAAACCACATCAGCAGCGAAATCCAGCATCCACTTCACGCCTTCGTCAGCAAGAAGGCCCTTGACAAAGTGCTTCTTGCAGCGGGTGAAGGTCAAGTATTCGGTTTCCGATCTGGCAAGTTTGGTCTGGATGTATTCATTGGTACCTTTCTTGTTGATTCTAAATGTCAGGTCGTTGAGGTTTGATTCCGGAAGAAGGAATATTGTGAAGGTCAGTTTCTCGTTTGCGCCGAGGGTCAGGCCGGTGGTGCCGAATGAAACAGATGCATTCTTCTTGGCTCCGGTGGCGGCAGTGACAGTCGGATAGTTGGAATAAGAAGCCCCGGTCTCAGTGAGGCCTGTCAACGAGGTGGTGAAGGTACCTGAAAGATTATAATTCGTCGAAATCAGTTCTATGCTGCTGATGGCAAGGTCTTCAGTCATGGCATTGGTCACCTCGAACTCTATAGCTGTCGTGATAGGGGTGAAATACAGGAATACTTCTCCATCCTCGAAACTCTGCTTGCCAGCAGCCACAGTCCTCTTCGCAACCAGGTACTGGTTCGTCATATCAACACTGGCTTCATACGGCCCGGAACCGCTGACGGTAACAGGCTGGCTCTGAGGAATGCTGCCGGTGAGGCTGCCGCCATCCGTGAGGGAATCCCCGCTCTTCACGTAAGGACTTGGATACACTCCGTAGAAGGTGTGGGCGACCTCAGTACTCCCCCAGCGGAGACCCTTGTCGTTGTTGGAAGCAAGAGAAAGATTCGCCCTGGACTCTGTGCCGGTCTTTGTCTCTGCAGAGGTCTTGTAATCAGCACTGGTCGATGTCCCTGATTCCGTGGTCGAAGCCTGCGCGCAGGTAATGCGGATGATGTCTCCTTCAACCCAGTCAATCATCTGATGGGTTCTTTTCTCCTCACCTGACACCGTCTCGGTCTTGATATTCCCATATGCGGTCTTAGTCAAAGGCTCGGCCATAGTGGTCGCACCGAACTTGATGGCCTTGCCTGTTGTAAACCCAGGTTCCTTGTTGCACCCGGACAACGCAAGAACCGCGCATGCCAGGACTGCGATATAATATCTGTAGTTTTTCATAATCGTGGAATTAATTGGTGCCGGTCTCCCAGGAGGTATTGACAAACTCGTCTGCTTCGAATGTCACGTCAACACCTATCTCCTGTCCCACGGAAGAAACCATGGAATTATTGTTGACCGATTCGGCAAGAATTGTGCTTTCCAAATCCAGATGGTTCAGCGCACATGCCGGTTTGATGTACTTTTCACGTCTCTTGAACATAGAAAAAGATAGCTAAGTTTAGTCCTTTATATTCAAAATTTTGCGAATTTATTTAGAATATATCTAAAATTAGGTTAAGAAAAGTTAAATCTGCTATATACACCTTGTATTTGGTGCATTTGCATCCTCAATGAGATTGCGGGTCGAGCCCGCAATGACGGGAGGGGACAGATTGCGGGTCAAGCCCGCAATGACGGGAAGGGAGCAGATTGCGGGTCAAACCCGCAATGACGGGAAGGGACAGATTGCGGGTCGAGCCCGCAATGACGAAGGAATGAGCCCGCAATGACGAAGGACACGTCATCCTGAACTTGATTCAGGATCCCATAGGATCAGCGATAAAAAACAGGAGCGGCCCGAGGGCTGCTTTCAAGGATTTTGACTATTTTTGAAAGAATTTACATACAGTACATGAAAAAAGAAATCATTATCCTTGCCGCCATTATGGCAGCCGCCTGCACCCAGGCTCCGAAAGTCGTGTATGTGCAGGATTACCTTACTGATGAAATGCTGGCCGGGGACGCATATCCGGCCGTCCGCGCAGCCCTTGAGGAATGCCTGAAGAGCGGTGGAAGCACCCTCGTATTCCCGGGAGGAACCCTTCCGATCAAGGACACATACTGCTACGAGAAGTACCAGCACATCAGCAACAATGACCCGAGCGAGAAGCGCATCGCCTTCGATATCGAAGGGGTGGATGGCCTCACCATCGAAGGTAACGGCACCCAATTGCTTTTCTCAGGATTCATTTCCCCGTTCTATATCGAAAACAGTACGGACATCTCGATCAGCGGCCTGAATATCGATTATACCCGCACCTTCAATTCAGAAGGCACAATCATCGCGACAGGCAAGGACTGGGTGGAAGTCAGGTTCCCGGACGACTATGACATCAAGATACAGTCGGGCCTCCTCGTGTTCAAGGACAAGGCCGGCGTGACATATCCGTACGGAAACCTGTTGGAGTTCGACTCCGAGAAGAAGGAAGTGGCCCATTATGTCCACGACTACTGGGTCTGGGGCGACGGGCTCCAGGCGGAAGCCCTCCCGAACGGCAATTACAGGATTTATGAAAATGGCTTCGAGGGCACCCCGGGCAACATCCTGGTATTCGGTGCCGCAGCCCGCATCAATCCTGCATTCACCCTCGACGGGTGCGAAGGATTCACCCTCAAGGACGTGAACATATGGCACTGCGGCGGCATGGGCGTGATTGCCCAGCGCTCCAAGGACCTCGAACTCAATCATGTCCAGGTCGTCCCGTCCCCTGGAAAGGACCGCATGATCAGCATCACGGCGGACGCGACCCACTTCATCAACTGCAAGGGCTTCATCAGAATGACAGACTGCACCTTCACGAACCAGAAGGACGATGCCACCAACATCCACGGATGGTATTCCGTCGCGCAGAAGAAGGTGTCCGGCAACCAGCTTGTACTTTGGTCCAACTACGGCATGGACTTCGCCCGTCCGGGCATGTCCCTCGAACTCGTGGACCACAACAATATGATGACCTACGACACGCTGAAGGTCAAGGCTGTGGAAAAATACAACAGCGAATATTCCCTCGTGACATTCGAGGAGGACATCCCGGAGCATTTCAAGGAAAAGGATGCGCTTGCCGACGCAGACGCCAATCCTGACGTCCTCATCAAGGGCTGCCGCTTCGGCAACAACCGGGCACGCGGTCTGCTTATCGGCTCGCGCGGCCACGTAGTTATAGAAGATAATTACTTCCACGTGCCTGGTACGGCGATCCTGTTCGAAGGCGACGGCAACTACTGGTACGAGCAGTCCGGTGTACGCGACGTGACCATACGGGGCAACACCTTCGAGAACTGCCTCTACGGCAGCAAGACCTGGGGTCCGGCTTACAT
>JAZRXV010000064.1:0-16215 GCA_045600405.1 Candidatus Cryptobacteroides sp.
ATAACGATGAGACTATCAGAAAGGGTAAGTATAAGTATGGCGTCACAGTATGTGAAAAGGCGAATTGCCTGATTCTTGCACCGGATGATTTCACAGGGACTATTGAAACATCGTACAATGCTGCCGCTTGGGCTACTGCCGAGGCTGCCGGCCTCGTCTGTCTTCCCGCTGCGGGCTACCGCGGTGGCTCCAGTGTCAGCCGTGTCGGTGTCCTCGGCTGCTATTGGTCGTCTTCTGCCTACGACAGAGGCTACGCGTACTACGTGTTCTTCAATAGCGGCGATGTCGTCCCTGACTACGACGAGCCCCGCCTCAATGGTCACTCAGTCCGCCTCATTACAGACGTGAAATAATTGAATCCACCCCGCCCAAGACCCTGAGGTCATGGGCGGGGTGTCCTAATGAAAATCCTTGAAAGCCTTTATCCAGCGCCCGCGGGGCGCTGGTTTTGTTCTACATGCCGACAGAAGCAGAATTCGATGCCCTTGTGTGCAATTGCGACCTGACGTGGTACAACGGGACTGATAAAAAATATGAAGGGAAATCGGTTGCCGGATATAAGTTCACCGGCAAGGGTGACTACAGCGGCAACTCAATCTTCCTTCCTGTTGCCGGCTACGGCAATGGCTCACCGCTCCACGATGCCGGCTCCGGCGGCCTCTATTGGTCTAGTTGTTCCTACAGCTTTAGCAGTAGCGCTTACTATCTGGACTTCTATAGTGGCAGTGCCAGCTGGAGCCTCTTCAACCGCTACCGCGGCTTCCCTGTCCGTCCTGTCTCTGATTAATAACTGCAACTCAAAATACTCAGAAGCATAGGGCCGCGCCCCCGGGGTGCGGCCCTGGTTTTTATATTATTTGTACGAGTTTCCAGACAACAAACAGAACAACGACGGATATAGTTTCAAAAGTGAAACAATTTTGGCTCATTTCTTGATTTTATGCCGACAATGTTTTACTTTTGTGCTAAATAGAAACGAAAATGCAGGTCAGCGACAATATTCTAAGTTTTGCTACGATTCACCACGGTCCTTTCAAAAAGAAAGAACTCGTGGAGCATCTTCGTACTAATAACGAGATAAATGACGCCAGCTTGAATACACTACTAGCCAGGCTTGTTTCCAAGGGTCGCCTGGTCAAGGTAGGCTGGGGAGAGTATGCGTTGCCTAAAGAGGGAAAATATAAATGGGTGCTCCTGCCTCAGCCAGATACAACAGATTTGGCTCGCAATTTAAAGACAAGATATCCGTTGGCAGACTTTTGTGTTTGGGATGCCGGATGCGTTGTGCCATTTATGCTTCACGTACCGAATATCAAGATGACTATCATTGATGTCGAGCGATTCTTGTTACAGACTTTCTTCGATGCCATTCGGGAAATAAATCCGGATGTGGCGGTTCTTTTGAGTCCAACCAAAGAGGACTATTACAAATATGGCTCTGGACGGGATTGCATCGTAGTAAACCCGCTATTTACCGAATCTCCTCTGGAGAATGCAGAAGGGATAACTGTCCCTGCTGCCGAAAAGGTTTTGGTGGACATCGCAGTTAATCCGGAATTTAACTACTTGCAGGGATCCGAAGTCTTCACCATTTACGAAAATGTCTTGAATGACTGCTATATTTCTCTACCTAAACTCCAGCGTTATGCCCGCCGACGCCGAGAGTTAACAACCGTCCAGACGATCCTTTCCAATATTGATTTCACCAAACAATGATTAGTCCAGAAAGCCGTACAACTCAGTGGATTGAATCCATGCGCTCACAATATCCTAATATCAAAGACACCTCCCTTCTGGAGAAAGCCATTCGTGCCTTTTCCTTGCTGGAATCTTTGAAGATTTCTGGCTGTCCCTTCATTTTCAAAGGCGGCACGGCCCTGATGCTCCATCTGAACAGTTCCAGGAGGCTCTCTATAGATGTGGACATTGTGTGCAAACCTGATCTGGATATTCGGGAGTTTCTCCGCAAACATTCGGAAGAATATGGTTTCACGGAAGTAAAAGAGATTAGTCGGCTCTCCCGCACTAATGTTCCAAAATCCCATGCTGAGTTCAAATACGAGGTCTCATATCCTTCCGGACATCCTAATGATAAAATACTCCTGGATGTTCTATATGAAGACATTGATTACAATCAGATTGTTGAGCTTCCTATCGAAAGTCCGGTGCTGAAGACCGAAGGACTGCCGGTAAAGGTTAGCTGTCCCAGCTTGGAAGATATGCTCGGAGACAAGCTCACAGCCTTTGCCCCTCATACCACCGGAGTTCCATTCTTCAAAGGCGATAAGCCCTTCTCGATGGAGATCATGAAACAACTCTTTGATGTAAGTTCCATCCTTGACCGTATCAATGATCTGTCCATTGCGCGTAAGACTTTCCAGAATATCGTTCCCATCGAACTTGGCTACCGTGGCTTGGATTCTTTATCTGCCAATGACGTATTGGAAGACGCTTTCAACACAGCTCTAAACATCTGTCTCCACGGTGGTCTTTCACGGCAGGAATATGATTATCTCACTGACGGCGCTCATCGTGTGGACAGTTTTATCATTATCGAGAAATACACGATGGAGAAGGCTGTGCGTGACGCTTCCAAAGTGGCATATCTGTCGCAGCTCCTTATGCATGGAAGTGATACTGTCCAGCATTACAAACCGGAGATGGATAACGCTCTCGTTGATGAAATCATCAGGAATCAGAACCTCACGAAGTTGAATCGTATAAAAAAGATGAGTCTGGAAGCCTTCTTCTATTGGAAACGAATAGAAGAGAATCTGTAATGCGAAAAGGCAAGGGAGGGTCGAATTATACTTCTAGTTGATGGAGCGTTCTATCCCGCGACCATTATCATAGACCTTATAATCATATTGATAGCGGCATAGAATAATAGCAGGATGAAGTTCGTCACTCCGTTCGTCGGAGCGCAGGTGAAAATCTGCGAGGCCTTCGACTTCCCGATCCCGGACTGTTGCGCCCAGGTCTACGTCTCCAAAGCCAAGCAGACTACGAGGCGCCGCGCCCCCGGCTGATAATTCCGGTTCCATAGAGGGTGACTCTCTAAAAAGTCCAGAAGGACTTAGAGGTCATCCTCTTTGCCTTCCCATTTATAGCAAAAAGGGCCAACGGCCCGCTTCTCCTTGGGTAAAAGATTAATGCGACAGGGATGTGTGAGCCGAAGGCGAACAAATCCCCAACGGCCCGCGGAGGTCCGGTGATGTGGCCGCGCAGCGGGCAATTACGCAATTAAGAAATGAAAACTGGATTCCTGGTTCTCCGGCTTTTCCTTCAGTGAAAACCCATCCTTGACAGACGGGTGAATGCTTAATAAAGGAATCCCGTGTAGTACCAAGAGCTTTGCACAGGCGATTCACGTTCGGAACGAAAGGGAAGCTTTTGGCCGTAATCATAAGCAACTTTCCGGTTTTCTGAACCGTCTCGAAGGTGACGTCCTCCACTGCCGGAAGATCACTCTCCGGAGTCTGAGTCAGGGAGGAGGATGGGAGAAAAGGGAGAGCACGGCATGGAAAACTGGTCCGAGATAAGCAAAGACACATTGGGCGTGAACTTGTTTGAGAGTAAAATCGTATATTTGGGCATTATGAGAAAAAACATCTGTTTGGCGATAGCGATACTTGTGGCGGCACAGGCTTGCGCTCCGAAATGCATGGAAGTGTATGACATGAAATGCGAGGGGCTGGTGGAGCCCCTGGGCATAGATTCGGTGGTCCCGCATTTCAGCTGGAAGATCTCATCCGGGAAGCCTGCTTGTCAGACAGCGTATGAGATACATGTGGCGAGCTCGGACAGCCTGCTGATGGCGGGTCAGGCGGACCTGTGGCAGAGCGGGAAGGTGGCATCCCCGGACCAGGTGATGGTTCCGTACTCGGGCCGGGAACTTGGTTCCAGGCAGGCCTGCCGGTGGAGGGTACGCGTCTGGGACGGAAATGCCGTCTCCGAGTGGAGCCCGGCACAGGGGTTCCGCGTGGGCATACTTAACGGAATGAAAGGCAAGTACATCGGAGCCGCCGAAGGCAAGGGCTCCGCTTTGATGCGCAGGAAATTCAACGTGGACGGAGGGTTCAAGGAGGCAATGCTCCACGTCAACAGCCTCGGATACCACGAAGTGTACCTCAACGGGGAGCAGGTGTCCGCAGCCGTACTGACCCCTGCCGTCTCCCAGCTGAGCAAGCATTCACTCATAATGACATACGATGTAACCGGAATGCTACGCGAAGGGGAAAACGACATAGTCTTTTGGACAAGCCCGGGCTGGTACAGGAAACATTTCGACTCAGTATACGACGGAGGTCCCGTCAGCGCCGAGCTTGACATCGACGGCAGAACGGCCGTTATGACGGACGAAGAGTGGCTCGGACGCGAAGGCGGCACCCGCGACATAGGCACCTGGATCCATGATGACTATACCGGTGAAGTGATAAACGCGATTCTCGTACCCAAGGAATTCACCGGAGCCTGTCTTGACAAACTTGAGTGGAATCCTGTGGACACCGTCAGTATATCGGTCGAGGCCGTGCCTCAGATGTGCGAACCGTGCACAATCCAGGAGACTTTCCTGGCCAGGAGCGTTGTCAAGTACGGCGAGGACACCTGGCTGGCGGATATGGGACGCGTGGTCAACGGCTTGTCCGACATCACGCTCCGCGGACTTCCCGCCGGACAGGAGGTGTTCGTAGGCTTCACCGACGTGGAGCCCGAGAACGGCCAGAGAGTGAGCTGGTTCCACAATATACTGATAGCTTCGGGAGAAGCGGAGGACACCTTCACTGACAGATTCACCCAGCATGCCTTCCAGTATGTGATGATAGAAAACGTCCCATATGAGCCCAAGCCCGAGGACATCAAGGTTCACCGCATACGTACTGACTACAGACGCATATCGGACTTCGAATGCTCCGACGCGCAGATGAATGCCATCCACAATACAGTAGTCTATACTATGGAGAACCTTGCGTTCGACGGATATATGGTGGACTGCGCCAATCTCGAGCGCCTCGGATACGGCGGAGACGGCAACGCTTCAACCCTCTCACTCCAGACAGTGTTCGATACCGACCCCCTCTACATCAACTGGCTAAGGGCATGGGTGGATGCCCAGGATGACAACGGCAACCTCCCCCACACAGCCCCCTCCCCCCATTTTGCCGGAGGCGGCCCGTACTGGTGCTCGTTCATAGTGCAGGCCCCCTGGAGGACATTCATGAACTACGGCGACCCCCGCCCTCTGGAGAGGAGCTATACTGCCATGAAGAAATGGTTGGAATATGCAGGGAAGTTCACTCGGGACGGCCTTCTGTACAGGTGGGAGGAGTCACCTCTCAGAAAGGATTCGTATATAGGGGACTGGCTGGCGCCCAACGGAGTGGACGTAACGTCCGAGGAGACGGTCAACCTCGTCAGCAACTGCGCTATGAGCCAGAGCTACAGGGACATGGCCGAGGCCGCAGGATATCTGGGACACAAGGATGACAGCCTTATGTTCGCTGAAAAGCTGTCCTATACCAACAAGAGAATATACGAGGAGTTCTTCCATCCGGAGAGCACTACTTTCGGTACCGGAAGCCAGATAGACATGGCATATCCAATGCTTGTGGGAGCAGTACCCGAAGATCTGGTCGAGCAGGTGAAGGAATCTATCTTCCAAAAGACTGAGAGCAGACACAACAACCACTTGGGCGTGGGGCTCGTCGGTGTGTCCGTGCTGTCAGAATGGGCCGCTCTCAGCGGATCCGCCGACTTCATGTACAGGATGCTCAAGCAGACGGACTATCCGGGATACCTTTATATGCTTGAGAACGGAGCCACCGGCATATGGGAGTCCTGGCACGGAAAGCGCACACACCTGCACAACTGCATGAACGGAATATGCAGCTGGTTCTATCAGGCACTTGGAGGCGTAATCCCTCTGGAGCCCGGATTCAGGCGCATTGCAATCAACCCCCAGACACCCATTGGGATAGACTGGGTGAATGTCAGTGAAAACACCCCGTACGGAGAGATCAAGGTATCGTGGGAGCGCAAAGGCGGTTCGAGGGTTATGGACGTCACATTACCGGTTGGCGTGACCGCCGAAATATGCGGCAAGGCATACGGCTGCGGCAGGCACAGAATAAGATTCTAATCAGAACCTGTATATTTACCTTGCTGGCCGGACGGGAATGTCAAAGCCAGGATAACGGAAAGGACAACCAATACTTACTATAATGAAAAAGATCACTTTGATATTTGCTTCCCTCAGCATTCTTCTCTGCGCACCGGCAACGGCAACTGAAACTCCGGCGGCTTCCACTGACGGAATCAGGAAGGAAATCAAACACGACGCGAAGCTTACAAAAAAGCATATCAAGCGCGAAGCCAAGGATGTCAAGAAGGATGTGAAGAAAAAAGCCAAAAAGACCAAGAAAGGATTCAAGAAGTTCGGCCGTTCGATCGACAGGGCTTTCTAGATACTTCAACCATCCATTCAGAATAACCCCTTAATTACAACATACAATGATCAGACTGAACTGCTTCTTCAAGGCCAACAGCCAAGACTGCTTCGACGCAGCGCTCGATGCTGCCAAGACCCTTACCGAGAAATCACGCAAACACGAAGGCAACATCGCTTACGATGTATTTGCCAGCGCAACCCGCCCCGATGTGTTCACAATCATCGAGACCTGGAAAGATCAGGAATCACTGGACAAGCACTCCGCCACGCCCGAGTTCGAAGAGAATGTAGGCATCATCCAGGGCAAGGGACAACTCAAGATCGAAAGTTTCAATTTCTAAGACATCCGGAGAAATCATATATGATACGTTGCCTTTCATTTGTCAGCGCTTTAACGGCCTTGTTTGCAATTCCCGCCAAGGCCGATTCATTTAGAGAGCCGGTAAGGGAATGGACTCTCACCTATTCGGAAACCATTGATGGGTCTCAGAGCACTCCTATCACTGCGTCTGTCCCGGGATGTGTCCAGATAGACTGGGGAAAGGCTTTCGACATACCATCTTACCATGAAGGGAACAACGTGATACGCTACTACGGATTGGAAGACAGATTCTGGCATTATTTCACGACAATCAAGGTTGCCCGTGGCCGAGAAGTCCCCTACCTGTGCCTGGATGGAGTGGAGTATGAGTATGACGTATTGATAGACGGAAAGACTGTATTGTCGCACGAGGGAATGTTCACCCGAGTCCGGATAGACCTGAGCGAATACAAAGGGAAAGAAGTGCCAGTGGAAATACGGATACATCCCGCGCCCAAGGTCGAAGGCACCGAGCCCGTGCCCGGAATAGGGAACGAGTCGGCCGAGTCATGCAAGCCGGCATTCTCATACGGATGGGACTGGTGTCCGCGTTTCATCACCCTCGGCATCGTGGACGAGGTATATGTCGAATACCGTCCTCATATCCATATCACGGACTGGGATCTTTCGTACCGGTTGGATAATAATTGCAGCAGCGCCGATATCGCCATAGATTACTCCGTATCAGGACCATGCAGCCTGAAAGCTGAATTATTCGCTCCCGGAGGGGATTCCGTCTGCAGCGAGATATTCAACACTGAGGGAGAGGCTTCAAAACACATAACTCTTCAGAATCCCGAGTTATGGTGGCCGCATAACCACGGCAGCCAGCCTGTGTACAAATTGCAGCTCAGCGTCCTGAAGGACGGGAAAGTTACGGAGACCCTTAGCCGCAACATATCTTTCAGGCAGGTGAAGATGGTAGCGAACGCAGGCGTCAGGGCCGACGGAGTAGATGTATCCATACCGGCCACGCTACAGATAAACGGAAGGAAAATTTTTGCGAAAGGAAGCAACTGGGTACCTTCGGAGATGTGCAGGAGCATGGTGGATCCCGAAAGGATAAGGACTTTGCTCACATATCTCAAGGAGTGCAACATGAACATACTCCGTCTCTGGGGCGGCAGCTACATCCAACCGGACTGGTTTTATGACATGTGTGACGAAATCGGGATCATGATATGGCAGGAATTTCCTCTATCCTGTGCCGCCTACAGTGAAGACAAGCCTTATCTCGACATTCTCGCACAGGAAAGTGAAGCCATAATCAAGCAACTCAGGACCCACGCGTGCCTCGTGCTCTGGTGCGGAGGAAACGAACTGTTCTGCAGTTGGAGCGCCGGCAAATGGGGCAGTATGTCATACCAGTCCAAGGCGCTCAGGCTGCTTGACAGCCAGACCCTGGCTTATGATCCGGACACCCCATACTGGCACACCTCCCCTCAGCACGGCATACGTCACGGAGGCTACAGAGTAATAGACGGAGACGGGGAACTCGTGACCCAGGTATACCAATCCGATTATCTCGGATATACGGAATTCGGTTGCGGAAGCATCTCGGAATACGATTATATCAAGCAGATAGTCAGCGGAGAAGATCTGGCAAAGCCTATGGAGACAGATGTCTGGACAACACGGCATGCTCACAGATGGGGAGATTTCGCGATCCTGGAAAAAGTGACAGGACGAGATTACAGCCATGATTTCATCAAAGGTACTGAGGACTCGAATGAAGTCCAGGGCAACTGTTACCGGTCAGTATTCGAGCTTGCAAGGCAGAAATGGCCGCACACATCCCTGGCGATTAACTGGTGCTACAATGAGCCATGGGCGACTCTTGCGGGCAATGGTCTGGTGAATTACCCTGACCACAGACGTCCATCCTACTACAAGGTGAAGGAGGCCCTGCGCCCTACCCTGCTTTCGGTAGCATACCGCAGCCTCCGCTGGCACCCGGGAGACACTATAACGCTTGACACATTCCTGCTCAACGACTCAGGGAATATCATCGCCCCCGGAGAAGCACGGTTGGAGGTTTATGCGGACGGGGAACTCATCCAGCATCTCGACTGGGCCTATCCTGAGACAATGTCATGGTCCAATTCAAAGGGAAGTGCAAGCCTGGAAGTCATCGCCCCGGAGACACTTTCCGGAGAGATCACAATCAAGGCTGTCAGCAATAACCATCCGGAGTGGAATTCGGAATACGTTCTATACGTCAAATAGCAATACCGATGGAAACGTTTAATTCAACCATCCGGAAGGCGTGCACAGCGGCATTGGCCGCAATCATCATCTCATCACTGAGCGCATCAGCGCAGACGACAATATTCGTTTCTCCTTCGGGGAACGATTCTGCCGCAGGCACAATGGCCGATCCACTTGGCACTCTGGGGGCGGCACTGGACGCCGCCGGGAAGATTGACGGAGACGTCATAATTGCCATGCGCAGAGGGACCTACCTCTTCGAAAATGCCGAGACCATCAGCCCGGAGCGCATCGGGAAGGGTATGCTCACCATCACAGGTTACAATGGTGAAAATGTCTCCCTCTGCGGACTGAAGACCCTGTCGCTCAACTGGCAGAAAGGCAAGAAAGGTCTGTGGAAGGCTCCATGCGAAACCGCTCCGGACCAATTGTACATAAATGGTGAAAAACGCATACTCGCACGCTACCCCAACTGGAGCGGAGAAGGCCTATGGGGAGGCGTTTCCGCTGACGCTCTGAGCCCGGAAAGGGTGAAGGGATGGAAGAATCCGGAAGGAGGCTACATCCACTCCCTCCACCGCCATTCATGGGGCAGCCAGCACTACATCATCACCGGGAAAAACAGCGGAGAAATCACCTATGAAGGCGGCTGGCAGGTGACCAGACCATACGGACTGCATGATGATAAACTGTTTGTCGAGAACATCCGCGAGGAACTTGACTCTCCGGGCGAATGGTTCTGGGACAGGCATGAGAAAATGCTCTACTACTACCCTCTCGAGGGCGAAGACCCTCGCGGTGAGACAGTCCAGGCGGCAGTGATTGCAGAAATACTCCATATAGAAGGCACCGATACCGCCCCTGTCCGCAATGTCACGATACAGGGACTTTGCTTCGCAGGTACCGAGAGGATGTTCAAGGAGCCGTACGAGATGCTTCTCAGGAGCGACTGGGGCATTCTGCGGAAGGGAGTCCTGACCCTTGTTGGGACAGAATACTGCACAATCAGGGATTGCGAGTTCACGGATCTTGGAGGCAACGCAATATTCATCAGCGGCTATGCCCTGGGCGACAAGGTCACAGGCAACCATATCCACGACGTTGGAGGCAGCGCCATATGCCTCGTCGGAGAGACTTCCGCCGTACGCTCCGGCTCGTTCGTGTACGACAATTCGGTCCCGTATGAAGAATTGGACAAGGTCCCGGGACCGGCGAACAATCTCTATCCGAGGGAGTGTCTAGTCGAGGACAACCTTATCCACGATCTGGGACAGCTGGAAAAGCAGGTAGCCGGTGTCGAGATCCAGGTCGCATCGCACATCACGGTACGCCACAACAGCATATACGACATACCGCGCGCCGGCCTCAACATAGGTGACGGATCTTTCGGAGGACACATCCTCGAGTACAATGACGTTTTCAACACGGTCCTTGAGACAGGCGACCACGGGGCGTTCAATTCCTGGGGACGCGACCGTTTCTGGCTTCCCGACCGCAATGCCATGGACAATCTCGTCTCGGAGCATCCGGAACTCATCCTGCTGGACGCGATATACACCACTACGATACGCTACAACCGCTTCCGCTGCGACCACGGATGGGACATAGACCTGGACGACGGCAGTTCCAACTATCATATCTACGGCAACCTCTGTCTCAGCGGCGGCATCAAGCTGCGTGAAGGATTCAACCGCACGGTCGAGAACAACCTGGTGATAAACAATTCCTTCCACCCACATGTCTGGTTCCGGCAAAGCGGAGATGTCATTATGCGCAATGTGTGGATGAAGAACTATTTCCCTATCTCACTCAACGGCTGGGGCAAGTTCGTGGACTACAACTTTTTCGCATCGGACGCAGCCCTTGGAAAAGCCCGTGAGGACGGGACCGACAGCAACAGTATAGCAGGACAGCTGATTTTCAAGGACCCGTCCCGGGGTGATTACACGCTGATGGAGGGAAGCGAAGCATTCAAGATCGGCTTCGGGAACATCCCGATGGACAGGTTCGGCGTCACGTCACCAAGGCTGAAAGCCATGGCTGAAGTCCCCGCCTTCCCTACCCCCATCGTCATTGACGCCAACGACAAGACAAAGACATACAGCTGGATGGGAGCTTCCGTACGGGCCGTTTCCGGTCTGGGCGACCGCTCGGCATACGGCCTCCCGGATGAAAATGGAGTCATTGTCATCAAGGTTGAAGACGGCTCTGCAGCCGCAACGGCAGGCCTTCAGGACGGAGATGTACTGCGTTCGATGAACGGAGCATCCGTCAAAGGCATGGAGGACCTCTTCTCCCAAACCGAGAAAAACCGATGGCTCGGTTCCGCAAATATCAGTTTTGTCCGAGGACAACAGGAGCAGTCAGCGATAATCGTCATAAAGTGACGTTAGGAGCGGTGTTCCGTCCTCCGCAAATACAAAGCGGCACCAATCACAAAGATGCGTTTTCAGAAACAACTCATCTTCAAGCAATTACAAAACAACTGGTGTACTATGGAACATAGGCCGTTTTGTAAATAGTTGGTAACTAACAACATCTGAAAACGCAGAGAAAAGAAGAAGAGGATGACCTCAAGTCATATTGACTTCGGTCATCCTCTCATCTGTTATCCGGATCCTTTAGAGCTCGACGATATTGAAGTTCCTCCAGAACACCTTGATATCATTACCGTCATGCATCTGAAGCATGAGACGGCCTCCGACACTACCGATAAGTTCATCCTCGAGGTCAGTCATAGGCTCACCGTTGAGCCAGGTCTGGACATGATTGCCCTCGACACGGAGACGGAGAGTGTTCCAGTCGGTAGGCTTGAGTATCTCCTCCTTCTCGTCAGGAATCTGATAGAGCCAGCCTCGGCCGTATGACTCATAGATACCGCCGGTATCGTTGCCCTTTGGAGCAACCTCGCACTGCCAGCCGCAAACGGTATTGAAGCCCTGGATGTATGAATGGAAGAAAAGACCTGAATTGCCGTTCGAAGCCTCCTTGAACTCGACCGTGAGATCGAAGTCCTTGTAATATTTACGGGTGCAGAAATAACCGTACTTGCGGTCATCTCCGTTTTCGGTAAGAAGATTGCCTTCCTCGTCAACAGAAACCTTCATATCTCCGAAAAGCTCCCAGCCCTTGAGATCCTTGCCGTTGTAGAGGACATCCTTCTGGCCACCCTTGTGAGGGAGCTCCTTGATCTTGATGTTCTTGAATGAAGCGGGATCGCCATGGTCCTGAAGGCAGATGAGTCCCTCGCGTGCAAGGCCGTACTCCGGTGCATTGGCCCATTTGCCGGAGTTCTTGAGCTCGAACCACTCATCGGTCCAGCACTCGAACTCGAGAATCTTCTGGCCATTGAGCCAGTGCTCAACATGACCGTTGTCGAAAACGATCTTGGAATTGTTCCATTTTCCTACAGGCTTCACGTTCATCTTGCTGTAGTCAGGAAGATGCATGGCATAGTCCACACCGAGTTTCTGCCACTCCTCAAGCTTTTCAGGAGCGTTGCGCTCCTCCCAACCCTCATTATCAATAAGCTGATACTCAGGTCCGGTGACATAAGGAACCTTGAAATATGGGGCCTCGATGACATGGTAGATCATACCGCTGTTGCCGCCAGGGGTGAGTTTCCAGTCCCATGATAGTTCGAAGTCAGCATACTTCTTCTTTGTGACGATATAGCCGGAACCGTCGGATCCGTCGCCTGGAGCCTGGATGCAACCGTCCACAGCCTTCCATCCGTTGGTCAGTTCAGTACCGTTGTAATCTTTCCACTGGGAGAGGTCATTGCCATCGAAAAGCAATGTCCATCCATCCTCGATCTCGGCCTTGGTAAGGGTATTGTCCTTAGGGCCGCACCCGACTGCCGCTATAGCAGCGAGGGTCAAAATGATAAGAATTTTCTTCATATTTATTGGGAATCAGTTTCAGTCCCGAAAGTTAGAAAAAAAACGCAAATTTCCTTTAATTCTCATACACGGAATTACTGCTCTTCCGGCAAGGTGAAGGACTTTGTCTCTCCGTAAACGTACTTCGAGTCCCCGTCCGCGTTAAGGATTTCGACGAAGGCACGATAATATACGGTCGAGCCGGGCTGGAAAATATAAACAGGGACTGACGGCAATAACGGACGGTTGTTCCCCCATTTATAAGAATATGTATATTTCCCGGGGGCACTTACAGTCACATATTCGGTAACGTACTGATCAGCCCCGGACGTATCTCCCAGCGCAATACCGTACCGGCATAAGATATCACCCTTGCCGCTGATGACGAATGAAGCATTGAGGGTGAAGTCATCAAGCGAGACATCGCCAACGCTGAGAGTGGTGACTTCACATTTGACATTCTTGTTGGTATAATCTTCTTTCATACAGGAAGAAAGGACTGCAAGCGCTATGGCTGATGCGAACAATAACTTTTTCATTTTCTTATTATTTTTTATTAGAACCGGCCCGTTTCCGGATGGGCAGGTCATTTCAGCAGAAGCCTGCCAAAGAATTCAGGGCAATGGAAGTCCGGCTTTTCGGAAGATATCGGATTCCAGGAAACGAAATGAGGGTGAGCGGTACGATCTCCACATTTATAAAAATTACCTCTGATTTCATCTGGCAGTTTATTAGGATTCAAACCTATGACCGAAAACGGGATCAATGCTGTGACACTCCAATGAAAGTTTCCTCCTTCAATTTCATAGCGTTTTTTCTCAAGGGAACTCCAACGCTTTACTTTAGCGATTTCTGCAACATCCAAAAGAGTACGATTGTTTCTCTCAACGCCCACTCCAATCCTGATGGCCCCTATGCAGTTTATTTCAATGTTGTAATATTTGTCGCCACCAGGTGACAAATAAAACTCGCAGCAACTGTCTTCCCAAGAGCGTCCGTTATCTTCCATTTCTGTAGCGCGCAGGTCCATCCCACTGACGGTGAAAGAAATTGCAAAACAGTTTCTGCTACGTACGAGGCGCACAAGACACTGTGGCGCATAAGGGTACAGCTGCGGCCAATTGACAACATCTATCACGGCCCCGGATGTGTTTCTGACAAGGACAGATTCAATCTGCACCTCGTCCATTTTTTCAAGGTTCTCAACGAACGGAACATTCATCACCTTTTCCGTTCTTGACGCCTGCTCCGGTTGACGGTCTATTGAGGATGTGTCTCTTGCAATGAGGCAAGCACCGATGACCGCCGAATCCTCTCCCATCGTCGAACTGCTTATACTTATTTCATGCTTCAAGAATTTCGGCCTGTGTCGGTTGAACGCCAACTTTACATGATCCATGAAACAATAATCAGGCAGGAGAGACATCGGACCGGCAATAATTATACTGTCAGGATCCAGCAATCCAGCAATCCCGGCAAGATGCTTTCCCAATTCCTGAGCAGCAAATGACGCGGCATCCATGCAAAGAGGGTCTTCCTGCCTCAATCCTTCAATCAGATTGTCTATTGTAATCTCTTCCCCCGCCAACACCGCTTTTGAGAGAATAGAAGTCTGCCCCGAGGAAATCTTATCCGTTACCTTTCTTATGATAGCGGAAATCGACACTTCAGTTTCCAAACATCCTTTCTTTCCACAATGGCACAGAATATTGTTGTTGTATATCGGCATGTGTCCGATTTCACCCGCAGTCCGATGGCTGCCATGAAACAACTGACGATTGATGATTATCCCAAGGCCAAGCCCCCAACCGAAATGAACGAACAGAAGATTGCTTGTCTCAAGGTTAAGTGACGTATATTCACAATACGCCATTGCGTTGGTGTTATTTTCTATCGACGAAGGAATCCCCAGTTTTTCGGTTATCCTTTCAGCAGTATTCCTTGCGACAGCTCCTCGGATATTGACACTTATTCCAAAGATATTTTCAAAGTTGATATCCGGGAGAGAATCGATATATTTTGTCACTTCCCCACTGATTACATCCGCAAAACTGTCATCCAACTTGACAGCCGTATTGCTGAATGCGTCAGTGCGGGCCATCGTCCCATTCATATTCATCAGGCCGAACGTTATGCCGGAATGCAGTACATCAACGCCCAAGAAATAATTCGGGTTGAATTTGATGGCATAAGATATGGCTTTTCTGCCTTTTTTGTTGCTGTCCTCACCCGGCATGACGACAAACGCGCCCTTGTCCTTCATGGAATTGACAAATTTGGCCACAGTTGTCGTACTGTAACCCGCCAGTTCAGCTATAGTGCGAATGGTGAATGACTCGTGCGAAAGAGAGTAATTGAATATCGCGTTCCTTATGGCAAGGATACAATCCTCTCCAAAAACCAAAGATTCTTTTTCCATTTAGAGGTTGTTTTGAAATGAATCAAAAATAATGTTAAATAGACGCATAATTTATTGAAAATCAATAGATTGGTCGAAATTTGCAACTTAATGGAACTCAACCGATTATGTTATGAATATTAAATGCTCGACAAACCCCACTGATAAACAGTGGCAAGTTATCGAAAAAGTCATTAATCCGCAAGAAAGAGCAAGAAAAACATTCACTTCGTGACGTCATGAACACTATCCTTTACATCAATAGGACAGGCTACCAGTGGAGACTTCCCACTAACAGGCCATTCCTGTAAGGAAATTGACGGGAACAAGAAGACTATATATAGTAATTGAAAATTCCCCCGGAAAATAAGAGCTTTAGCTTTTCTCTAAGCAAATCCAAAATCAATGATTTCTATGGACATCAAACAATAGACCTTCCATTCACAAGATGGGAGAAGATCTTCAAGGACAAAGTCCTATGTTCTGCGTTGGTGGACAGTCTCTGCCACAAGGCGTATATGGTCAATATGACCGGACAATTATACAGGGTCAGAGAAACTCATAGTCGATGCTCAGGCGTCTGAAGTTCTCCAATCTGGCGAACGAACGTTCCACTTTCCATCGTTTGGGAAGCACAGGGAACTTGGTCGGGCATTCGTCAGGACGGAGTACAATCTCCAAGAGTCCAATGATATCTTCAAACACACCCTCCAGCTTCCATTTCCGGAAGTGGAAACAGACGGTCTGCCACGGACCGAACTCTCTCGGAAGAAGTCGCCACCGTGATGTAAAAGATAGCGTTCATGACGTCACGAAGTGAATGTTTTTCTTGCTCTTTCTTGCGGATTAATGACTTTTTCGATAACTTGCCACTGTTTATCAGTGGGGTTTGTCGAGCATTTAATATTCATAACATAAT
>JAZRXV010000065.1:0-4215 GCA_045600405.1 Candidatus Cryptobacteroides sp.
CCATTATGGCCATCTGCGCAAGCTCCTTCCCCGATGTCAGGATACTGGCATTCGCTCTTATGAGCAACCATATCCATATCGTTCTGTCAGCATCTTTCGAGCGGGTGGAGTCATTCTTCAAACAGTTCAAACGCTTTCTGACAATTTACTGCTCATTACAAGGACGCACTTCCGACCTTGAACATTTCAACTGCAAGATTCTTCCGGTCACCGGGCTCAAGAGCCTCAGGAACACAATAGCTTATGTCAACCGGAACGGATATGTAGCGGATCCACGCTGCACCCCGTTCTCATACCGATGGGGGACCTGCCGCTATCTTTTCAACGACATTCCTTTAGAGCACACGTTCGGAGAACTGACCGTCCGCAGGAAAAGGGAAATATGCCATAGCCGGGACAGATTCGTTCCCGACCACTTCCTGCTTGACGGAGACTACCCCGCCCCTGTCTCATACTGCCCGTTGGAATTCGTCGAGAGACTTTTCCGTGATGCCCATCATTACATGTCCTTCATCACCAAGAATGTCGAGTCCTATGCCGATATCGCAAAAGAACTGGAAGACGCTGACTTCATGACCGACGATGAGTTGTATTCCCAGTTAATGAAGATATGCCGGTCCAGATACCGTGCCAAATCACCGGCAGAACTGAAACGGGAGGATAAAATCGAACTTGCCAGAGAGATGCACTACCAGCTCGGCGCCAAGAACAATCAGATACGTCGCATGCTCTCCATAAGTTCCTATGAGATAGACGCATTATTCCCGCTCTCCGCCCAACGGGGAAAACGCTGACCTCATGGCATCCACAAACACCCCCTCCTTTGTGGATGAGAACATCAATTTGACCTTCCCATCCACAAAACACCCGTCAAACGTGGATGCCAGTCCGTCGAGAGCCACATCTCAACGCGGCCGGCGGAGGCCGGGATGTGGCGAAGCGGAATCGGTAGGTCCAGAACCGCAGAGGTAGCGAACAGCATGTCAATTGAGAGGGCACAAAAGAAATACGCACCGGTGCATAATTCGGTGCGCATTTCTCATAGAGCATTGACAATCAATGCTTTTTGTGGAGATGCCGGGAGTCGAACCCGGGTCCAAACAAAGTCCCGGAGGGCTTTCTACACGCTTATTTTTCCTTTGGTTGTCGGCCCCTGCCTGCCGGAAAACGGGCCAGCGGAAGCTTATCCTCTGAATCTTGGCGGGACTTAGAGGAGTCTGCCCCGTGCATCCGGTTTGAATGATACCCCTTGATCCGCCATAACCGGCCTAAAGGCTGGAGGGATATACGTCAGTGACGCAGCCTTGGCGCCTCTGATTGATGCTGAATCTCTTGGAGATTAGCAAGCGTATGAATAATTGTAGTTGCCAGTTAATGGCTCGAAGACTGGGATTAACGGGCCAGCCAACTACTCCCGACGTGCTTACCTTCCAAAATCGATGCTGTCAAAACCAGAACATCCCCAATGAAAAGTATCTATTAGATGCAGATTCCTGCCGAAACATTGCATCCTTCCTGACAAATCAGATCACTTCCTGGTGGAAATAGTCAAAATCCGCATAACCGCCCGACGTCAAGGTCGAGTAGCAGTACAGAGCCGACCTGTATCCCGTGAAGAGATCCACTGTATATTTCATCTCAAGCATATACTCAAGGGCAAACCATTCCTCGCCGTCAAGTGAATATGCCATCCTAGCTTCATCACTGTTGAAGTCGTATATTATCTTCAGATAGACGGTATCATCGTCCAGCGCCTCCCTGAACACCTCTCCTTCATTATCCAGCCCGACAAGCGCACGCCCGCCATCCTTGTCCACCTCGACTTCTATAGCGCAGAAATGGCTCTGGAAAGCGCAAAGTCCGGCATGATCGCCCGGCTTGAGCCCCGATGCATCCAGCATGACCTCGCTGAAACAGCCCGGTCCCACCGTACGCTGGGTAAGGGTGTTCCTGGCATCCATGATACCGTCCGCATGCCTCACCGTCCTGAGCCTGAGCCATCCCGGTCTCTCCGACAATGACCAGCATGCGTCCACCGGCTTGTGGTTCCACTGCCACACAAGAGCCAACCCGTCATCATCGAATTCGTCAGACGACCATACATAGTCCTCACCGTTCGGGGCAAGGTTGACACGGAATGACTTGACAGGAGTCGAATAGTCGCCTAACAGCGGCCAGTCATTCTCCCAGGTCACAGGCTGGAGGGTCGGGATACGGCCCACGGCCCCATGGTCCTGGAACATAACGGCATACCAGTCTCCTCTCGGAGTATCGACGATGGCTCCCTGGGCCACGCCGTCGGGACGTCCGTCGAATTCTCCCTTGAGCACGGTCATGGCCTCATATTCTCCAAGCAGTTCATGCGAGCGCCAGCAGGTCTCGGTCCTGATATCGCCCCTTGGCCACTCTATGACAAGAAGATAATACCAGTCCCCCATATGATAGACATGAGTGCCTTCCCCACGGTTCCCGCCATTTTCCGGAAGATCTATAAGCACCTGGTCCACGCCTCCTTCCAGCACGCCGCTGAGATCAGGCTTCAATTCCGTGATGTGCAGTGTCCCCTGCCCCCAGATCACATACACACGTCCGTCATCGTCGAACAGCAGGCCCGGATCATGGAACACCCTGTCTATCTCGGTCTTCTCCCAGTAGCTCCTGGTGATGTCATCCGTGCGGAACACATATGTCCTGCCTTCCTCCCATGCTACGAAGACCGCATAATAGATGCCGTCATGATAGCGGAGCGAAGCCGCCCACTGTCCCTTGCCGTATGCGTTGCGGCCGCCCCGGAGATTGTACACATCGTCATCGTTCAGGCAGTCATATACGTAACTTATTATGCGCCAGTGCACGAGATCCTTGGAATGCATGATAGGAGCCCCGGGACAGAAATACATGGTGGTGCTGATCATGTAGAAATCATCCCCCACCCTGATCACATCATTGTCAGGAATGTCCGTATAGGTCAGAGGGTTCACGCACTCCGTAGTACGGAATCCGGAACAGGAGGCCATCAGGACAGCCAGTACTGTCAATGTCAGAAATCTTCTCATAGGCTTATGCTTTGTTCTTGCGGATTCGCGCCTCAAGTTCCCAAGTACGGATCCTGTCCTTATAGACATTGTTGGCGTTGGTCTTCTCCACGGAAAGGGCAGCGTCGGAATTTCCGTCCCATCTGCGGCAATTGTAGAGGACATCCCATATCCGCCCTATCCTGTAGTCACGGCTGATCCTGAGCGCCACTGCATAGTCCTCGCCGTATTTTGTGGTAGGGAAATTGATCTCCCTCGCAAGAGGGGTCCAGAAACCGCGCGGAGCACCGAGCCCGTTGATGCGCAGTGCATTGTTGCGTCCGTTGTCCGGTGTCCATTCCCTGTGGTCGATCACGCCCGGAGGAAGAGGATTCAGGTTGAAATCCGTGATGCGGTAACTTCCTATCACCATGGCACAATTCTGCTCATGGAATGCATCCACGAACTTCTGCACGGTGTCAGGTCCGGAGTACATGTCATCCGAATCGAGCTGCAGGGCGAATCGTCCGCAGGCAGGATGGTGAAGGGCAGCGTTCCAGTTGCCCCCTATTGCATGGTATGACTTGTCCTGGGCGATATAGACCAGCCTCGGATCGTCAAAGCCCTTTATCACATCCACAGTCCCGTCGGTGGAATTGTCATCGACGACTATTACATTATACTTGAATGAAGTCTTCTGGTCCAGGGCGGACCTTATCGCATCTCCGATGGTCCCTGCCCTGTTGCGGCAAGGTATGACCACGGATGCTTCGTATTCAAACTCCCCGAGACTTAGGTCCGGCTCCACGAAAACGGGCTCGAGATAACCCCCGACGGCCTTCAGATGCTCCGTGCAGGCTTTCTCCATCTCAATCTGTACCTGCCTGTTGCGGGGGTCCACATAGTCGAACTGCTTCTCTCCCGACTTGCGGGTATCGAGCTCAACCTCGTAATACAGAAATTCGTTTATATGCACCAGGCTGCCTTTCTGAGAGACCTTCAGCCTCAGGTCGTAAAGACCCGCATATTCATAGTCCTCCGTCATGCGTCCGGCAGCCTCCTTAAGCGCATCTGTCCTGTAAAGCTGCACACCGCCGAAATCGAAATCATCCCGCAGAGAACCCTTCTGGCAGTCTATGACCGGATATTCGGTCACAACCCCGTCAATGGAGGCGAAATGGTCGGCATAGACCATGGCGGC
>JAZRXV010000066.1:0-3607 GCA_045600405.1 Candidatus Cryptobacteroides sp.
GGCCTTGTAGAATTTCTGGAACTCCGTGGCAGCATGATGATATGACACTGGAGCATTCTTTGGCTCGAGAATCTTTACCTCACGTGCAGAAAGAGCACCGGTCATGGTGACGAATGCCATCAGAGTTACAAGTATTTTCATTTGCGATACGACTTCTTTGAATTGATTTTTCCCGAATGTGGTATCAAGGTGAAGTCCCAGTTATACTCCTGTTGTGACGGGACGATGGAGTTCCTGTCAGGTTCAGCGTTCCAGCTGTCATATCCTCCGACTCCGCGCATGACCTTGTCAAGGCACACTTCCACATAATCCCTGGTCACGATGTCATTGACATGGGTCTGGCGTGGCAGGATAAAGCGGGCCTTGGCTACGTCATGATTGTCGTCAGGAGTGACATTCCTCCACTGGTATGGCTTGTCAACATACTCCTCGCTGTCGAAGTCCTCCACGGAGGCCCTGAGTGCGTTGAACTCGAACGGGGCATTGCCGCACCTGATCTCGAGAGGTTTCTTCCTGCCGAGGATCAGCTGCCTGGTGTCCGTGTGGTGTCCGTTCTCCTGCGGTCTTACATACGGGTAATACATCTGCGAAGCGCAGGTTTCGTATATTCCTATCGGGGTGCCGTTGTTGCGGTCGCAATAGTTCTCCTGCGGCCCGCGGCCGTAGTAACAGAGCTCGTCGTATGCACTGCCGGGCATCCTGAACCTGACACCTATTCTCGGGTAACTCGGGACACCTTCAGCTGCTGCGCTGAGATGCATACGGACATCGATGACGCCCGAAGGATGGATCAGATATGTGATGGTGCATTCGTTCCCGGCCACAAGGCTGTAGCATACTGACAGGCTGATATCAGAGCCTTCCTCCTTTACATTTGCAACAGCTTTCAGCTCCTTTCCTGACTCTCTCCATACCTGCATGCGCAAAGGAAGCTTGCAGCCGTAGTCATTGTCCGTCGGGCCCCTCCAGAAGGACGGCCTGATACCGAATCCCTTGTCGAAGTACTCCTGTCCGCGCACCTTGTATGATGTCAGGGCGCACAGGCCCTTGTCATAGACGACGCTCACGTCTTTCCCGCTCACGGTGATGGTCCCGTCCGCTTCGTTTACGGACAGTTCCCCACCATCAAGGACCGCTGGCTTGAAGTCCGGTTTCCCTCCGAGGACGAACTGGTCGGAAGCCACTTCCTGACCGTCTTTCAGTACGGATACGCCGAGGAGATACTCTCCCGGTTCCCTGCCGGCGCCGAACACTTCAAATGTGCCGCTTTCCTGAGGGCCGAGATTCACGTCAAGATCCCTGGTTCCGACCACTATACCGTCCTTCAGCAGCTTCGTTACGAAACGGTACCCGCCGGATCCGGTGAAATAGAACCTGTTGTTTATCTTAAGTCTTCCGTCGTCCCCGAGTTCGAATCCGAAGTTCTGGTAGACATATTTTACCTCGGCCATTGACGGGTGAGGATCTCGGTTCGGATTAAGTATGCCGTTTATGTGGAAATTGCCGTAGCTAGGGACGTATTCGCCACCGAAGTCTCCTCCGTATGCCCAGAACTTCCTCCCTTCCGCATCGGTCTGGAGCAGACCCTGGTCAACCCAGTCCCAGATGAACCCACCCTGCAGGTGCGGGAATGAGTAGATCGCCTTCCATTGTCCGTTCAGGTCTCCGTTGGAGTTGCCCATGGCGTGGGAGTATTCGCACGGTACGATAGGTCTGTCCGCCCCGGATCTGCCTATCTTCCAGAGCCAGTCCGTCGTGACATATTGCATCAGGAACATGTCAGTGTTCCACTCCCATTCGGCACGCTCGTAGTTGACAGCTCGGTTCATCAGCCTGGCCTCCTTGGATTTCAGGTATCTGTATGTCGCATAGAAGTTGCAGCCGTTTCCGCCCTCGTTCCCGAGTGACCAGATCACTATGCATGGATAGTTCTTGTCCCTCTCGAACATGTTGCGCGTCCTGTCGAGATGCTTCGCCTCCCAGTCGGGATGATTTCCCAGAGTGCCTCCTTTCGAAAGGCTGTATCCCATGCCGTGTGACTCCACGTTGGCTTCGTCGTAGATATACAGTCCGTAGATGTCGCACAACTCATAGAAGCGCTTGTCCTGGGGATAGTGGCAGAGCCTGACGGCGTTGATGTTGTTGGCCTTCATCAGCTCGATGTCCCTTATGCGCAGTTCGTCGGTGACGTAATGTCCCGTAAGCTCGTTGTGCTCGTGCATGTTCACGCCCTTGAACTTGACCGGGCTGCCGTTCACGAGGAACAGATTGTCCTTGAACTCGAAACGGCGGAACCCGACATGGAACGGCACCGTCTCCAGGGTCTTCCCGTTCATGGAAAGTGTCATCTCGAGCCTGTAAAGCAAAGGATTCTCCGCACTCCAGGCATCCACCGATTCAAGCCTGTCAGACAAAAGTATTTCAGCCTTGGATCCGGCAGGGACGAGGCTTGAGGTCACGCCTTCTGAGACGAGCTTGCCGGACCTGTCAAGCAGACGGTAGGATAACTCGGCGTCGGCATCCCGCTCCTCGCTGTTCTCCAGCACCGCGGCCAGCTCGAAACGCCCGTCACGCAGGTTCTCCTCCAATTCGGACACAATGGTGAAATCCCAGATCTTGACTTTCGGCTGGCTCCAGATGAAGACGTCCCTCTCTATGCCGCTGAGCTGCCAGAAATCCTGGCACTCAAGATAGGAGCCCGTGCTCCAACGGGTAATCTCAAGGGTCAGGTCATTTTCTCCGTCCTTCAGGAAGTCATTCAGGCGGTATTCCGCGGGGGTCTTGGAATCCTCGGCATAGCCTGCCTCCCTGCCGTTGACCAGCACCCTGACCCCGGACTTCGCACCGGCGATATGCAGGAATACGTCCCTGTCACGCCATCCGGCCGGCGCAGAGAAACTGCGCCTGTATATGCCCATAGGGATTATGTCCGGAAGTTCCGGTGGATTGGGATTGTAGGGCTTGAAGATGTAGTAATGAGTTGTATAGACAGGCGTACCGTAGCCCTGGACCTCCCAGTTGCCCGGTACGTTTATCCTGCCTGTCCTGACCTCGTCGCCTTCCTTGTAGGTGAAGTCCCAGACCCCGTTGAGAGAAAGGCTGTCAGGATAGGTAAGCCTTGCCGATCTTGGAGATTCCTTGCCTACACTGATGACATTCAGGTCCCTCCAGTATGGGAGGGCATCATCCTTGTCCTGCGTCGCGAAAGCCGGGACACACAGGATGGAAAGCAGCGAGACTGCTATGATTCTTGAATACTTCATTATTATACTTTATTTATGATACTCCTTCTTTCCTGCTGATCTTTTCTATATCACGCTTCAAGGTGAAGATGATTGCACAAATGACTGGAACAGCCGAGAGGAAGAAGATATATGACATCAGCTGCATGCCTTCAGCCAGCGTATGCCCGTTGGCAGACATCATTCCCAGCAACTTCGGGGCGAAGGCTCCGACGAGGAAGGCAAACATCAGTATGAACGATGCGGCGGCAGAGCGGTATTTCGGTTCTATGACATCGTACACAGTGGTGTAGAAATTACTGTCGTAAGCCCCTTTGAAGAAGCCGAAACCGAACATGGCGGCATTCACCACCCACAACAGACTG
>JAZRXV010000067.1:0-29245 GCA_045600405.1 Candidatus Cryptobacteroides sp.
AGGCTCGACTATAGGTTTGATGCTCTTGTCTGTCGAGCCGCGGTCGATGACACAGTTGCTCAGATGGCATTTCTCTGTCATGTTCCAAGGATTGTCCGTGCTGGTGCCGGACTCCTTCTGGATGACAGTCTGCATGCGGTCCGTGTATCTCAAATCATAGTTCTGTACTACCAGTTCAGAGAGTTTCCATTTGTCTCCGGCTCTCTCGAGGTGCCAGTCGGATCTCTCGACCATCATGCGCTTGCGTATCTCTTCGGGCACCTTGACGGAAAGACGGAATTCTTCCCACTCCCTGATCTTTTCGAGGAAAGAGTCAGCCTTGTCAGACTCGCCGAGACTCCATGAGAGAGTGATACCGGAGCCGTAGGCGACGCCTCTCGACACCATGAACTCGACGGTCTCCGGAAGGGTCGGCTCGTATATGCGGTCACTGTTCACGAACTTGTACCATCCGAGCATGCCAGGGAGAAGGTTGCGGCTGAAATAATCGACATTGCGCGCGCGATAGTTGTACATGCCTCCGCGCATGTCGGAGTCATACCAAGGCTCGCCCCAGTTGAAATTGGTGACAGCATGCCAGCGATAATGTGAAGAGGTTGAAGATTCGCAGATGATATTGTGGTCCGTGATCTTGTCGAACACTCTCTGCACATAGGAGTTAGTGCCATATTCTCCATGTCCGGTGTACAGGCAGCCCTCAAGGCCGTCGAAGCTCATGCGCTTCATGCCGAACTTGTTGATGAAAGCGGCCATATTGTCGGCCATCTCACTCTGAAGAGCATGATTAGGGAAAAGGGTCGCATATCCGTGATCGGAAAGGTGGGTAAGGATGGTCCCGGCGGGATATGCAGCGGCCTTGGTGCCATAAAAGCCGCGCGTGCAGCCGGTAAGGCACATGCGCTCAGCGTCAAAATGATCGAAGCGGATAAGCTCGTCGCCGAGACGGACGATGCTCAGATTGTTCTTGTTCGCGTAGTTCAACTGCTCGCCGATGAAGATCTCGGTGCCGGTAACGCTGAGATCATTCTTGATAGGCGTAGGGTCAAACGCGAGAAGGTCCTTGTGAGGGACAGGGGTGACATATTCATCCCAGGTATGGATAAAGTTGCTGAGGGTATGCATTCCCACCTGCGCTCCCGCTGCACGCGCCTTGTCGGCAAGTTCACGGAGTTGCGCCTCGCCTCCCGGATATTTGGACCTATTGACATCGAAATGTCCCCATGACTGGAACGGATCGGAGAAATAAATCCAATTCACACTTGCCTTCTCGACGGTGCGTATCTGCATATCCATATCGCTGCCGCCGAACACGAAATAAGTGTCGATGGCGTGAGGTGAAGTCTTCGCCCACTCTCCGTCGATTGTAGGGTGAGGAAGGCCTTCCTCGATTTCGATGTCGGAAATCTCTGCGAGCATGGCATCAGCGCTTTCCGCACATGTAAGGATGATTGCGGCTCCCACGATGGAACCTTCCGGGGCAGGGATAGGCTCGGAGAGGACATTATTGAATCCTATGACATCAACCACCCTGGAGCGCGTGAAATTATCGGCATGGCAGGTCAGGACATACTTGCCTTCTGAAATACCGGCAGCGGTAAGTCCCGGAGACGTGAAACCTGTATTGTTGGTGAAGGGGGCCGAGCCTATGCCGAAATGGTCCCGGGGCTCCTCGAACTGTCCCACAGTTTTCGGATTGAGGGACTGGATACACACGAGAGATCCGTCAGCATGCCAGCAGGCACCCACCATTTCTCCTATCGCCACGGACTCCGGACACTCATAAGGACCGAAGAAGAAGGTGTCTATCCCATCTGGTATCTCCACGACTTCGAGACGCAGACTGCCGTTGGGACGTACAGTCTTGGAAAGAACAACATCCCCCTGCTCGAAAGTCAGGACCACCTTGCCGGAAGAAACATCCGCAGAAAGCGGAGCGTAAAGGGTCTTGCCGACCGCAGCCATGCCCAGAGTGGACGGCGCGATCTGAAGTTTACCTGCCGATGTCATCGACAGCATACCCTTGCTGTCAATCTTGAATGACATCCTACCGCCTGAGCATGAGCTCAAGCCTGCGATTCCTGCCACCACGATTGCAACAGCGGCCAGGACTCCGATGAACAGAGACTTTTTCATATACAGTAAAGAATTGAGAACAGGGTTGGGGGCACAGGGCACCATAAAGCCAAATTTAGGCAATTATCTGCTCACTTGCAATGCTCTGAGGGAATATTGACCGATACCGTCAGCGGCTGATGACACCGCTGCCGGCCATTTCACCGTCGGATGTGTACCATACTGCAAACTGTCCGGGAGTGATGCTGCGCTGAGGCTCGTCGAAGAGAATGTACATACCATCCTCCTTCATGATGAGTTCCGCTTCCTGGAGAGGCTGGCGGTAGCGGATACGGACCCGGTAGCGGCGGGATTCACCTGCGCCCATGACGTAGTCCGGTCTTATCCAATGCACCTCCTCAGGATTGATGCGGAGCGCCTTGCGGAAAAGCCCCGGATGCGTCTCCCCTTCCCCGACATAGATTATGTTGCGGTCAATGTCGGTCGCTATGACGAACAGCGGTTCCTTGTGCCCGCCTATGGCAAGGCCCTTGCGCTGTCCGTTGGTATAGAACTGAGCGCCCTCATGTCTGCCGACCACAGCGCCCCAGGGATTCTGCTTGTATCGGGTCTTCTTGATGTGATGCTTCCCGGACCGGTAGGTCTCGGTCTCGAAGCGTATCTCATCATATACATAAGGCTCCGACATTTCTTCAAGTGTATTCTTTTGCGGAAGATGCTCATAAAAGGCTGGAAATACCTCCACGACATCGCCTTCCACCGACTTGAGTTTCTGCTGGAGAAAGACCGGAAGGTCCACCTTCCCGACAAAGCATATGCCCTGCGAGTCCTTTTTCTCCGCCGAAGGAAGGTCGGCCTCCCTGGCGATACGGCGCACCTCAGGCTTGACCAGGTCACCTATAGGGAACATGGCATGCCTTAGCTGCTCCTGGCTCAGCTGGCAGAGGAAATAGCTCTGGTCCTTGTTGGGATCGCTGCCCTCAAGGATACGCACCAGAGGCTCTCCGTCCGGACCAATGACAGGCTTGCCGGAAGCATCAAGCACATTCTCCTTACGGCAGTAGTGCCCGGTCGCAACCACATCGGCACCGAGCCTCTCCGCAGCCTGCCAGAATGCGTCAAACTTGATCTCACTGTTGCAGAGGACATCGGGATTAGGCGTACGTCCCTTTTCGTATTCGCTGAACATATAGTCGGCCACCCGGGCCATATACTGCTTGCTGAGATCGACGAAATAGAAAGGGATGCCGATTTTGCGCGCCACCATCTCCGCCACGAATTTCTCCTCTTCCCATTCACATTCTCCGTGCAGCGTGCCTTCGATGTCATGCCAGTTCTGCATGTACATCGCAAACACATCATAGCCCTGCTGCTTGAGCAGAAGGGCGGCGACACTGGAATCCACACCTCCGGACAGTCCTACGCATATCTTCATAGCCGCAAAGATACTCAAATTTGCATTACCCTGCGGAAATATTTATATTTGAACGGAATGAATCACACCATATCATGATCGAAAGGGAAATCAGAAGCAGTTTCATGGAATACGGGAGCATCGAGGAGATGGGACCTGAGGACAGGGAACTTGCCAGTGCGGCCATCGAAGCCATGGGCGGAGCCTATGCACCATATTCACATTTCCATGTAGGTGCCGCGGTCAGGATGTCCAACGGACAGATAGTCAGGGGCGCCAATCAGGAAAATGCCGCATTCCCGTCAGGACTGTGTGCCGAAAGGACGGCCATGTTCTCGGCCAGCGCTAAATATCCCGACAAGGACATCAGAAGCATAGCGCTGGCCGGAGGAGACCACGGACATCTGACCGAGCAGCCTGTCACACCGTGCGGTGCTTGCAGGCAGGTAATGGCCCAGTACCAGACCAAAGCCGGCAAACCGATGTCAATCATCATGATAGGCAAATCGCGCATCTGGAAATTCGAGGGCGTGGATTCTATACTGCCACTCATTTTCGACGGCATCTAGGCCGGACGGAATCCTATTTCACAGTGAACTCGTGGGTCGTGGAGTAGTTGTACCAGTCGCGTAGCTTGAGGGTGATCATGGTTTTCCATCCGTCGAAAAGATCGAACTCTATCGCAGCGCAATTGCCCCGGGCATCAGCCACAAGGTAGTGGTATCCCCATCAGGGTGCGTATCTCCCCCTGCCACACGCACAGCGCCGCCACTGTCACAGCCAGCAGCGCGGTCAGCAATACTTTAAGAAGCTTTTTCATATCATACGAAGATACAACATTATTTTGGCCTTCGACTTTTTTCCACTGTCTTCTATCTTCACAGAAATGAACGGATGCTGACGGTCAGCGGCCGGACGCGCATGCTACAATTCGTAAACTCTCTTTGTCCTGATGTATTTGAGCATCGGGACCATCGGTTTCTCGCCGGGAAGTTCGTCCACGATGTCATAATCAACGGTGACAGCGGTAAGGCCATTGCCGTCGATGACAACCTCATTTCCTTCTCCTTCGATAGATTCGATCAGGTTGTAGTCCTTATCATAACGATAGAGGGTCTTGCCACCCCTGTATTCGAGGTATTCGCCTGCATTGGCAAGAACCTGGAATGAGATGATCGGAGATTTGTACCATCCTCCGGATAATGCGACGTTGTGAATCTTGCCGTGGTCCAGCGGGGTGCCGACGCGGATGCGGCAGTGGAAAGGCTCGCTGATGGACGGCTCGGTCCTGTCGGGAGTGTTCCTGTCAATGACGATATTGGAGCGGTGCGCTGTCTGCGTGAGATTATCGCTGGACATGTATCCTGTCGTGCCGGACTCGGTGATGACTGAACGGTCGCAATATGTCAGGTCATAGTCAGTGATTGCCATTTCAGAGAGGAGCCACTTGCCGTCCTTCTTCTCGAGATGCCAGTCAGACCTTTCTTCCTGCATCTTTTCAAGTATCTCCTGAGGGACTTTGCAGTTGAGCTTGAAGTCCTGCCAGAGACGTATCATATCAAGATATGAGTTAAGCTTGTCGCTCTCCGGAATACCGATACTGAAGCATGTGCCGGCGTTCCATGCGACTGTGCGGGAAAGCATGAATTCGACCGTCTCGGGCAGAGTGGGTTCAAATCTGCCGTTACAACCGTAAAAAGCGTACCAGCCGAGCATTCTCGGGATGAGGTTGCGGTCAAAAAGGTCGAAGTTCCTGACGCGATAGTTATACATGCCGCCCCTTCTCTGATAGTCGTACCATGGCTCGCCCCAGTTGAAGTAGGTGTGGGCATCCCAGCGGTAGTGGCCTGGTGCGGAAGCATCGTTGATGACATCGTCACCGCCGGCCTTGAGGATCCTGTCAGTGAATACGGACTCGGTGTAGGAGCCGTGGCCGGTGTGCTTTCCTCCGATGCCGTCGAAGCTCATACGGAGGATCCCGCTTTCCTTGATGGCCTTGCCGATATTGTCAGCCATTTCGACAGTCAATGAGGCAGACGGGAAGAATGTGCCATAGGAATAATCGATGAGATGGGTTACGATATCGCCTTTCGAGTGTGCGGAAGCCCTGGTCCCGAACGCACCGCGCTGGCAGCCGGTGAAGGTGCAGGACGCCTTGTCGAACTCTCCGAACCTGATGAGTTCGTCACCTATGCGTATGGTGTTGAGGCTGAGCTTGACCTCGTAATTGAGGGCTTCTGCGATATGGATCTCGGTGTCTTCGGCGGATATGCCTGCAGTCAGGGCGACTGGATCGACCGACATGAGATCCTTTGGGACAGGTGTGACAAATGGGTCATGGGCATGAATGAACGCGCTCAGGGTGTGGAAGCCTGCATTCACTCCGTGGGCCTTCGCTCTCTTTATGAATTCCCGGAACTGAGGCATGCCGCCCGGATACAGTCTTTTGCTGATGCCGAATGTGCCCCACGATTCGAACGGGTCACCGAAATAGACGCAGCTGATGCCGGCCCTTTCGGCCATCCTTATCTGTGCATCTATATCGCCGTCACCGAAAATGAGATACGCATCTGTGGCATGAGGGGAAGTCTTGGCCCATTCGCCGTTTATTACAGGATGGACAAGGCCTTCCTCAAGTTCGATCTTCTCAATCTGGCTGAGGAGGGCATCGGAACTGCCGGCGCAGGTGAGGATGATTGCAGCACCCTCCACGCATCCGTCAGGAGCCGGGACGGCCTCCGCAACGCAGTCACTCATTCCATAGAATGATCCATAAATCTTAAATGGTTTTGTCATATTCCTGACTCCGCAGGAGAGGACGGGCTTCCCGTCAGCCGACATGCCCGCCGCCATTCCGGAAGGGAGGACGAAGTCGGGATCGTTCGTGAAATTTACCGTGATTTCGTTTCCTTTGCGTGGGAGGGGTTCCGTGTACATCTCCCCGTTCTTGTATATGTCCCATTCGGCCTGAGTCTTGGGGTTGAGCGCGCGGATGCATGCGGCTCCGCCGTCATTCCTCCATGCTGCGCCGATAAATTCCCCGATCTCCTTCACGTCCGTGCAGACGAATGGGCCGAAGAAGAATGCATCCACTTCTTCGGAAATCGAAGCAAGCGACAGGCGAACGCTGCCGTTCTCGCGTATCTTCTTGTCCAATACGGCTTTGCAGCAGCCAAAGTCAACATCTATCCTGTCTCCCCGGTCCTTTGCGGAGACCGGCGCGACAAACTTTCCGTCCTTGATGACAAGTCCTATTGTCGAAGGCCCGATATAGTCCTTGCCCGCAAATTTGACGGTCACTTTACCATCATTTGAGACCTTGAAATTCATGGTGCCGTCGCTCTTTGCCGAGACAAGGCAAGTGCCGGCGATCACGATGGCGACCGTGGCTGATAAGAGTTTGATAAGATATTTCATACGTCAGGAATTAATAGCATATAAACTTACGATTTATTTCGTAAAAATACAACAATATCAAAATGTCAAGCTTGAATCATCGTCCACTCGTAACGGCAATACAGTACTCCGGAATTTTTAATAATCGGAATTATTCTTATATTTGCAACGGGAAAGTCGTACACGACCAGCTCCCTCCGAATTCCCCCAGGGCAGGAATGCAGCAAGGGTAGGAGGTTGTAGCGGTGCGATGTACTAAGCTTTCCCTTTTTTTGTATTATACCGTGAAATCTGACATACTCATAATCGGAGGCGGGGCCTCGGGCCTGATGGCCGCATATCAGGCGGCCAGGGCTGCCGTGGAAGGCGGCCTCGACGCCCAGGTGACGGTCCTTGAGAAGATGCCGCGTCCCGGACGCAAGATAATGATTACCGGCAAGGGGCGCTGCAATTTCACCAATGTCAAGGAATGGAATGATTTTTCAGGCCACATCCAGTCAAAGGCGGGATTCGTGAAATCGGCATTCTATAATCTTCCGAGCGCAAAGGTGGTGGACTTCTTCGAATCGTTCGGCATGAAGACCGTAGTCGAACGCGGGGACAGGGCGTTCCCTGCATCATATCATGCATCCGACGTGGTGGACACCCTTGTCAACGCATGCCTCTCCCTCGGTGTCAAGATTGAGATCGAATCCGAAGTATCCGGCATAAGCCGCAATGAAAAGGACGGAAAGTTCACGGTGGAATGCACCGACGGGCGCAACTATGTCTGCAGCAGGCTGATCATAGCCACGGGAGGACTGAGCTATCCCGGCACGGGAAGCACCGGTGACGGACTCCGCTGGGCCGTTGAGACAGGCCATACCATAGTCCCGGTATTCCCTTCCCTGACCGCCCTCGTGCCCAAGGGATACAAGGCTGAGGAAACCATCATTTCCGAAGGAAAACATCACATCGACCGCAGCTCGCCTCTTTCCGAACTCGGGGAGAAATTGAACGGCATCCAGCTCAAGAACGTCGGCGTCACTCTCCTGGTGGAGGGCTGCGAAGCCGGCAACGAATTCGGCGACATCGACTTCACGGACGGCGGCATAGAGGGTCCAATAGGCTTCCAACTCAGCCGCAAGGCGGTGAAATCCATGATAAACGGATCCAAGGTGAGCCTCAGCATCGACCTCAAGCCGGGCGTATCGCTGACGGAGATTACAGCCAGGATAAAAGCGCTATGGGCCGACATCGAGAAAGATCCGCGCAGCCGGGGTGTACGGGAAAAGGAAAGATGCCGTATACTCCTGGGCAAATTGATGCCATGGGAACTCATACCGGCATTCTCCGCCACCAATCCTGGCATCATCACCCTTGAGCGCAGAGGCAGGACGGACACGAAAGTCTGGGTCAACCTCGTCAGCATAGCCAAGGCTCTGAAGGAATGGAAATTCGACATCCAGGGCTTCGTCGGATACGAAAGGGCCGTGGTCACCGCCGGAGGGGTAAACACCGATGAAGTGATAGCCAAGACCATGGAATCGAGAAAAGTCCCGGGACTGTATTTCTGCGGAGAAGTGCTCGACGTCGATGCCGATACAGGAGGATACAACCTTCAGGCTGCATTCTCGACAGGAGCCCTCGCCGGGCTCAACGCAGCGAAGTCACTTCTTTAGAATCATTTCGCCGCTTCTTCGGCGCACCTGATACCGTCAATAGCGCTGGACACGATTCCTCCGGAATAGCCCGCGCCCTCACCGCAAGGATATATCCCCGGCATGGAAACGTACTCAAGGGTCTCCGGGTCACGCGGTATCCTCACAGGTGAGGATGTGCGTGATTCCACTCCCAGAAGGAGTGCGGCATTGGTGTAGTAATTGCGCATTTTTACGCGCGGAAACACCTTCTGAAGACGTTCAGCCACTACAGGCGGCAGCAGCTCGTGCAAAGGTGCGTTTATCACACCCGGATAATAGGAAGTCTCCGGAAGTTTCTTCGACATCCTGCCGAGGCAGAAATCCTCCATCCTCTGGGCCGGTGCGGCCATAGGGTTCTGAGGACAGCCTTTTTCCGTGCATCTCGCACGCTCGCACCAGTCGAACATCGCCTTCTCCACACCGTGCTGGAAATCCATCAATCTGAACGGGCTGTCACCCGGGACATCCTCCGGCTCTATCTGCACGACAACCCCCGCATTGGCGAACTTGCCGCTTCTGGCGGAATTCGACATGCCGTTCAGGACCACCGTATGAGGTTCTGTCGAAGACGGGACCAGTATGCCTCCAGGGCACATGCAGAAAGAGAACACGCCGCGTCCGTCAACCTGCTCCACGAAAGAATATTCGGCCGCCGGCATTCCCGGTTTCCACTGTCCGTGATACTGGCACCAGTTGATCTTTTCCTGAGGATGCTCGACACGCACCCCCATGGCGAAGCCTTTTGCTTCAAGTGCACCTCCGGCCTTGTCAAGCATTTCATATATATCCCTGGCGGAGTGACCCGTGGCAAGGATAACCCTGGCTGCGCGATACTCCTTCCCGTCGGCTGTGGTGACGACGTGCTCCGTACCGCCTTCGGCGTCCCGGGAGGATATGGATACGACACGGGAATTGAAATGGTATTCACCGCCGTGCGATACGACGCATTTGCGTATATTCTCCACCACTGCCGGCAGTTTGTCGCTACCTATATGAGGATGTGCATCTATCAGTATATCGGAAGACGCCCCGAATTCCACAAGGCGGTGAAGGACTTCACGTATATCACCTCTCTTCGATGACCTGGTATATAATTTCCCATCTGAAAAGGCTCCGGCACCACCCTCCCCGTAGCAATAGTTCGAGTCCGGATCGACGACACCCTCGCGGGACAGTTTCGCCATGTCGAACTTGCGCTCGTGCACATCTTTTCCCCGCTCAAGAACGACAGGCTTCAGTCCAAGGGTAACGAGTTTCAGGGCTGCGAACATGCCGGCGGGACCGGCTCCGACCACGATTACGGGATCAGCATCATGCACATCCTGATATTGGGGAAGTACATAAGGCTGATAATTATCCTCCGGGGCATAGGCTTCATACTGATAACGCCACACCGGTTCCTTCCTGGCATCTATGGAACGTTTCTTCAGAACCCACTTCAAGCCTCCGGCCTTGGATTCAATCTCCTTGAGGCGCGGTTCACGGCTGAGGGGGCATACTACTTCAAACTCCTTCATGACCTAGAAATCAGACATTCGGCTTACCGGAGCGACGTCAAGAGGCGTACGCTCCCCTGCCAGATAATGATGATAACCGGCAATGGCGATCATTGCTGCATTATCCGTAGTGAACTTAAACTCAGGGAGATAGACATTCCATCCACGTTTCCTGCCCTCCATTTCCATGCGTTCGCGGAGCCCGCTGTTGGCGGACACGCCGCCGCCTATGGTGACTTCCTTGATACCGGTCTGTTTCGCGGCCTTTATGAGTTTGTCAAGAAGGATATCGATAAGGGCTTTCTGGAAGGATGCGCAGATGTCCTCCTTGTTCTTTTCCATGAATTCAGGGTCCCTGGCCATCTCGTCCCGCACGAAATACAGGAGGGAGGTCTTGATACCGCTGAACGAATAATCAAGCCCCGGAACCGAAGGCTTAGCGAACTTGAACCTCGCAGGATCACCCTGCTTCGCGAGTTTGTCTATTATCGGCCCTCCCGGATAGCCCAGCCCCATCATCTTGGAGCATTTGTCGAAAGCCTCTCCGACGGCATCGTCTATGGTCTGCCCGAGTATCTCGAAATGGAGAGGGTCGTCAACCCGCACTATCTGGGAATTGCCGCCGCTGACAAGGAGGCAGAGATACGGGAAAGACGGTTCCCTCATCGGCTTGTCCGGCTGACGGACGAAATTGGCGAGGATATGACCCTGGAGGTGGTTGACCATGACGATGGGGATATCCAGCGCCACGCCCATTGCCTTGGCGAAAGAAGTCCCTACAAGAAGCGAGCCCAGCAGCCCCGGACCACGTGTAAAGGCTATGGCCGTGAGGTCGGAGGCCTTTACGCCGGCACGGTTCAGCGCTTCGCTCACTACAGGCACGATGTTCAATTCGTGGGCACGCGAAGCAAGTTCCGGCACGACGCCCCCGAACGCCCTGTGCACATCCTGCGATGCGATGACGTTTGACAAGAGATATCCGTCACTTATAACTGCAGCGGAAGTGTCGTCACAGGAGGATTCTATTCCAAGTATGATATCTGCCATCAGAGTCAGTTTTAACACCGCAAATTTACTAAATATTTGTTATTTTTGTAGATTGTATATCATGCCCGGAAAAGCGTATAAAATAACGGCCGCCATCATCGGAGCCCTGTTCCTGCTGCTGCTTGCAGCGGGTCTGTCGGTACAGCTCCCGGGTATCCAGACCGCCCTTGCCAGGAAACTGATGGGCAAGTTGGAATCAGGCATTGACGCGAAGGTCACCATCGGGGGCATAAGGGTGCTTCCTTCCGGTGCCATGCAGATCAAGGACCTGGTGATAATCGATACCGAGCCGGCCTTCGACCCTATGCCGGAAAGGGGGCACCAGCCTGTGGACACCTTTTTCCGCGCCGGCACAATCACGGCCACATTCACCTTGAAAGGGCTCATCTCCCAGGAAGGGGTGCATCTGGGGCGTGTCACCCTTGACGACGCCATGATCCATATCACGGACGAGCCGCAGTTGGGGCGGGGGACCAACATAAAGGCCATTTTCAACACCAAGGGCCCGAAGGAGGTACCGGTGGAGACCGGAGACATTTTCGACATCAGGAAAATCAAGGCATCGGACGTGGAATGCTTTCTGACCCTTTACAGGAAGAAAAAGAACAACTGGGACGAAGACGGCATCCATGTCGCGAACCTCCACGCCATGGCGCAGATGCTGGAGGGACACGGTGTGAAATTCACCAAAGGACGGCTGCATGCCACCCTCGACAAGATGCAGTGGAAGGAAAGATGCGGACTTGATATACAAGAGATGTCCGGACGGTGCGTGGTCGGCATGGGGCAGACGCTCGTAGAGGACTTCCATATCAAGGACAGGACCTCGGAGGTCAATATCAACAAGTTCACCATGGACTATCCGAACACCCTGGCTTTCAGGGAGTTCATGACCAAGGTGACAATGGGCCTGGACCTTGGCAGGAGCACCATGTCGGCAGAGACTTTCAGCATACTTGCCGGACTTCATCAGGACAGCGGGATCAGCGTTGACATAGAATCCTGCAAGGCCCACGGACTGGTAAGCGACCTTACCGTCGACCATTTGCGCTTCACGGAAACCACCAGCGGTATTCCCGTATCCATGAAGGCATCGGCCAAAGGACTTCCTAAGATTGGGAAGATGGTGGCAAAGGCGGATGTGGAAGGCACCAGGTTCACCACAGCTCAATTATCATCCCTGCTCGGTCGCTTAATGGGCGGCAAGGCACCGGACCTCAGCAATATTGCACCAGGCCAGCAGTTCGTCGTAAGCTGCAGGGCATCAGGCCCGCTTGACAAGTTCGAATATGACGGAAAGATTGATTCCCCTATAGGCAGCGCGAGCGCGAAAGGTCTTGTCTATTACCTCCTTGACAAGAATCTGCCGCTGGAGATGGATGCAGACATCTCCGTTGACAACCTGGATGTCAGCAAATTCACCGGTAAGGAACTCGTCGGGCTGGTAAGCGGTTCCGCCAACGGTCATGCCGTCTTTGTGCCGGGGTCCCCCGCCGTCAGCCTTGACGGCCTGCAGCTTGACGGGATGGAATTCAACGGGTACAATTTCTCGGGCATTTCCGCACAAGGCACACTCGCCGACTGGAGATTCAGGGGCAACGTGCGCAGTGCCGACCCGAACATGAATCTCAGACTCAGGGGCTACGCCGACCTCAAGCCGATAAATTCCAGGCAGGGCCTCAACCTCGACATCAAAGTGGACAACGCTGATCTGGCTGCACTCAATCTTGTCAAGGACGGCGGGGTCTCCAAGGTATCGTCCGTCCTGAGGGCGAATATCAGGAACTTTTCCAGAGGAATGTATGACGGACGCATCCTCATGGAGGATATTGTCCTGGAGAACGAATCGGGGCCTCACCGCCTTGGAGACGTGATACTCACCGCCTCAGAGGAAGGAGGCACACAGTCCATAACCCTCAATTCCTCATTCGCGGATGCGGATTTCTATGGTTACGGTCCCGTTTCCGGACTGCCGGATGACATTCAGGTACTGACAACGGGCAGGGAGACGCCGGCCATATATAAGGGCCGCGCCCCTTCCGGAGAGACCACCGATTACTCCATGGCCGTCGAAATGCACGACTCAAGGGAGTTGATGGCTTTCCTCAAACCGAACCTTTACATTGCAGACGGGTCTTCGTTGCGGATGAATATCAAAGGCGGAGAACTTGACGGATACATAGAATCACCGAGACTGGCTATCGGAAAGAAATTCATCCGGAATGCCATTGCAGAGATTGACAACCGTGACGGAAAACTCAGCGCCAACATCCTTGGCAGCGAGTTCAACGCGGGGCTTGTCACATTCGACTCCCCTACCATCAGCGCTTCGGCCGACAGCAACAGGGTCCGGCTGAAACTCGTATACGAAGGCCTGTCCGGCTCAAAGGACAACTGCGCACTGGACATCGACGGACTCCTGTCCAGGAACAGCGGAGATTCGCTGATCTTCAGTTTGAAACCACTGGATTCCTTCATATCGATAGGAGGTGAGAGATGGGCTCTCGAGGCATCGGACATCAGCCTGGGAGGAGGCGTCTCGGACATCGATCATTTCTCACTGTCAAACGGCACACAGAGGATATCCCTCGACGGAGGCATATCCAGAAAGCGCGAAGACAGGCTGTCCGCAGCCATTGAGAATCTTGACCTCAGCCTGATCGACAAGGTGCTCGGACGCGATTTCGGGATATCGGGAACGGCCGGAGGAAAGGCGATTATCGAATCACCGACCGCCAACGGGAACGGCATGCTTATGAATTTCGGATGCGATTCTCTCTCTGTCGGAGGTTTTCCTGTAGGTTCCTTCAAGGCGGCCAGCGTATGGGATGAGGCCGACAGGAAGCTGGGATTGTCAATAAGGAACACCCTGGACGGCAGGAACACGCTGGTAGGAAGAGGATCCATCTTCACTGACCGGAAAAAGATCTGCGCTGATGTCGAGATGGACGGATTCTCCATAGCAGCGGCATCTCCGTTCCTTGCAGGGATCTTCAGCAGCGTCAGCGGAGGGATAAGCGGGAAACTGGCGGTCGGCGGCTCCATGGACGCCATCGAAATCTCAAGCAACAGGATAGACCTGGACGACATCCGGCTCAAGGTGGCATATACCGGAGTGCCATATTCCGTCAACGGACCTATAGCGCTTACAAAGGAAGGGATACGGCTGGACAACATAAGCATAACCGACGGCAACAATGGCAAGGGGACACTCTCCGGCATCGTCAGGCACAGCCATTACAAGGATTTCGGTCTCGACACTTCATTCGATTTCACAGACCTCCTGCTTCTCGACCGTCATAATGGTGATGACGGAATATACGGTCATCTGGCCGCGTCCGGGAATGCTTCCCTCAAGGGCAGTCCGGCAACGCTCAACATCGACGCCAACGTACGCACAGCCGGAGAAGGCAATCTCCACGTAGGCATGTCAGGAGCGCTGACCGGAGGCGGAAGCAGCAACCTTCTGACATTCACCGAGCAGGAGACCGCTCCGGATCCATATGAGGAAATGATGCACGGGATGGGAGGTGGCAAGAAAGCGGCTTCCGACCTTACCGCCAGGGCAAAGGTGACCGTCACACCGGGGACAAGGACTTATGTGGAGATCGACAAGTCAGCCGGCAACATAATATCATTCAACGGAAGTGGAAGCATAAACCTTGAAGCCCGGCCGGCAAAGGACATCTTCAACCTGAACGGAGATTACAGCATAAACGAAGGCAATTACCATTTCGTCCTTCCTGGAATACTGGAAAAGGATTTCGAGATTCAGAGGGGAAGCGCGGTTAATTTCGGCGGTGACATCATGGACAGCAACCTGAGCATCAACGCCATACACAATCTCAAGACATCTCTCAGCACCCTTATTACCGATTCGACTGCAGTCGCCACCAGGAGACTTGTCGAATGCGGCATAGACATATCCGGCAAACTCAGGAACCCGCAGATCGGATTCAGCATCGATGTCCCGGACCTCGACCCTACCACACGCTCACTTGTACAGAGCGCCCTCAACACCGATGACAAGGTACAGAAACAGTTTGTCTCGCTCCTGCTGATAGGCTCCTTCCTTCCGAGCGAGCATTCCGGGGTCTTCAACGGCACCAACATGCTTTATTCCAACATGTCGGAGATTTTCTCCAACCAGTTGAATTCCATACTCCAGAAACTTGAAATCCCACTTGACCTCGGTGTCGGATACGAAGGGATGCAGGGAGGCACCAACATATTCGACGTGGCTATCTCCACCCAGCTGTTCAACAACAGGGTGGTCGTAAACGGGTCCGTAGGCAACAGGAAGTATACCACCTCGACCAATCCTAACGGAGACATGGTCGGCGACCTGGACATACAGGTCAAACTTGACCAGCCCGGCAAGGTGCGACTCAACCTTTTCTCCCATTCCGCAGACGAGTACACAAGTTATCTGGACTACTCGCAGCGCAACGGCATGGGTCTGAGTTACCAGAAAGAATACAATACCATAGGCGAATTCTTCCGCAGCATATTCATGAGCCGCGAGAAGCGGGAGCGCCATGCTGCCGCAAAGGCCGGGAAGGATTCCGGGAAAGTCATAATAAAAATAGACAATGAGCAAAGGCAAGCTGTTTCTGATACCCTCTCCGTTGGGCGACAATGAGCCGTCGGAGGTGATACCTTCAGCCGTCCTCGCCACCGCGTGCTCGCTGAAGACGTTTGTCGCCGAGGAAGTACGCACGGCGCGCCGTTTCCTTTCACGGTACGGCCTGAAGGGACATATTGACGAACTGGAATTCCATGTGCTGAACGAGCATACCGGGCCGGATGAAGTGGAGGCTCTCATGGACCTTTTCGACAAGGGGGACGTCGGTCTCATCTCGGAAGCCGGCCTTCCTGCCGTAGCGGATCCCGGTGCCGCCCTGGTAGCCCTCTGCCACAGGGACGGGATAGAGGTCATCCCGATGGTCGGGCCGTCTTCGCTCATGCTCGCGCTGATGGCTTCCGGACTCAACGGGCAGTCATTCGCCTTCCGAGGCTACCTCCCTGCAAAGACGGATGAGCGCCGCAGCGCACTCAGGTCCGTGGAGAAGCAGTCGGCACAACTGAAGCAGAGCCAGATCATAATCGAAACGCCATACAGGAACGACTCCCTTTTTGCAGACATGCTGCAGGGGCTCTCCCCCGCCACCCGCATCTGCATCGCGGCGGATATCACACTTCCAACCCAGATGATAAGGACACTGTCCGTGGCCGCATGGCGCAAGGTCAAGGATTTCACAATAGGCAAGCGCCCGTGTGTTTTCATAATACTGGCATAGAATGAAAGCAAAACTCACGTTTCTAGGTACAGGCACTTCTTCCGGCATACCCCTTCTCGGATGCGGCTGTGAAGTATGCCGTTCGGCGGACTCCCGGGACAAGCGCTTCAGGGCCTCGGCCCTCGTAGAATACGGCGGCCTCACGATGATGGTGGACTGCGGTCCGGATTTCCGCATCCAGGCTCTGAGGGCAGGTGTATGCCATCTTGACGGCATCCTGCTCACCCATAACCATATGGACCACATAGGAGGCCTGGATGACACCAGGGCGCTCAATCTGTGCGAATGCCATCCCGTCAACATTTACTGCGAGGAGTATGTCGAAGAATCCCTGAGACAGATGTATTCGTACGCTTTTGCGGAGCCGAGATATCCCGGTTCCCCGGAATGGAGGGTGCACAGGATTTCAAACGAGCCGTTCAGGGTCACTTCCAACTCCTCCGACGAGATACTCAAATGGGAACGCGGCTACGGATACCACCACCTTCCTGCTGACGGTACAGCGCCGTCATCCGTGGAAGTAATTCCCATCCAGGGATGGCATGTCAAGGACAAGAGCATCTCCACATTGGGCTACCGCTTCGGGAACATCGCATACCTGACCGACATGAGCCTCATCGAAGACTCCGAACTCGAAAAGTTGAAGGGGCTTGATGCCGTTACCGTCAACTGCGTCAAGATTGCCCCCCACCGCTCCCACTTTTCGCTTGCCGAGGCTCTCGATTTCTTCGAGAAGGTCGGGGCCCGCGAATCATTCATAACACATATGTCCCACCAGCTTCCAAGCCACGAGGAATTCGACAGGATGCTCCCCTCAAACGTGCATCCCGCCTATGACGGACTCGTGCTGGATTATTGACACTACCGTATGAAAGGAACGATCGAACTCAAAGGAATGGCCTTCCACGCATTCCACGGCTGCCTGCCCGAGGAAAGGGAACTTGGCAATCTGTTCGTGGTGGATTTCACCTGCGTATATGATATCTCGAAAGCCGCTGAAAGCGACAATCTGGAAGACACCTTGAACTACGGTGACATCTACGACCTGACTGCAAAGGAGATGGAAACTCCGTCAAATCTTCTTGAGAATATCTGTGCAAGGATAGTCAAAGCCATTGCTACGGCCCATCCGGAGATACCGGAATTCACGGTCAAGGTTTCGAAACAGAACCCGCCGGTATCAGGGCCCGCAGCATGGTCTTCGGTCACAATATGCCACAACAGCAGATGACAATAGCATTCCTGACCCTCGGCTGCAAACTCAACTATGCAGAGACATCGACATATGAGCGCGGATTCATCCGTGCAGGTCTGACCGTTGTGCCATGGAAGGAGAAGGCGGACATATACCTCGTCAACACCTGCTCCGTGACAGCAACATCGGACAGCAAGTCACGGAATCTCGTCCGCAAGGTCCACAGGATCAACCCGGAAGCGATCATAGTGGTGACAGGCTGCAGCGCCCAGCTGAGACGCAAGGAACTGGAAGCCATAGAAGGAGTGTCGAAAGTGTTCGGATGCAGCGAGAAACATCTTGTCGTCAGCGGCACGCTCCGTGCAGCCGGGATAGAAGTTCCCGGTCCGGATCCGCAATGCCGGACCTTCGCCGCATACAGCACCGGGGAAAGGACCAGATCGTTCCTCAAGGTGCAGGACGGATGCAGCAATTACTGCAAATATTGCACGGTACCTTTCGCACGTGGGGAAAGCAGGAGCATACGGATATGCGAAGCTGTCCGCATGGCAGGCGAGATTGCAGGCGAAGGTGTGAAGGAAATAGTCCTGACAGGCGTGAATACGGGAGATTTCGGGCATGACACGGGCGAGTCCTTCCTGAACCTCCTGAAAGCCCTGGACGGAGTGGACGGGATTGAAAGATACCGTATCAGTTCCATCGAGCCGAACCTGATCACAGAGGAAATAATAGACTGGATAGCCTCCGGCACCAAGTTCCAGCCTCATTTCCACATTCCTCTCCAGACAGGTTGCGACACCTTGCTCAGAGCAATGGGAAGACACTACGACACAGCATTTTTCCGAGAAAGGATAGAATATATACGCAAAGCCATGGAGGGCCCCGGGAAACCGGAAGTCTTCTTCGGCATAGATGTCATGGTCGGTCTTCCGGGAGAGACCGGAGAAATGTTCGATACGACACGCAGGTTCATAGAGGAGATAAGGCCGGCTTTCATCCATGTGTTCCCATATTCCAGAAGACCCGGCACACCGGCAGCGGAGATGCCGGGGCAAGTGGATGAGAACGTGAAAGCCGAACGGGTCGCAGTGCTGGAAGAGGCATGCAGCAGGCTGCATGAGGATTTCATAAGAAGGAACCGCGGCATCCATGAGCGCGTCCTTTTCGAATCCGCGGACCACAATGGAACCATGGAAGGCTACACCGGCAATTATATACGTATAAGAAGGCCTTTCGACGCCAGTCTCGTAAATATGCTCGTAGATGTAACTATCTAGATTTCACCGTCATCCAAAAGACGGCGGTAAACTTCAACGGCATCACGGGGAACAGAATTCGCCGGATCGTTGCAATATCTCACAAACTCATCCACAGACGCTTCCGGATGTCCCTTGAAAAAATCCCTCACGACGCGTTCCGTGCTTACTGACGGTCTGGCGCGGCATACGTCGCACCCTCCGCAGTCTTCGGTCTCTTCTTGCCCGAAATAATTCAGCAGAAAACGGGACCGGCATACATCAGTCTCCGAAGCATATTCCGCAATTCCCCCGGCCCTGTCATGGTACGACTTGCGCAGGAATTCATATTTCTGCGGCTGAAGGTCGACGTTCCCCGGAGCAAGGCGGTTGTGATGCAGGTATATTACATCGCACCTGTCTGTAGGGACGTAATTCAGCACATGCTCGAGCGACAGTCTGTATAGCAGTTGGCGCAGCATGGGGACTGTGACGTCACATGCCCGGGCCAGATGCTCTTCATTGACAGGCACGAGACAGGAGAATATCCCCGTATATCCGCGCATAAGTGATTCCAGCAGGGTAACCATCTGCGGCTCGGGAAGTTCCACATCATAAAGGGCGGAACGGTCCATGACTATCCTGACCTGCGTCGGGATATCCACGTCTTCGGCATATGTCAGGTGCTCCGAACGCTCGAGGTATTTCAGGGCATAGTGCACGCTTGCGCGGTTCAGGCCATAGTGACGGCAGAATTCCTCGATGTCAAATTTCAGCGTCCTGCCTATCCCGGCTTCATACTGGATACCGAAATGCACATGTACCTTCTGGTAGATGTCTTCTATGTATTCCAGCGCAGGGAAGGACACCGATTCAAGCTGTGTCAGACGCCTGAGGTCCGTAGCGTTCCAGAGAAGCACGGCATACGCCCTCTTCCCATCCCGGCCGGCACGCCCGGCCTCCTGGAAATATGCCTCGATGCTGTCCGGAAGGTCCATATGCGCGACGAACCTGACATCAGGCTTGTCGATTCCCATACCGAATGCATTGGTGCACACCATCACCCGTATCTCCCCGCGTTTCCATGCCTCCTGACGCTCGGATCTGGTTTCAGTGCCGAGGCCTGCGTGATAATACGAAGCGCTTATGCCGCCTGCCCGCAAGGCCGCAGCCACCTCCTCGCATTTCCTCCTGTTCCTCAAATATATAACCCCTGATCCCTGCACTCCGTTGCATATGTCCAGCACCTGCCCGGCCTTGTCCTCACATCTGCGGACAACATATGTGAGGTTGGGGCGCTCGAAGCCGCTTTTGAGGACAAGCCGCTCCCTGAAGATGAGTTTGTCCATGATGTCACCGGCCACTGACGGCGTGGCGGTCGCCGTAAGCGCAATCACGGGAGCGTCCACCCTTTTGCGGAGCCCGCCTATCTCAAGATAGTCCGGACGGAAATCATACCCCCACTGCGAGATACAGTGCGCCTCATCCACGACTATATAACTTATGTTCAGGATATCGATATACGAACGGAAAAGTTCCGTCCCGAGCCGCTCCGGGGAAACATACAGGAACTTGAAGTCTCCGTAAGCGGCATTGTTGAGAGCCACATCCACAGCATGTCTGTTCATCCCGGCATGCACCGCCAGAGCACGTATCCCCCGGGCCTCAAGATTCTGCACCTGGTCCTTCATCAGGGCTATGAGCGGGGTGACCACAAGCGTAAGCCCTTCCGCCATCAGTCCGGGCACCTGGAAGCACACGGACTTGCCGCCTCCGGTAGGAAGGATAGCAAGCACGTCCCTCCCGTCAAGCGCGGCATTGACAATCTCCTCCTGCATGGGCCTGAAGGAGTCATAGCCCCAATAGGTTTTCAAGACTTCCAACGGTGTCATATGAAGACAAAATTACATAAAAACTTCGTAAATTTTCTCTTGGGATTGTCGGCAAAAAAAACTAAATTTGCATGATTTTTTACATAGTAAAACAAGGATTTGATTAAAACACAAAATATTATGGCAAACATTAATCTCAAAAAGTACGGTATCACAGGCGTGACCGAGATTCTCTACAACCCAAGCTACGAAGTCCTTTACAACGAGGAGACAGTCCCTGGTCTCGAGGGATATGACAAGGGTCAGGTCACCGAACTCGGCGCCATCAACGTGATGACCGGTGTCTACACGGGACGTTCCCCTAAGGACAAGTACATCGTCATGGACGAGAACTCCAAGAACACCGTATGGTGGAACACCCCTGACTACCCTAATGACAACCATGAGCTTTCTGAGGCCAACTGGGCAGAGCTCAAGAAACTTGCTATCAACCAGCTCTCAGGCAAGAGGCTCTTCGTGGTCGATGGTTTCTGCGGCACCCACAAGGACACCCGCATGAAGGTACGTTTCATCATGGAGGTTGCATGGCAGGCTCATTTCGTGACCAACATGTTCATCCGTCCTCAGAACCAGGCTGAATTCGACCTCGAGCCTGATTTCGTGGTTTACTGTGCAGCAAAGGCAAAGGTTGAGAACTATCAGGAGCTCGGCCTCCGTAGCGAGACCGCAGTTGCATTCAATGTCACAAGCAAGGAGCAGGTCATCCTCAACACCTGGTACGGTGGTGAGATGAAGAAGGGTCTCTTCTCAATGATGAACTATTACCTCCCTCTCAAGGGCATCGCCGCAATGCACTGCTCAGCCAACACCGACATGAACGGTGAGAACACCGCTATCTTCTTCGGACTCTCCGGCACCGGCAAGACCACCCTTTCAACCGATCCTAAGCGCCTCCTCATCGGTGACGACGAGCACGGCTGGGACGACGAGGGTGTCTTCAACTTCGAAGGCGGCTGCTACGCAAAGGTCATCAACCTCGACAAGGAGTCTGAGCCGGATATCTTCAATGCCATCCGTCGTGACGCTCTCCTCGAGAATGTGACAGTGGACGCTGAGGGCAAGATCGATTTCGCAGACAAGAGCGTCACCGAGAACACCCGCGTCAGCTACCCTATCTACCATATCAACAAGATTGTCCGCCCATACAGCCAGGGTCCTGCAGCAAAGCAGGTCATCTTCCTTTCAGCTGATGCATTCGGCGTGCTCCCTCCAGTATCAATCCTCACCCCTGAGCAGACCAAGTACTACTTCCTCTCAGGATTCACTGCAAAGCTTGCAGGTACCGAGCGCGGCATCACCGAGCCTACCCCGACATTCTCCGCTTGCTTCGGACAGGCATTCCTCGAGCTTCACCCGACAAAGTATGCCGAGGAGCTTGTAAAGAAGATGGAGAAGAGCGGTGCCAAGGCTTACCTCGTCAACACCGGCTGGAACGGAACAGGAAAGCGCATCTCCATCCGCGACACCCGCGGTATCATCGACGCCATCCTCAACGGCAGCATCGACAAGGCCCCTACCAAGATGATCCCTTACTTCAACTTCGAGGTCCCTACTCAGCTCGAAGGCGTTGCCACCAACATCCTCGACCCTCGCGACACCTACGCTGACGCAAGCATCTGGGAAGAGAAGGCAAAGGATCTCTCCGCACGCTTCATCAAGAACTTCCACAAGTACGAGTCAAACGAGGCAGGCAAGGCTCTCGTAGCAGCCGGTCCTCAGCTCTAGTACCTGTACTTCACTTATAAAAGGAAGTCGCAGTTTTTGCGACTTCTTTTTGTATATTTGTCACTATGGGAAAATTATTCACTGAATACTCCGTCGGCCCCCTCACCCTGCGCAACAGGACGATCCGGTCCGCTGCGTTCGAGGGCATGTGCCCGGGGAACGCCCCGTCAAAGGAACTCTTTGACTATCATACATCTGTAGCACGAGGTGGCGTAGGAATGACCACAATCGCATATGCCGCGGTATGCCGCAGCGGCCTGTCTTTCGAGAGGCAGTTGTGGATGCGCGAGGAAGTGGTCCCGGCGCTGAAGGAACTCACCGATGCCATACATGCGGAGGGCGCAAAGGCCAGCATACAGCTGGGACATTGCGGCAACATGTCACACCGCAAGATATGCGGATGCAGGCCGAAGGGAGCCTCCAGCGGCTTCAACCTCTACTCCCCCACTTTCGTGCACGGCATGGACCATGAGGAGATAGACGGGGTCGCCAAAGCTTTCGGAGACGCGGTAAGGCTGGCTATAAAGGCAGGTTTTGACGCCGTAGAGATACATGCCGGACACGGATACCTCATCTCCCAGTTCCTTTCCCCATATACAAACCATAGAAAGGACGAGTACGGCGGAAGTCTTCAGAACCGTATGAGGTTCATGCAGAAATGCATGGATGAGGTCATCAAGGCAGGAAAGGGGAAGGTGGCCATATTCGTGAAGCTGAACACCAGGGACGGATTCAAGGGCGGCCAGGAGACGGAAGAGCTGATCGAGGTCGCCAAGGAGCTGCAGAGGCTCGGGGCGGATGCCATCGTACTGAGCGGCGGCTTTGTCAGCAGGGCGCCCCAATATGTCATGAGAGGGGAATTCCCTGTCAGGCCTATTGTCCATTATATGCCTTGGAAGACGCAGTGGTGGCTGAAGGCCGGCATCCTTCCGTTCGGCAAGATTGTCGCTCCTACTGTCACTTTCAGCAGGCTGTATTTCCTGGAGGATGCCCTCAAGTTCAGGGAGGCCCTTCCCGATATGCCTCTGGTATATGTCGGAGGCATCACTTCCAGAGAGGATGCCGAAAAGGTCCTTGACAGCGGTTTCGAAATGGTGCAGATGGCACGGGCCCTTCTCGAGGACCCTGATTTCGTCAACAAGATGCGCGAGGATGAGAATCACTGCTCCGCATGCGAGCACAGCAATTTCTGCATAGGAAGGATGTACACGCTGTCCATGGCATGCCACAAGACATGCCCTGACATCACACCGGCCCTCGAAAGGAGTGTACAGCGTATAAACCGCAGGAACGCACGCAGGGAAGGTCGCATATGAAAGCCTATTTCATCATATTTGCGGTAATGGCGGTAATGGCCGTCATTGTGTTCGCCGCCCTGTTCAGGTTCAAGGCGGGATACGGATTCCTCGGTGGAGGCAAATGGGGGCCTGCCATCAGCAATAAGATTGCGTGGGTGCTGATGGAGGCGCCGGCATTCATCCTCATGCTCCTGTGGACAATCAGGTACGGTAACGGGATCGCGCCTGTTGTGATGGCATCCTTGTTCATGCTGCATTATTTCCAGAGATCATTCATCTTCCCTCTGCTGATGCGCGGCAAGGGACGCATGCCAGTAGCAATAATGTTCATGGGGATGGTCTTCAATTCCATAAACGCGTATCTCATAGCAGGATGGCTGTTCAAATTCGGTGCATACACATCCGGCTGGCTGCATAGTCCGCAGTTCATTGCCGGAGCATTGGTTTTCTTTGCAGGAATGGCCATCAACATCCATAGCGACCATATCATCCGGAGTTTGAGGACTCCCGGAGATACAAGGCACTACATACCCCGCAAAGGCTTTTACAAATATGTGACTTCAGCCAATTATTTCGGGGAATTCGTGGAGTGGACGGGTTTCGCGCTGCTGACATGGTCCCCGGCCGGACTGCTTTTCGCGTGTTGGACCTTCGCCAACCTGGCGCCACGCTCCAAGGCGCTTACCGAAAAATACATAGCCGAGTTCGGAGAGGAATACTCATCCCTCGGCAAAAAAAATATCATCCCATTTATCTGGTAGCATGAGCGAACTTGAGTCAAGCATACAGTTCCTGAGCGGGGTCGGGCCGAAGAGGGCCGAACTGCTTCAGCGCGAGCTTGGCATCAGCTCGCTCAACGACCTCATCCATTTCTATCCGTTCCGCTATATAGACAGGAGCGGGATACAGAAAATATGTGATATCTCCTCAGACCTCACCTACGTGCAGGTGCAGGCCAAGGTTGTCAGGGTCACCCTGTTCGGAAAGGGCAGTTCGATATTGTGGCAGAGTGGCGGACAGCAGAATGCCGTTCACATTGTCAACGGCAGACGCGTCCAGGATAACACGATCCATTTCAACGCCGCGTCAAGATTGAGCGTCATCGTGAGTGACGGCACCGGAGAGATGGAGATGGTCTTCTTCAAAGGCATAAAATGGAATTTCCAGCGCCTCGTGCCCGGGGCAGTTTTCCTGTTCTTCGGGAAACCGTCGGAGTTCAACGGCAGGTTCAACATCGTACATCCGGAGGTGGACCAGCCCCAGGAGGGCTCGATGGCACAGACATCGCTGACCGGAGTCTATCCCAGTACAGAAAAACTCAAGTCGGGCGGCATTACAGGCAAGGTCATGTGCAGGATGCAGTCCGCCGCGCTGAGCCTCTGCCTTCCTGAGATAAAGGAGACTCTTCCGGAATACGTCATCAAGGAAAACGGGCTTGTGGGCATCCAGTACGCCATCAAGAACATCCATTTTCCGTCTGACAGCTATGCGCTCCAGAAAGCCACATACAGACTGAAATTCGAAGAATTGTTCTTCCTCCAGCTCAGCCTGCTGAAACAGAAATATATACGTTCAAGGAACGAGAAAGGCTTGACGATGCCGAAGGTGGGGGATGATTTCCATGCCTGCTACAACGCCCTTCCCTACCGGCTCACGGGTGCCCAGCAAAGAGTGATAAAGGAGATCAGGGCGGATCTCATGAGCGGCCATCAGATGAACCGTCTGCTTCAGGGAGACGTGGGTTCAGGCAAGACTATGGTAGCTGTGCTGAGTTGCCTGCTCGCCATCGGCAACGGATATCAGGCATGCATCATGGCACCTACGGAGGTGCTGGCCCAGCAGCATTTCGCCAATATTCAGAAATACCTCGCCCCCACTTCCGTCCGGTGCGCATTGCTGACGGGAAGCACAGGAGTCAAGGACAGGAGGGAAATTCATGCCGGACTGGAGGAAGGCAGCATAGGGATAATAGTTGGCACTCACGCCCTTATCGAGGATACTGTCAATTTCAAGAACCTTGGGCTTGCAGTTGTCGACGAACAGCACAGGTTCGGAGTGGAGCAGAGGGCCAGGCTCTGGTCCAAAGGTCCTTCCGGCAGCGGGATTCCCCCTCATGTGCTGGTCATGACAGCCACACCTATCCCGAGGACTCTCGCCATGACCCTTTACGGAGACCTCGATGTCTCGGTGATAGACGAGATGCCTCCGGGGCGCAAGCCGGTCCAGACCATGTGCATCGGTCAGAGCAGAAGGAATGCCATGTACAAGTTCATGCGTGAGGAAATCTCCAGAGGGCGGCAGATATTCGTTGTCTATCCGATGATTTTCATCAATGACAAGATGGACATAAGCAATGTCGAGCAGGGATACGAGGACATCGTCACCGCTTTCCCGCTGCCGGACTACAAGGTGGCCATTGTCCACGGTCAGCAGACCGCAGAAGTGAAGAATTTCAACATGTCGGCCTTTGCCGCCGGCAGGGCCGACATCCTGGTGTCCACAACCGTCATAGAAGTCGGCGTGGACGTTCCGAATGCCTCTGTCATGGTCATCGAATCCGCTCAGAGATTCGGCCTGAGCCAGTTGCACCAGCTGCGCGGGCGTGTCGGCCGCGGTGCGGAGAAATCTTATTGCATTCTGGTCAAGGATGTGAAGACCTCCAAGGAGGCCCAGCAGCGCCTGGACCTCATGTGCGCTACTGAAGACGGGTTCGAAATCGCCGAGGAGGATATGAAGATGAGAGGTCCCGGCGATCTGGAGGGCACGCAGCAGAGCGGTCTTCCTATCAGCCTTAATATCGCTTCCCTTGCCAAGGACGGGAGGTTGCTGGCCGAGGCCAAGGCTTATGCCGAGCGTGTCCTTGATGCCGATCCTCTGCTGGAATCACTGCAGAATGCGCTCCTTGTCAGGGAACTCCGGAAAGAAAAGTACAATATCCGGGATTACAGCAAGATCAGTTGACGTTTTACGGAGCTGTTTGCAGTTCCTCCTCGGGGGCACATAATCCCCACTCCGTAAAGTGTCCCTGTGGAGAGACTGGCATCGGCGAAACATCTACACTTCATAAAGTGTCTCTGAGATGGGACTGACACCGGCGGAACATCTGCTCTTCGTCAATTGCTCCGGAGCTGTCGGCCACCTGTTCCTATGGGCCCTTTACGGAGTGTGATTCGGGGGCCCGGGGGGGACAGGTGCCCGACAGCGATTGATGAGAACTGCAGAAAAATGAATACATTTGCATATCGGTTTCAAAGAATCGGAAATTTATATCGTCATAATATGAAAAAAACTATTGTGGCTGCAATCAGCCTGCTTATGATTATGAGTTGCGCAAAGACAAATGAAAGCGGATATGTCGGTCCGGCAGATGTCAATATCGAGAACGGGAAGATGACCCCGGAAGTGATGCTCTCGCTCGGCCGGTTGAGCGATCCGCAGATGTCCCCGGATGGGAAAACCATCCTTTATGGAGTAAGTTACACCTCGATAGCGGACAACAAGTCATGCCGGAACCTGTTCGTATGCGGCACCGACGGCAGCGGCAAGACCCAGATCACCAGATATGCAAAAAGCGTCAATGCCGCGAAGTGGAGCAACGATGGCAAGAGCATATATTTCCTTCAGGGAGGACAATTGTGGAAAGCTCCTTTCCTCGGGGGCAAACTCGGCAAGAAAGTACAGCTTAGCGACGTACCTGCAGGGATAAGCGATTACAAAATCTCCCCTGACGAGTGCCAGATATATTATGTCAGCAGCATCCCGGGCACGGTCAAGAGCCCCAAGGATTTCAATCCTGCCCTCGACAAGGCCCAGGCCTATGTCACCGACAGGCTCATGTACCGTCACTGGGACCATTGGGTGACCGAGACACCGCGCACCTACTACGCGAGCCTCCAGAACGGCATGATCACTCCCGACAATTCCTTTGATATCCTCGGGACTGATGATCCGGGCTGGGAACTGCCTGCCGAGCCTTTCGGTGGAGCGGAGCAGCTCGACTGGAGCCCGAACGGAAGGTATATCGCCTACAGTTGCCGCAAGAAAGTGGGCATCGAGTATGCGTTCAGCACAAATACGGGAATATTCATCTTCGATATCCTCACCGGACAGACCGTTGCCGTCAAGGAAGACGGCGGATATGACACAGACCCAGTATGGAGTCCTGACGGAAACCACCTTGCCTGGATTTCCATGGAACGTGACGGGTACGAAGCTGACAAGCAGCGCGTCATGGTGGCGGACCTGACATATGCGCCTGCCGAAGATGGTCAGAACTTCGGTCTTGAAGTGACCGGGATCAGGGACCTGACCGATGGTTTCATCTATGATGCAAGCGGTATTGTCTGGACAAAAGAGAGTGATGCGGTTTATTTCGCCTCAACCATCGATGCTCTCGGAGCGATCTGCAAAGTCAGCATCACAGGCGGGGACAAAGTCCTGAGGCTTACGCCTTCTGACTGGTGGTTCGGATTCGGGTCTCCGTTTGCGGTCGACGGCAACACATTGTACGCCACATACATGAGCATGGAGTTCCCTACCGAGATCGTCAAGGTCGAGCTCAATGGAGAGACTGCGTCATATTTTCAGATTTCCCACGAGAATGATGCGGTCCTTGCAAAAGTGGACGGCATAAAGATGGACAGCATCACCCTGAAATCAAGCAATGGCGAGGATCTGTTCTGCTGGGTTCTTTATCCGCCTCATTTCGATGAGAGCAAGTCCTGGCCTGGGATCGAGATGTTCAACGGCGGACCTCAGACCAGCCTCGACCAGTCATGGAGTTACCGTTGGAATTTCCGCCTCATGGCCCAGCAGGGTTATGTGGTAGTGCTCCCTTGCCGCCACGGTGACAGCGGTTTCGGCCAGGAATGGAAGGAGCAGATTTCCGGTGATTACCAAGGCCTCAACATGGACGATTACCAGATTGCAGGACGCTGGTTCAAGAGCCAGCCGTGGGCCGGCAAGCTTGCCGGTGTCGGTGCATCTTACGGCGGTTTCTCCGTTTACAACATGATGGGTATCCACGGGGACCTTTACGATTGCTTCATTTCTCATGCCGGTATTTTCAACGAGAAGCAGATGTGGTATACCACAGAGGAAGCATGGTTCAGCAATTGGGACAACGGCGGACTTACCGAGTATGCATACGAGGCCGGAAAGGTGGGTCCTGCCGGTGACGGCATCACCTTCGGCGGCATGCAGCAGGCAGGTGCGCCATATTCCAACACGGCAAAGGCCCTTCATCACTATGCATTCGACCCTGAGGCCAAGGTGGCGAACTGGCACACCCCTATCCTGTGCATCCATGGCATGATGGACTTCCGCATCCCATACGAGCAGGGCATGGCCGCATTCAATGCCGCACAGATGATGGGCGTCCCATCAAAACTCATCATCTTCCCTGAAGAGTGCCATTGGATCCTGCAGCCACAGAACGCCCTCTTCTGGCACACCGAGTTCTTCGACTGGCTTGACCAGTGGATGTAGCCGGA
>JAZRXV010000068.1:0-2133 GCA_045600405.1 Candidatus Cryptobacteroides sp.
TGCTCCGCAAGCATCCGGAACACATCACCATACTTGCCCCTCTCTGCACCTTTTTCCTCACGGTGCTTGTGGGGACCGGGCATGTGGTATATACCCTCATGCCTATAATCAGCGATATCGCCCTCAAGAAAGGGATACGGCCTGAACGGCCCTGCGCCGTTGCCAGCATCGCCTCACAGCTCGGTATAACCTGTTCCCCTATAGCCGCGGCGGTGGTTTCGTTTGTGCTGATATCCAACGAGTGCGGCTTCGAGATCAATAACCTCCAGGTCATCGCGGTCACTATCCCGGCCACGCTCTGCGGACTTTTCGCTGCGGTGCTATGCAGTTATCACAGGGGCAAGGATCTGGACAAGGACCCCGAGTTCCAGGCCCGGCTGGCGGATCCTGAGACTAAGGAATACATGTACGGCTCAACTGCGTCCTCTCTGGGGATTGAGGTCACGAAAAATGCCAAGGCTTCCGTCTTCATCTTCCTCGGCGCCCTGCTGATCATAGTATTCTATTCGTTGATGCAGTTGTGCGGGTGTGACATAAGGCCTGCCTACACTGATGCTTCCGGGAACGTGAAGTTCGTAGGGATGAACGTCATCATACAGATAGTGATGCTCTGCGCCGCGGCATTCATGATTATTTTCTGCAAGGCATCGCCGAAAAAGGCGGTGTCGGGTACCGTATGGCAGAGCGGAATGGTTGCGGTCGTCGCAATATACGGCATCGCATGGCTTGCCGATACCTTCTTCTCCCATTATCTTCCGGAGATTCAATCATCGCTTTCCGGAGTGGTGCAGCAGTATCCGTGGGCTATCGCCTTCGCATTCTTCCTCGTGAGCGTGCTCATCAACTCACAGGGCGCCGTGGTAGTGTCGATGCTTCCTCTTGCGTATTCCCTCGGGATCCCGGGACCTGTCCTCCTTGGTGTGCTGCCGAGCGTATATGGCTATTTCTTCATCCCGACCTATCCTTCGGACATCGCAACCGTCAATTTCGACAGATCAGGCACCACGAAGATAGGCAAGTATCTGCTGAACCATTCCTTTATGATGCCGGGTATAGTCAGCGTGACGGTCGCGACCCTCGTCGGATTTGCTATGACCTCACTGATATATTGATGGCCTGATTTCCGCATAAAACAGTGGCTGACAGGAATGTCACCTGAAATGGCAGACGATGCCCCCTTCGGGGAAATGCCATTTCAGGTGACATTCCTGCCAGCCTGGGTGCTGTTTTTCAGACTGAAATCAGTAGATCTTGCTGTCACAGTATACACAGCGCACTATGCCGTCTTCCGATTTGTGGAAGAGAGGCTTGACCGCTTCGTGGTTGCAGATGCATTTCGTGTTCCGGCACTGAAGGCTTGCATCCTCGAAATAGTCAGTATGCTCGGGCATGGTGTGTGACGGGTCGTCCTTCCATTTGAGGAGGCTGTAGATGAGGGCCATGCGGACAAACTTGCCGTTTCCGACCTGACGGAAATATGCCGCACGCGGGTCATCGTCAACCTCGGGGAGAATCTCGTTCACACGAGGGAGCGGATGCAGGACGGCCATCTTCTCCTTTGCGAGGTACATCTTTGCGGCATCCAGCACGAAACTGTCCTTGACGCGCTCGAATTCCTCCTCGTCAAGGAACCTTTCCTTCTGCACGCGGGTCATATAGAGTACGTCAAGGCTACCCATTACTTCCTCAATGGTCTTGACCTCGGTATAGTTGAGACCCTGCTTCTCGCATACATCATGCTTGATGTAGTCAGGAAGACGGAGCTCGTCCGGTGCGATAAGGATAATCCTGATACCTTTGTACCTGCTGAGGGCCTTGATGAGGGAATGGACGGTGCGGCCGAATTTGAGATCTCCGCAGAATCCTATCGTGATGTCATCGATGTGGCCGAGCTCGCGCTTGATGGTGAGGAGGTCGGTAAGGGTCTGTGTCGGATGGGCATGGGAGCCGTCACCGGCATTGATGATAGGGATGTGGGCTGCCTGCGAGGCGACGAACGGAGCACCTTCGAGAGGATGGCGCATGGCTATCACATCCACGAAGTTCTCCACGACGCGTACGGTGTCCGCAACTGTCTCGCCTTTGCTGACAGAAGAATTGCGGGCATCGGAGAATCCGAGAACATTGCCTCCA
>JAZRXV010000069.1:0-18686 GCA_045600405.1 Candidatus Cryptobacteroides sp.
AAGTTTCTTATTGTGACAACGATTCTCCTTGCGGGGACTTTTGCTGCCCATGCTCAAAACTATGACAAAAGTAAGATTCCCGCGTATACGTTGGAGGATCCGCTGACTTTTGCGAACGGCCGGAAAGTCCGCAGCGCAAAGGATTGGGATGCGCGCCGTGCGGAGATACTGGAAATATTCCAGAGTGAGATGTACGGACGTATGCCGGAAGATCCTGAGACGCTTGTGACGGAGGTACTTGACGAGGGCGCCACGCTTGCCGGTTTCGGTACCCGCAGGCAGGTAAGGATGTGGTTCCGCGAGGACCATACCGGACCGAAGATCGACTGGCTGGTAATTACTCCGAACTTTACGGAAGGCCCTGTGCCTGTTGTCCTTATGCTCAACTATGGCGGTAACCATACCGTGCTTTTCGACGAAGATGTGCTTATCAATCCCGGATATAAATTATGGGGAGGCGGCCCGGATGTCCCGGCAAGGGGCAGCCAGTCTGACCCGAACCATAGGACATGCATCCCTGCCGCTCAGATCATAGCGAAGGGTTATGCCCTGGTGACGGCCTGCTATGAGGATATATCTCCGGATCCGGACCCTGCCACCAGGGAGGAGCAGGATGAGAACGCATATACGGGTGTCTTTGAACTCTGGGGAGAGCGTGATCCGAAGCGTACGGACAACACCACTTCACTTGCCGCATGGGCATGGGGACTCCGCCGTGGCATGGACATGATAGTCCGGGATCCGGCATTGGATCAGGCAAGGGTCCTCCTTACAGGGTATTCCAGACTGGGAAAGGCCGCACTCATAGCCGGCGCGTTCGATACAAGGTTCCCTGTCGTGATCCCGAATCAGACAGGTGGTGGCGGAATCCCGCTTGCAAAGCATTATTATGGGGAAAATGTGAACACTGAGATACATTCGTTCTCACATTGGTATTGCCGCGCCTATGACAAGTACGCGGAGAATGAGAAGTCGATGAAGTTCGACCAGCATCTCTTCGTGTCATGTATTGCTCCGCGCGCACTGCTTGTGGAAGGATTCGACGAACCTTGGTACGATACCGAGAGCGAATTCCTGTGCCTGCAGGCTGCAAGCCCTGTCTGGGAATTCCTTGGCAAAGAGGGGCTCCCGTCCGTCGAATGGCCGGATGACTATGACACCAAGGCCATAGGCCCGGTGCTGGGCTATGTCCGCAGGAACCTTGACCATGGACTTTCCGCCGTAGATTGGGAATGGTCCCTGAACTTTGCCTCAAAAATCTTCGGAAAATAGTTTTTTTCTCTCCGATGCAACGTTTTGGGCCGAAAAACTATCTTATTAAAAATAATAGGTTGTTTTTTCGGTCCGGGATATTGCATATATCCACCACGTGAATTAACTTTGCCCGATTTTTAACACAAAACTATAAACTTACCGTTTCCGGACGGATGAGAAATTTTAGACATAAAGACGTTTTGATTGTCATGGCCAACCCGGTTGTCTGGGGGGGGTATGTAATTATAAATCAAGTACTTACACATATTTTACAGCTGCATTCGTATCGGATGCGGCTGTATTTCGTTTAAAAACAAAAACTTCATAGTTTTTCAATAACCAACCAATTTTTAATTAAAACATCAAAGTATGAGAATTTCTAAAGCTATTCGCTGTGTTCTCGTTTCTGCTGCAATGCTTATCTCAGCATCGCTCGCAGCTCAGAACCTTACAGTGAAGGGTGTGGTGAAGGACTCAGACGGAGCACCTCTTCCAGGTGCAACCGTTTATGTGCCCGGCACTACAATTGGAACAGTTACCGATGCACAGGGTAACTTCTCTCTCAAGGTGAATGCCAACTCCGATGTGGAGGTCGCATTCCTCGGTTATGGCAGCCAGATCATCAAGGTCGGCACTACCGCCCCTGCTTTCCAGGAGATCACACTCTCCGATTCCGAGCAGCTGGCAGAGGTTGTTGTCACCGCTCTCGGCATTGCCCGTGAGAAGAAGACCGTCGGTTATGCAATCCAGGACGTCAAGGGTGACGCACTCCTCGACGCTCACGAGACCAACATCGCAAATGCCCTTACAGGTAAGATTGCCGGTGTCAGTATCGTCCGTTCTTCAAACGGTCCTGGTGCATCTTCCAAGATCATCCTTCGTGGTAACAACTCCCTCACCGGTTTGAACCAGCCTCTCATCGTCGTCGACGGTGTCCCTATGGACAACTTCATCGGTGCATCCAACAACGACTTCTGGAACCCTTCAGCCGATATGGGTAACGGACTTCAGGATATCAACCCTGAGGACGTTGAATCCATGACGGTCCTCAAGGGTCCTTCAGCCGCCGCACTTTACGGATCACGCGCAGGTAACGGTGTCATCCTCATCACCACCAAGAAGGGCCGCGAGAATCCTGGTCTCGGTATCACGATCACCGGCACCCTCGCTGCCACCACAGAGTTCACCCGCCCTCAGATGCAGAATCAGTACGGCCAGGGTACTCTCGGTGACTATGACAATACTTCATACCTCAGCTGGGGTCCTGCTATCAACGGCCAGTCTCTTGAAAAGTGGGATGGCAGCATGGCACCTCTCCATGCTTTCGACAATGTGAAGGGATTCTTCGGCACAGGTGTCACCGACACTGAGAACATCACCTTCTCACAGCAGTACGGCAAGACCGGCATCTACGCATCATATACCCGTATGAACGATGTCAGTATGGTTCCAGGTGCCACACTCGGACGTAACAACTTCATGCTCCGCGGTACTTCAACCTTCGGAAAGAATGACAAGTGGCACTTCGATGCGAAGATCCAGTATATCCGTACCCAGGCCAACAACCGTCCTATCTCCGGTTCCAACGTCAACGCCAACTACATGCTTAAGATGTACACCACTCCGGTGTCCGTCGATATCCGCGACTTCAAGGAGGCTGTCAACGCCAATGGTGACATGTTCTACTTCGGACCTAAGGACAAGACCGGTTCAAACCCATGGTGGTATGCCAAGTACAGCACCAACCAGGATGTCCGTAACCGTTTCCTTATGAACGCTTCCCTCAAGTACGATTTCACCGAGTGGCTCGATGCTGAGCTCCGTGCAGGTACCGATATGTACTTCACTGAGACCGAGAACAAGTTCTATTCAGGTAACAATATCGCCGGCAGCTACACCGGTTCTTACGGAATGGGCGAAAGCCGTTTCTATGAGAACAACTTCTCATTCCTCCTCAAGGCCCACAAGGATAACATCTGGGGAGACTTCGGCGGACTCGTCACCCTCGGCGGCAACCTCATGGACCGCGAGAACCGCGGTATGTCATCTTCACAGGGTACCCTCCTTGTCCCTGACGTATTCGACCTCAACAACGCCAAGTCAGACAAGCCAAGCGTATCGGAGAGCTACAGCCATCGCAAGATGAACTCCCTCTACGGACAGCTGACCCTCAACTACGGCGGTTGGATCTTCCTCGATGCAACACTCCGTAACGACTGGACCTCTACACTTTCTCCAGCAAACCGTTCTTACCTCTATCCTTCAATCGCCCTTTCTTGGGTGATCAGCGATATGGTAAACAAGTATGGCGCAATGCCTGACTGGTTCAGCTATGCCAAGGTCCGCGCTTCTCTTGCAGAAGTAGGTAACGATATGGATCCATATCAGCTCTACAACGTTTACACAATGGGTACCGACCCTAACAGCAAGCCGACCCTCAACACCGGCAGCACCCTCTTCAATGAGGATGTGAAGAACGAGCTCATCAAGTCATGGGAAATCGGTGCCGATATCCGCTTCTTCGACAACAGACTCGGTCTTGACCTCGCATGGTACAAGTCAAACGCTACCAACCAGCTGATCAACCTTCCTATATCTTCTGTCGCTTACTCAAACAAGAAGATCAATGCCGGTAACATCCAGAACAGCGGTTTCGAGGTTGTCCTCAACGCAGTACCTGTAAAGCACCAGAACTTCCAGTGGAACACCAACTTCAACTTCTCTACCAATACCAACAAGATCCTCGAGCTTGCTGACGGTGTCTCCGAGTACAGCCTCGGCGGATATGACAAACTCAAGATCGTCGCAAAGGTCGGTGGTGAGTATGGTGATATCTATGGTACCAGGTATGCCCGTGTAGAGGACGAGAACAGCCCATACTACGGACAGCTTATCCTCAATGGTGACGGTCTCCCGACATCAGACGGTCAGAGCTACTATCTTGGCAACCAGAATGCAAAGTGCAACCTTGGATGGAACAACAACTTCACTTGGAAGGATCTTTCATTCGGATTCCAGGTTGATGCACGCCTCGGCGGAAAGATGTTCTCAGGAACCCTCGGTGCAATGGAGGCTGCCGGTACAGCTGCATGGACAGTTGACAATAGGGCATCAGAGTCTCTCCTCGTCGAAGGTGTTGTAAAGGATGGTGACGGCTATGCTGTCAATACCAAGAAGACAGATGCGCAGAAGTACTGGCGTCAGGTATCAGGCGAGGCTGGTTCCAACCTCGGTATCACAGAGGAGAACCTCTATGACGCTACCAATGTCCGTCTCCGTAACATCTCCATCTCTTATGGCATCCCTAAGAGCATCCTCTCAAGAAGCAATGTCTTCCAGTCCGTCAAGTTCGGATTCTCCTGCACCAACGTCGTAATGCTCTACAGCAAGATGCGTGGTCTTGATCCGGAGTCTATCTTTGCTACCTCTACCAATGCAACCGGTTTCGAGTATGGTGCCGCACCTACCAACCGTTGCTATGTCTTCAATATTTCACTTGGATTCTAAACTATTGCGACCATTATGAAATACACAAAAATATTAGCTCTTGCTTTCGGTGTCCTCATGGCTGCTGCATGTGCGGATTTCGAGGAAATGAACCACAACCCGAAGGCTGTCAATGCTGCTGATGCAAAGCCGTACTGGTCTCTCAACAAGTCCATCATCGCTGACCAGCAGAACCCTAACGATGCTGAGCGTGTATTCGTCCTTTATTGGGCTGATATCGCACGCCAGGATGGTGAGAGCGGTGCAGGCGGACGTTGCGTCGGCCGTTCCAATGATGAGTGGGCAGGCTGCCTCTACAGCCTTACCAAGAACTGTGTAACCGCTGCCACCACAGCTGTCAAACTTGTGGACGAACAGCTCCCTGACCTTACCGGTCACGAGGCCGAGTTCTGGCCGAATGTCAAGGCTGCGGCCCGTATCTGGAGAGTATATCTTCTCACTGAGTTTGTCGATTCATTCGGCTCTTTCACTACTGATTTTGAGGCTACAACCCCTGTTTATCAGAGCGTCGAGGACTGCTATAAGTATATGTTCAAAGAACTTGCCGAGTCTGTCGCTGCCATCAATACAGGAGTTACCGCTTCTTCTGATCCTGAGAAGAATGGCGACCCTGCATATGCATTCGATCCTGTGAAGTGGAAGAATTTCGGTATCTCAATGTGGATGCGTATCGCCATGCGTCTGTCCGAGGTTGATCCGAGCACCGCTGCTGAACAGTTCAAGGCTGCTGCCAATGCCGGTACCGGTATCACCACTATCGACGGTACTTTCCGTATCAAGGAGAGCACGGGCTGGAACGATCTTTCAGGCGTTATGAGCCGTACCTGGGACTGGCAGGAGGTTTCCGCTACCTTCGCAAACCTTACCACCAATTTCGGTGGAGCAAAGGCAGAGGATGTCCTCTTCGATGCAGACCACCGTTTTTACAAGTCATCACCGGATGTGGCTGCAGTCTATGGACCATACATCAAGGACGCTTCTTCTTATGTAGGTATCCATATGGCTGACTCTGAGGGCAACCTCTATGAGGAGTACACCGACAACCCTACCAAGGGCTACTTCTTCGACGGTATCCCTTCATATATCGATCCTCGCTCATTCGCATATTTCTGCCTCCCTGGCGATTATGACAACCGTATCGAGACAGGATATAACTCTTTCATGAGCGTTGACGGTGATGTCATCTCAACCCTTTCAGAGACTGATGAGACTGAGATCAATGCCACTTTCGCTTGGAACGGTCTCCAGTGCGGTTTCGGCTATGACGACAACATCACCCGCTGCCCGCTCATCAACAACGATTACGGCACCACCTATCCTTCACTCCAGGAAAGGTATCGTAACGGCAACGAGTACCGCGTGTTCTTCGGCCCATGGGAGACCTACTTCCTTATCGCCGAGGCTGCTGAGCGCGGCTGGATCAGCAACAATGCTGAAGAGGCTTACAATAACGGTATCAAGGCAAGTTTCGACTATCTCGGAATCAGCAGCACATATGATGCTTACATCGAGGGTGAGAACTACAACCGTGTAGGAACCTCTGTCAAGTGGTCACACACCACCGAGCCTGAGAATTATGAGACAACCTACTTCGATCCTGTATCAGGTGAGAACAAGACCACTACCTATGAGTATCCTGTCGCAAGCAAGACTCTCTATGGCAAGGCTCTCAACGATCACCTTACAAAGATCATCACCCAGAAGTACATCGCCAACACTCCTTGGCTCCCACTCGAGACCTGGTCTGATCACCGTCGTACCGGTCTTCCATTCTGGGAGATCCCTGTAAGCTCTACCGAGTACTCATTCCTCGATGGTTGGACAAAGGACTCTTACAAGAATGGTCAGAAGGCCGGTTACTATCCGGGCCGTATGAACTATCCTGCAAAGTTCAACAATGCATCTCCTGAGGAATACAAGCACGCTCTCGAGCTCATGGGCATGACAGGTGGCGAGAACACCTATACCCAGCTCTGGTGGGCAAAGCACTAGTAGGATTATCAATCTTATGATATTGAGGTCGGCTTTGGTCGACCTCTTTTCATATATATCCAAGTTCCTTATTTTGTGAAAAATTTTGTGTAATTTTGCTTGATTAAGGAAACTGATATGAATAAGTTCATGCCGTTCCGGAAATTCATCCTCACCGCATTGGCTCTGACCATGGCGGTGACGGATTTGAACGCCCAGGGTTATATCTTTCTTTTCAAGGATTTCACCCCGGCAACATTCCATATGAAGGACAGGTCTTTCGCAAAGTCGAAGATCAACATCGACACCAAAGGCCAGAAGATATATTATGTTCAGGGTGGTGATATCATGGAACTCACCAACCTGCAGAAGATAGATACCATTGCTGTGGGATCACGCCGTTTCGTGATAAAGGATGACATGATCTGCGAGTACCTGAAGAATGAATCCGGTGGTATTTACATCAATTGGAAACTCCGTGATTCCTTTGTCGGAAAGGAGGGTGCGATGGGCCTCACCACTCAGGGGAAGATTGATGTGATGCAGGTTCCGGGGCTCGACTCGAAATACTCCATAAACAATATGGGTAAGTATGAGGATGGGACCGATGTGTGGACAATACATAATGAGAATAATTACATATTCAGATATGACGGCCGTGAATACAGATTCAGGCGCTTGGCGGAACTTTACAAGGCTTTCCCTGAAAAGGCGGAGGGCCTCAAGTCTTTCGTAAGGGAGAACAATATCAGTCTCAAATCCACTGCGGAGGCCGTCAGGGTCATATATTACATCTATGGGGAAACGGATGATCCCGGAAAATGATGAGAAGGATATTCACATATCTTCTGCTGCTTCTGCTGGCATGCTCATGTAGGAAGATCGTAACGGATTCTCCGGAGTATCCTGTGATTGATCCTGACTATATCGGTGTCACCGTGCCGGAAAACATGGCTGACCTCCGTTTCGCAATGAAGGACGGCAGGAGATTCCGCACTGAGACGGTGGTATCCTCCGATACATTGTGGACGCGCGTGACAGCATGGGAGAAAGGTGGTCGCAGCGCAACGCGTTACGCCGCATTCCCGATAATCATTTCCAAGGATGCAATAGACCCATACGTGGCATACCGCCTCATCGAACCCGGCTATGAGAACTGGCATGATATGGGGCTGTATCAACGGAAACTCGCCACATTCAAAGAGACCCCGATAGCCACAAACCAGGTGAACCACCGGGGCTGTGTCAATTGCCATAATTTCGATGCGGGAAATCCTGACCGTTTCATTTTTCACGCCAGAGGCGCCGGTGGCGGAACCGTTTTTGTCAACGGAGACGATGTCAAGCTTATCAATCTTACTCAGGTGGGGGCGAAAATGCAGGGAGTCTATCCTGCATGGCATCCCGACGGACGGTATCTTGTGTTCTCGTCCAACAAGACCTACCAGCGCTTCTCCATCGCCGACAGCCAGCCAATCGAAGTGTTCGATGAATATTCGGATATGATCATAATGGATACGCAGACCGATTCCACCTGGCGTATTCCGGGACTCGCCGAACCGGACAGGCTCGAGACTTTCCCTGCATGGAATCCTGAAGGTGACAAACTTTTCTACTGCTCGGCAGTGGGGGATACGGTCTCATGCGAGGATAGGGCTGATATCCATTACAGCCTTATGTCCATTGATTTCAAAGATGGTGAATTCGCCGCCGCGCCTCAGACGGTATGGCAGAGCGACAGTGCATCTGCATCTTTCCCGCGTATCAAGGATGATTGGCTGCTGTTCACCAGATCTGCATACGGTACCTTCCCGATCTGGCACAGGGAAGCGGATCTGTACCTCATGAACCTTGCTACCGGCGATGTCCGTGAAGCAGAGGAGCTGAACAGCGATAACACCGAAAGCTACCACAGCTGGTCATCCAATGGCAGGTGGGTGGTGTTCAGTTCAAGGCGCATCGATGGCCGTTACACCCGTCTGTACATAGCGCATTTTGACGGGGAAGGCCATTTTTCCAAGCCGTTCCTTCTTCCGCAGAAGTCGCCCGAATACAATCAGTACAGGCTTCAATCATACAATATCCCGGAATTCGTGTCGGCAAAGGTTGCTGACCGCCAGCCGGATATCAAAAAACTCTTCAAGCGATGAAAAAGTACATTCTTCCTTTGCTGCTTGCCATCGCGGTATTCAGCGTTACGATATCCTGCCAGCCGTTCACTATTCTCCGGCAGGAAGGTCTGGGACTTTTCCTGAATACGCCTGATTTCTACCGGGCCCTGTTTTTCGATCCGTTCCCGCTGTCAAATCTCATTGGCAGTTTCATCGTCCAGTTCTACAGCAATATCTATGTCGGTGCCGCAATCGTGACGATAATGGTGGTGCTGCTGTTCTTCATATTCAAGGGAGTTCTTGCAAAAATCGGTCTCGGACTGGATCCTGTTGCAGTCCTGTGCGCATGTGCCGCGTGGTATTTCATTGCCAAGGCTGCCAATCCTTCAATGGGCATAGCCATCATTCTATGCTCATCCGCCCTTCTGGCCGTATCGTCCGTCATTTTCCGTAACGGGCGGATGAAAGTCATGCTGAAACCTTTGTGGAATATGGTCGGAGGGACAGTGGCAATATGTGCCGCCCTGATCGTCATATGCACCGATCCTTTCATCAGGAAAGGTGAGAAGTGGAGCCGTATTGAATTTGCCGCTGTCCAGGGGGAGTGGAAATATCTTCTCAAGCATGCTGCTCCGGAGGATGCGGAAGAGGACATTGAGATAGTTCCGTTCGCCCTTCTGGCGCTGAATGCCGAAGGACGTCTCGCTGACGAGATTGGCAATTATCCTGTGCTTGAGGATTTCGGTCTTGATTTCGGGGACGAAATGTCATACAGGAGAAGTCTTTTCGACGCTGTGCTGTTCAGCAATCTCGGATGCCATAACGAATCCATCCACCGTATCCACCAGTGCGGTGACTTCCTTCCGCACTGCACCAGTTTCCGTACGCTCAGGATGCTCGTCCAGGAGAACTATGCAGTCGGGGACTCGCTGATGGTCGTAAAATATTGCGACATACTTGACAAGAGCATATCCCACAAGTCCTTTACAGACTATTACAGACAGAATCCGTGTGCCCGGCGTAAGCCGAATACTCCGGAAGAAAGTTCGAAAGCCGGCCTCATCATTACAAGTGATCCCATGCAGATTATGCTTGATATGGGCAAGGCCGGGATCAATTCCGGGATGGCCATGGAACGGTATTATGCCTATCATAAACTTCGTGAATACTTTAATAAACATCAATAATTATGCGTATTTTCAAACTTCTGGCGATTGCCGCCACCATGCTCATTGCATGCACGTCATGCATAAAGGACAAAGAACAGAATTATACCTTCACTACTGTCTGTAGTGCAAACAACACGGTTTCTCAGGAAGATTTCGATGCGATGACCGAATGTGTGAAGGCAGTGCCTTATTTCACCGAGTCCCATTCCTATTTCGGGTTCTATGAGGATATTGTGCAAAATGCAGCAAATGATTTCGTAAAAGCCTGCGATGAACTTGACGGAGATGCCATCAAGTCACATCTCAAAGGTGAAGAGACTTTCTCGATCATCCTTGTCTCCAACGGGACGGGAGAGATGCTCCTGACCTGTTACATTTCCCTGAAAGATGTTGGAACAAGCGAGTAAATCATGAGAAAGGCACTCCTTGCCGCGCTTGCTCTTATAATGGCAGCCTGTGCACCGAAGTCCGCACAGACGGTCGCAGAACCCGTTTCCGAGACTCCGGAGCAGAAAGCGGAGAGGATGGAATGGTTCTCACAGGCAAAGCTCGGTATCTTCATCCACTGGGGCATCTATTCCCGCGGTGACTGGTCGGAAAGCTGGGCCTTCCACAACAAGTACGTCAGCATAGACGACTATTTCGCCCAGAAAGACGATTTTACAGCGGCAAATTATAACCCGGAGGAATGGGTCTCCCTCATAAAGGAGAGCGGTGCCAGATATACTGTCATCACATCCAAGCATCATGACGGAGTAGCCTTGTGGGATACCAAGGCCGGTGACGTGAGCACCGTGAAGTCATGCGCTGCAGGCCGGGACGTGCTTACTCCGTTTGTGGATGAAGTGCGTCGGCAGGGCGGACTGAAACTCGGTATATATTATTCTCTCATTGACTGGCCGCGCGAGGATTATCCGAACATCTACCGTGAGGGCCCCGCAAAGTATGATATTCACGAAGATCCGGAGAAATGGCAGCATTTCTGCGATTTCAATTTCGCCCAGATGCGGGAGCTCAATGACGCCTATCATCCGGACCTCTACTGGTTCGATGGTGACTGGGAGCAGACTTCCGAGGACTGGCGTGCTCCGGAACTCGTCGCCATGCTGCGCGAGACGAATCCGGGCGTCGTGATCAACTCACGCATCCAGGGTAACGGTGACTATGCAACCCCGGAACTCGGTGTCCCTGTGACCAGGCCTGCCGACGAGTGGTGGGAAACCTGTATGACCATAAACGATTCCTGGGGCTTCAGGAAGAAGGATACGGAATTCAAGTCGAACATGACCATTCTCCGTATGCTGGTCAACTGCATGTCCCTTGGTGGCAATCTGCTTCTCGACATAGGTCCGCGCGCTGACGGTACGATTCCGGAGGAGGAGGTCGCAACTCTCAAGTACATCGGACGCTGGGTGAACAAGCACGCTGAGGCTGTATATCCTACCAGGGCGGGTATCCCTGACGGCCATGTCCAAGGTTATACCACGCTCAACGAGGCAGGGGACATACTATATGTCTATCTGCCTTATAAGCCTAACGAATCGATAGAAGTCAAGGGCCTCAAGACACATATCCGAAATGTCCGCGTTGTCGGTACCGACAAGACCCTCGACTGGCAACTTTACAATGATATAGATTGGAGCGAGGTCCCTGGTGTCTATTATATCAATGTCCCGGAGAATGTCCTGGACCATGACATTACGGTGCTGGCCCTTGAACTTGAAGGCCCTCTCCAGCTCTATCGCGGTGCCGGACAAGTTATTTCGTACAATAAATAATTTCTAATTGACCAAACATATGAAAAGGTTTCTAACTGTTCTTGCAATGTTGCTGCCGTTGGTGGCATCTGCACAACCCCTGCCGCGCGTATATGACGCGCAGCGTACTACGGCGAAGATCAAGATAGACGGAAAACTGAAAGAATCTGCATGGCTCTCTGCAAAGAGCAGCGAGGACTTTGCGGATATCCGTGGCTTTGACTATCCTGCTCCTACCATGAAGACGAATGTCAAGATGCTTTGGGATGACAACTATCTCTATATCGGTGCGACTCTTGTTGAAAAGAATATTACCGGAAGTATCACCAAGAGGGACGATATCATCTATCATGACAATGATTTCGAAGTGTTCATCGATCCGTACGGGGATGGCAAGATGTATTACGAGCTTGAGAACAACGCGCTCGGAACTGTAATGGACCTTATGATGACGAGGCCGTACAGCGAAGGTGGCAATTTCATCATGAACTGGGATTACAAGGGTCTGAAGCTGGCTGTCAGCTGCGACGGGACACTCAACAACAGCAAGGATACCGATACGGCATGGTATGTCGAGATGGCCATTCCATTTACTGACCTCATCAGGGAATTCCGCGATCCCCGTGATATCAAGGTATGGAGAATCAACTTCTCACGTGTCGAATGGCTCAAGGAAGGTGGTCCTGAGGAGAACTGGGTATGGTCTCCGACCGGAAAGATCGATATGCACATGCCTTCAAAGTGGGGATATCTCCGTTTCTGCGACGGTGATATCGTACCTCCTATGCCACCTGCAAAGATAGTGAAGAACTGGATGTGGGAGGGTCTCAGACCACAGTGGTCCGATGAGCAGTATCTTGCCCATTTCAAAAAGGCCCATGAGTGCGGTATCAGCGCTGTCCTGTTTGAAGGATATGACGAGCGTATCTACCGTCTTTGCCATGAGGCTGGACTTGAGTCTCACTATTGGCTTTGGACAATGAACCGTGGCGATGCCGTCAAGGAGCATCCTGACTGGGCTGCGGTCAATCGTAAGGGCGAGTCCACCTATGACAAGCCGGCTTACGTCGATTATTACCGTTTCATGTGTCCTACCCATCCTGAGGTGGCCGAATATCTTGCCAAGGACTATGTCCGTTGCGCCAATCTCAAATATGTGGACGGAATGCATCTCGATTATGTCCGTTATCCGGATGTCGTGCTTCCTACCTCTCTCTGGAAGAAATACGGTATTGACCAGACTTCCGAACTTCCTGAATATGATTACTGCTACTGCGACCTCTGCCGCGAGGAATTCAAGAAACTCACCGGACGCGACATCATGGACGTCGAATATCCTCAGGAAGACCAGTCATGGCTCAACTTCCGTCTGGACCAGGTCACGAGGGTTGTGACCACAATCTCAAAAGCCATGGGCCCTACCGGAAAACTTCTTTCCGCAGCTGTGTTCCCAGGCCCTTCAATGGCCAGGAGAATGGTCCGCCAGGACTGGGGCAACTGGCCTTTGAAGGCTTATTTCCCTATGATATACAATGGATTCTATAATGAAGGCCCGGAATGGATAGGCCGTAGTGTGGCCGAAGCTGTGAAAGCAGTGCAGGGACGTGCTGCCATCTATGCCGGAATCATGGTGCCGGACCTCAAGGGAGATGATTTTGAGAAAGGAATTGACGCCGCTTTCAAAAATGGAGCTTCCGGAATCTCTTTCTTCGCCGGACCGGACGAAGAAAGGCTTGAGAGGCTCAAGAAATATCTTGACGAGCATAATTATGCTCCTGCAAATTAATTGATAAATACTGAAAATCATGGCATATAGCATTCCTTGGGAGGAGCGTCCGGCAGGGTCCGAAGAGGTCCTCTGGAGATATTCGAAGAATCCTATCATCCCCCGTAACCTGCTTTCCACCTCCAATTCAATCTTCAATTCGGCTGTTGTGCCTTTTGAGAAAGGGAAGTATCATTTCGCCGGGGTGTTCCGTTGTGACGATACCAACCGCCGCATGCGCATTCATGTGGGCTTTTCAGTTGATGGCATCGACTGGGAGATCAATGAAGAGGATTTCAAACTCGTGGGAGCGGATCCGGAGGTCGCCGAATGGGTTTACGGTTATGATCCTCGTGTCGCAAAGATTGAGGACAAATACTATGTAACCTGGTGCAACGGTTATTTCGGACCTACCATCGGTGTGGCCTGGACAACCGATTTTGAGACTTTCCACCAGATGGAGAATGCCTTTCTGCCGTACAACAGGAACGGTGTCATGTTCCCGCGCAAGATAGGAGGCAGGTTCGCCATGCTTTCACGCCCGAGTGATACCGGTCATACCGCATTCGGAGACATATTCTATTCCGAGTCCCCGGACCTGGATTTCTGGGGGCATCACCGTCATGTAATGTCTCCTGCACCTTTCGAGGTGAGCGCATGGCAATGCATGAAGATAGGCGCCGGTCCTATCCCTATCGAAACTCCTGACGGATGGCTCCTTATCTATCATGGCGTTCTCCGTTCATGCAACGGTTATGTATATGCGTTCGGCTCGGCGCTGCTTGACCTCGAGCAGCCGTGGAAGGTGCTCGCCCGCAGCGGTCCATATCTGATTTCCCCTCGTGAGATTTACGAGTGCACCGGAGACGTTCCGAATGTGACCTTCCCTTGCGCCGCCCTTTACGAGAAGGAAACCGACAGGATCGCCGTCTATTATGGATGCGCTGATTCCGTGACCGGGCTGGCGTTCGGCCATCTCAGCGAAATAGTGAAATTCACAAAGGAGAACAGCATTATATAGCATATGAAACGTTCCGTAGTCCTGATCACACTGCTCGCCCTTGTATGCTCCTGTACGCAGAAGCCTGCCGGGACAGAGCCGGTGGAGTATGTGAGCACCCTCGTGGGCACACTCTCCAAATTCTCCCTTTCCACGGGTAATACTTATCCGGCGGTGGCTATGCCTTGGGGCACACATTTCTGGACTCCCCATACAGGCAGGATGGGTGACGGCTGGGCCTATACCTATACCGAAGACAAACTTCGCGGTATCAAGATGACCCATCAGCCGAGCCCGTGGATCAACGACTACGGCCAGTTCAGCCTCATGCCTGTAACCGCGGGCCCTTTCACTGATGAAGACGGAAGGGCCAGCTGGTTCTCCCATAAGGCAGAGACAGCCACTCCTTACTATTACTCGGTCTATCTGGCCGACCATGATACTTTCGTGGAACTGACCCCTACGGAGCGTGCCGCGAAATTCCGTATCACATATCCTGAGAAGGAGATGTCATATCTCGTGCTGGATGCTTTTGATGCCGCCAATGCCTCTTTTGAAGTGGATGGCAGGCGCATAATAGGATCCACCACCAACAATCATGGGGGAGTGTCCGAGGACTTCCGCCTCTGGTTTGTCATTGAATGTGACAGAGACTTTTCCGTTGTCAGTAACGAGGCGGACAAAATGCTCATCGGCTTTCCGACAAAGCGCGGGGACAAGGTCGGTCTCAGTGTCGCAGCATCTTTCATAAGCGCGGATCAGGCCGTCACCAATCTTTCCGAGCTCGGTGACGGTGACTTCGAGCGTATCAAGGCCGACGGCCGTGCGCGCTGGAACGACGTCCTGTCCCATGCTCTTGCGGAAGGCAGCGATATCGACCGCCTCCGCACATTCTATTCCTGCCTTTACAGGTCCGTGCTCTTCCCGCGTGACCTCAGCGAAATCACTGCGGATGGACGCAGGGTGCATTACAGCCCATACGATGGACAGGTGCATGACGGATATCTTTTCGGAGACACCGGCTTCTGGGATACATTCAGATCGCTTTTCGCCCTGGTGGATCTTCTCTATCCGGACCAGGCGGCGAAGATGCAGGAGGGGCTCGTAAATACATATAAGGAGAGCGGTTTCCTGCCGGAATGGTCAAGCCCCGGACACCGTGGGTGTATGGTTGGCAACAATTCCGCTTCCGTAGTGGCTGAGGCATACCTTAAAGGTATAAGGGGATACGATGTCGAGTCACTGTGGGAGGCCGTGGTGCATGGTGCCCATGCCGTTCACCCTCAGATAACGTCGACAGGCCGTCTCGGATGGGAGTATTATGATTCTCTGGGCTATGTGCCTTGTGACGTGGGCATCAACGAGAATGCCGCACGCACCCTTGAGTATGCTTATGACGACTGGTGCATCGCCCAGTTGGGAAAAGCCCTCGGAAAGCCGGAGGCTGAGACCGCACCATATGAAAAGGCAAGCCGGAATTACAGGAATCTCTACCGCGCTGATTACGGTCTTATGGGTGGCAGGAATGCCGACGGCTCCTTCCCTGAGGAGTTCAATCCTGTGAAATGGGGTGGTGACTTCACTGAAGGGAATTCCCTGCATTACACCTGGTCCGTATTCCATGACATCCCCGGTCTCATCGAACTTATGGGAGGGGAGGATGCCTTTGCCTCCAATCTCGACATGATTTTCGAGATCCCTCCGATTTTCGATGACAGTTATTATGGTGGCGTCATCCACGAGATAAGGGAGATGCAGATCATGAATATGGGCAATTACGCCCATGGCAACCAGCCTGTGCAGCATGCTCTCTATCTTTATGACTGGTGCGGACAGCCTGAGAAGACTCAGGAGAAGGTGCGCGAGGTCATGGACAGGTTCTATAATTCTGCACCGGACGGATATTGCGGTGATGAGGATAACGGGCAGACAAGCGCGTGGTACGTCTTCTCCGCACTTGGATTCTATCCCGTATGTCCTGCAAGCTGTGAGTATGCGATAGGCTCACCTGTATTCGATAAGGTTACATTGCATACCGGAGAGGCGGATTTCGTCATCACTGCCACCGGCAATGCGGCAGATGAGTGCCATATCGCTTCGAAGAAACTTAACGGACGTCCTCTTGACGGATGGTTCCTCAAGCACAGCGACCTTGCCTCCGGCGGGAAACTCGAATTCAATATGGGGTGCGAATGAGGAAGTTCCTTATCCTCGCTGCAGTCCTTGGTCTGTCCGCAGGCCTTTCCGCCCAGAATCCGATTTCTCCGGCCGGGGTGTTCATCCCGGATCCTTCCGCCAAGGTAGGGCCGGACGGGAAGGTGTATGTATATGGTTCCCTGGATGTGGAAGACGGGTGCTATTGCTCGGACACATACCATCTTCTCTCTTCCTCCGATATGGTCCATTGGGAACTGAAGAAGGATATCTTCAAGCATGACAGTGACGTGTATGCCCCTGACATAGCATACAAGGATGGTCGTTGGTATCTTTACTATTGCTGCCCGGACGGTTCCGAGTGGGTCGCAGAGAGCCGCAAGCCATTCGGCCCTTTCAGGCACGACGTCAAGATTGCGGGGCCTGACCAGATCGATCCGAACGTTTTTATCGATGACGACGGACAGGCATATTATTTCTGGGGCCAGTTCTCAGGTAAAGGTGCTGAACTGAATCCGGACATGAAGACGCTTGACTGGTCCTCCTACAAGGACGGTCTGGTGACCGAGGACGGGCACTTCTTCCATGAGGGCAGTTATGTGTTCAAGAGAGGGGAGTGGTACTATTACACCTATGCCGCTGTGACCCGCAGATTCACTCCCACCTGTCTTGCATATGCGATGTCAAAGTCTCCTCTTGGTCCGTATGAGTACAAGGGTGTCATCATCGACAATCTCGGTTGCGACCCGAATGTCTGGAACGATCATGGTTCAGTAATAGAGTTTGACGGCAAGTGGTATGTGTTCTACCATCGCTCCACCCATGGGGACAGATACATGCGCAAAGCCTGTGTCGAACCATTGGAATTCCGTGAGGACGGTACGATAGTGGAGACGGAGATGACCACCCAGGGTGCCGCAGGTCCTCTTGACGGATATGCCACCCTGGATGCATACAGGTCCTGCCTGCTGGACGGTCATGTGCGTATCAGCATGATGGATGGCCGTGATGACAGGGAGATGCTCTCCAGTATGCGTGATGGTGACTGGGCTGCGTTCAAGTATCTTGATTTCGGGACCAGGGCTCCAAGGAAAGTCATTATGAGGGTGCGCTCTGTCAATGGAGGGACCATAGGTATCGGATTCAACCAGTTGTATTGGGGTACCGCCGCATCAGTGGACGTGCCGGCCGGTAATGGATGGACGGAAGTGTCGGCTGATATCGCCGGGGATTTTGACGGGGTGCGTGCAGTTATCGTCCGCACATCCGGTGATCCTGACAAAGACCTGTTCGATGTCGATTGGATAAGGTTCGAGTGAGAGCGTCGTAAGCATCCGATAAAATGCATATTGTAGCCTGGCGAGAGGCGGGCTACAATATGCATTTTATCGGATGCTTACCGAGAAGGACATCACAGTGCTACTTCCGGAGAACTGGCAGCCGGTAACGGCAAAGTAACAGTCAATGACAGCGAGTGACGGTCAGTGGCGCGTCACTAGACGCAAGTGGCAGCAAACTCACAAAAGTTGCTGCCACTTCGGTGTTATAGGGTACCCACGTGGTTCGTCGGATGCTTACTTCACCAAGTTTTGAGTGAGTATAAAAAAGAAACAGCCCCCCATTTGAGGAACTGCTTCGAGATGTATTATGCTTGCGATTTATTACTTACAATCTGTGACGAGGCGGACAGATTCGCCGTATTTTCGGCCATCGTAAATCGTGCCGGTGGCACCGAGGCTATTGAAGCACAAGCGGTACGCGTTGTTGGTAGAGTTGGAGGAAGCGGAAGAAGACCAATAGTAGCCGTACCCGCCGGTATCACCGAAAGAGGAACCCTCGCGAAAACCCGCAACGGGAAGGAAGACTATTCCGGCATCCTGCGCGGTTTTCCAAGCTGCGTCATCTGAGTAAGAATTCGAAATGGCATCCGCAGAAACTCCATCAGGAGCCAAAGCATAACCATTTATCCCGCATACTGTAATCCATTTCTTTACATGG
>JAZRXV010000070.1:0-2721 GCA_045600405.1 Candidatus Cryptobacteroides sp.
TCCAGTCGCGCTGACCTTTCAGGAACCCTCCAACGCTGGTCACCGAGCGCCCTGCTCCGATGGAGAGATCCGTGCAGATATTGAAGATAATCAAGCCTATCGATAACGCAAAGAGTCCGTTTGTTCCACAATGTTTTTGGATGCTGAGATTGGCAACATAAATAAAAACAGTGGCGAATACGGAAGTTACGGACATATTACCTCCCAATCTCAATATGCTCTTCAATGCAGACACGGAGAATTGCCGGAAGATACGTATGTTGAAGGAACAATCCTTTGTAAAGATGTGGCTGCTGCTCAGAATGATGACTGTCACTGCATAGGCGATGAGAGTTGCAGTGGCGGAGCCTGCTATGCCAAGTCCGAGAACAGCCGTCAACAGTATGTCCAGCGCAATGTTGCACAATACGGAAATTATGACGGCACGTGTTCCCAGTGACGGTTGCCCGTCGATATCTACAACTTCGCAGGCAAACTGCGCCAGCAGGAAGAGGAGCGTCCCGCTGCCCACGATGCGGAAATATGTATGCAGATATGAGGCTACCGTATCATCATAACAAACCAGAGAAACATAGGTGTCAGTGAAAAAGAATGCGAAAGCGCTTAACAGAAATCCTATAACAAAAAGCGACAGAAGGGAAGTTGATATGAACTTTCCGGCCTGTTCCCGATTCCGATCCCCAATGAAATATGCCGCCTGGCTGGTAGCGGAGAAAGCCAGTAGCAGAAGGATGGCCGACAGCGCCATGGAATAGGGAGAATACAGATTGACAGCCGACAGAGCTTCCGGAGAAACGAATCTGCCTACGATGATGCCATCCACGGCAGTATTGACGGCCATTGCGCACATCGAGAGTGTCGATGCGACCAGAAAGTTGTTCATCGCCTTCGTGGTCAAGGACATGTTCCGTTGCTGCTGCATCATTTTTGAGACAGAAACTTAATTGTATGGCTTACAGTCAAATCATGCCATAGGTTCTCGGTGTCTATGCAGAACTCCGTGTGGTCGGCGGGGGCCTCCACAACGGTCAAATTTGCCCCACACTCCCGATAGAATGCCGGCAAGTCACCGAATATATTGTTGGAACAGCGGAAAAGCAGTATTTCCGAAGAAGTCTCCGGAGCCTTCCAATCAGACATCAGGCGCAGGACAGCCTGATATCCTTCAACTACAATCCTGGCCTTGGTGTCCGAATCTTGTTTGTCCTGAGTACGTATCAATCTGATTTCCTCCGCTTCCTGCTCCGGAGTAAACGGGACATAGTGGTCGAACGAAAGCGGAGAATCACCGCATATCACCTTGCAGGCGCGCCCGGTCTGAAGAAACAGCATCCGGTTCAGTTCGTAAGCGATTGTTCCTCCGAAAGAGAAGCCCATAAATGCCGCAATCTTTTCTCTGTCGGAAACCATTGTGTCCATCAGGTCATAGTACAGTCCCACGAGGTCCTCAAATGAATCGCCTTCTCTGGCAAGATAGAAATAGTGTTCCAGAAAGGGTTCAACCATCAGTATGTCGTAGAGTTCTGACAGGCTGTCGAGACGATTCTTCAACTGCTCCGTTCCGATGATTCCGCACGCCACAACCAATATCGGCTTCTCTCCCGTCCAGGAAGGATGCCAGTAAAGCAATGACATCCTGCTTTTGGAAAGTTCGCGTACCGTCTTGTGAACCAGCAGGTCATTGGTCTTGATTACAATACCTTTTTCACTTGCCAGACTTACCATTTCAAAGGCTGAGATGCTGTCCATTCCCAAATCCATCAGGTTGTCTGTAACCCCTAGATTTTCCATTCCCATCACTTTGCGGGCAACATCCAGCAAAGCAGCTTCACGTTCGGTTTTCGGCTTCTCATATGATTCCGAACAGATTTTTCTCTCGGGAGCGGTCAGAATCAGACGATTGACCTTTCCGTTGGCGTTCAGTGGGAATGAGTCCATCCTGACGTATGCCCCCGGGAACATATACCTCGGGATGAGTCTGTCAAGATGCTCTCTGAATTCATCACTGTCAATTTCTCTTCCGGCAATGTAGAAAGCGCAGAGATATTGGCTTCCCTTGCCGTTGTCGAACCCTTTTACTATGGCGTCCTCCACCTCAGGCATCTTGCGGATAGCGGCTTCCACCTCACCCGGCTCCACCCTCTGGCCGTTCACCTTGACCATCCAGTCCTTGCGGTTCTTGTAGTACAGAAGTCCGTCAGAGCCTTGTGAGACAATATCGCCAGTGTGCAGCCATCCATCTGCGTACAGTTTCTGTGTGAGTTCAGGGTCCTGCCAGTACCCTTTGCAGAATGTCCCTTTCAGGCAGAGTTCTCCATCTTCTCCTGCAGGAACTTCTTCTCCGTCTTCTCCGACAATCTTGAACCTGATTTCAGGATTGCAGACGCCGAGCGGAATATGGTCCGATGGTTCTGTGCCGACTTCAAAAGAGGTTACGGTGCTGAATGTCTCCGACAGTCCATAATGATTGTATAATATATAGCCGTCTTTCGAGTACTGTGTTGTGAGTTTTTCTCCTGCCGTGATGACGGCTTTCAATTCGGGAGAAATGTTCCTGAAGCGCTTCAGAACGGCCGGACTGATATGCGAAACGGTGATACCGTTAGACAGGATATAATCTTGAAGGCATTTCGCATCAGTCCTCACCATATTGGAATACAAATGGATGGTGGCACCTGCACGCAGCATATCATACAGAAAGACTATGGCCATGAAATAAAA
>JAZRXV010000071.1:0-25553 GCA_045600405.1 Candidatus Cryptobacteroides sp.
GCAGGAGAGCCGAATGTGAAACTTTTTGCGCCGTACCGCATGGTCTCGGTCAATATGGCGTCGGAGGGAATCATAGGCTCCGTTGTCATCAGACATATAGAGACGGGGGAGGAACTTGTCATAAGCGCGCCTCTTTTCAGCGATTGCACAGGAGACGGCAATCTGGGGTTCCTGGCCGGAGCGGACTGGATGATGGGCCGCGAAAGCAGGGATGAATACGGTGAGTCCCTTGCCCCGGAGAAGGCCGACAAACTCACGATGGGATCTTCCGTACAGTGGTATTCCGTCCAGGCTGAAGGAAAGAAATCATTCCCGGAATTCAACTATGGTATTAATTTCACCGAGGAAAGTTGCGAGAAGGTCAAGATGGGAGAGTGGACCTGGGAGACGGGTATGAACTATGACCAGATATATGATTTCGAGCGTATACGCGATTACGGGATGCTGGTCATTTACAGCAACTGGAGTTTCCTGAAGAACCATTACAGCGGGAAGGCTGACTATGCTGACCTTGAACTGGGATGGGTGGCGTATGTGGCAGGCAAGAGGGAGTCGCGCCGTCTTGTCGGAGACTACATCCTCAAGCAGGACGATGTCATAAAGCATGTTTTCCATGAAGATGCATCATTCCCGATCAACTGGCACTTCGACCTCCATTTCCCGGATCCGGGGAATTCCAGGTATTTCCCTGGAGCGGAATTCAAGGCTCAGACCAAAGACAATCCTATCGCTATCTACGATGTGCCGTACAGGTGCCTCTACAGCCGTAATGTGAACAATCTTTTCATGGCCGGCCGCGACATCAGCGTAACGCATGTCACCCTCGGCTCTACCAGGCTCATGCGTAACATTGCAATGATGGGAGAGGTTGTCGGAATGGCTGCCAGCATATGCAAGGAGCATGGTACGCTTCCGAGGGGTGTCTATCAGAATTACCTTCCTGAACTCAAGTCCCTGATGTCGAAGGGCGTGGCCAGGGATGTGGACCTTCCCGACAACCAGCATTTTAACGAAGGCGGGTATCTGGAGAAGCCGAAGGATATCATTTTCGAATGATCTGCATGCCGGCCGCCATGGTAACTGAAAAAGATGCCGGCCCCGGCGGGCTGGCATCTTCTTTCGTTGGCACTTTGTAGTCGTGCTGTCAGTTATTGAGGTTGAGGGACTGGTCCACCCATATCAGTTTGTCCGTGTCATATCCCCGGAGCCGGGCTTCGCGCAGGATGTCATATTTGATGCTGTCCGGAATGGTAGGCCGGCGGGACAGGATCCACAGATATTTTGAAGATCCGGAACCTATCATGGCGTAGGCGTAGTCCGGTGAAAGCATAAGGATACGGTAGTCTGAATAGAATGGACCGAAGAATGAGACCCTGAGGACAGCGGGCTTGCCGGTTGTCTTCGCCTTTCCTGTGGAAGACTTGTACTTTCCGTTTTTCAGGCCGCTGTTGACCACCTCTATCTTCCCGTCGGGTCTCATTGAATACATTGCCATGGCATTGGTGAGACCTCTTTCGAAACTATGGTCGAATCTAGCGATTTCATACCATTCTCCGAGGTATCTGTCCAAGTCCAGGACAGGGATAGTGGAGTTGTTGACGTCTCCTGATGAACAGGAGACAACTCCCAATAACATCATAAGTGAAATAGCCATAATCATAATCATTTCTGTTTTTGTAATGCCGTGACTCCGTTGTCACCGCACTGCAAATATAGATTACGGAAATGCTTATGTTATTGATGCATTATAGTATTTTTCAATGCCGGCTATAGACTTGCTCAATGACTTTGAGCCTGAATTTGCGGCATTTGAATCCCGGTCTCTCAACCATGCCTTCCTCCTTGAATCCCAGTGTAAGATATACCTCCCCTCCATCCGGCCAGGATGCATCGGCGTAGCTCATGATGTCGTCAGGATGGACATCGTCAATGAATGTACGGAGCATCTTTCCCATACCTCCCGTCACGCGTATCCCCGGCAGGGAGGCGTATCTTATCCATTCGTAGGAACTTACTTTGACACCGTCCTTGACCCAGCGGCGGGCGTTGGAGAATTCGGAGACGGCCACAAGGGTGCCTTTCGGAAGTGAGGTTTCGTTGCTGCCGGTACGTCTCTCTATGAACATCCCGTAACGGTACCTGCAGGAAGTGTCTCCCAATCTGTGACAGGCGTTCATGAATGCCGCCGCCTCAGACTTGTCAATCCTTCTGATGCTGCAATTCCTGGCGAATATGTTGCTGAGATTATCCACGGCAGATATCGTCCACAATTTCTTTTACCCCGTCATATTCATAGCCGCGGCCAAGGGCGAATCTGAGAAGTTTGAGTTTTGCCTGCGGATCACCTTCAAGGTTTTTCCATTTAGTTTCGAGGGACTTGCGCAGTTTCGCCTCCGCCTTGTCCCCATCGATTTCCTCGAGCGCGGAATCTATGATATCCTTTCCGATATGTTTTGCGCCCAGCGCCATCCGTATCTTCAACGGGCCCCATCCGGTCAGTCCGGACTTCTCCCTGGCAAATGCTGAAGCGTAGCGCAGGTCGTTGACGTATCCTTCTGAAACAAGGACATCCGTCACTTCCATGGCCGCCTCCTTGTCATTGTCAAGAGCCTTCAGGGCCTTTGAAAAGATGTCCGAGCGGCAATATTCCCTCCTTGCACATTGGCGTTCAAGCCTCTCCAGTATTTTCTTTGTGCTGTCGTTCATCAGAAATCAAATCCGGCTGATATATAGTATTCGACTTTCCCGGTCATGCTTGACCAGCATATGTTAGCTTTGATGGGACCGAAAATCGTATTGTATCCCACCTGACCACCAAAACCGAAGTTGAGGTTGCTGAAATCCGTGAATTCCTTTTCGAATGTCGGTGCTTCGTGTATGCATCCTGCCAAGGCTGAAATATACAGGTTCTTTGTAGGGCAGACCCTGAGGTCGAGATTTGCCACGGCGACTTGGTCCTCAGCCCAGTATGGCTTGTTGAATCCGATGAAAGGTATCTGCTGCTCGATGTATCTTCCGGCAACGGAACCTCCTATCACATTGGACAGGCATATTGATGAGCCCTGCTTGAGTACATTGCGGAGATGGATGTCGGCTATTATCGCCACAGGGTTTCCGAGACGGAATACTTTCTTGAAGTCAAGTCTGGCGATCGGGATGTTCTTCTTGAATATCCATTCGGCATTCAGCCTGAAATCGATTCCTTTGGAAGGGAAGTATTTATTGTCGAACGTATACAGTTCCGCGTCGGCGAAGGCTGAGAAGAAATTCCCGGAAAGGTAGTCATTGAGGTCGGGGCCGTTGCGTCCCGTGTTGAAGTTCGAGAGTATGGACTTGGTATGGAAATGCCGATAGGCCACTCCGCCTTTGACATCCATGGTGGTCCATTTGATATTTGAAAGATACACGGAACCCTTGTATCCGTTGTATTTCATGTTGTACATGTCCGAAAACATGATGTTCGATTCCAGATCTTCGGAACTGGTGAACGCATCTCCGCTGTAGTTGAATAGGTTTAGTTCGGCGTTGACCGTCGGGACGGCCGGGATGTCAAGGGCGTACCTGATGTTGGCGTGCTGGTTCTGACCCAGTTTGGCTTCTATGTCCAGTTTAGAGCCTTTCAGTTTGTTGGTGTTAAGTCCAAGGTTGAGCAGCACGGAAGCCCATTCCTGAGTATCTATCCTGAATCCTACTCCGAACTGGTGGACAGGTCCCTTCGTGCAGTTGAATTCCAGCCTGTACGGCTCTTCGCTGCCAAGGAGCGAATAGGTGGCCGTCTCGAATGCCTTGGTCGCCTGAATCTTCTGCATGGCTATGTCAATCTGCTCCTTTCCCATTTCACCGCATTCAAGTTTGATTTTTTTCATCATCATCCTGGACTCCTTATCGGATAGACCTTCGAATCTGATGGCGCCGACAGTGACATTCTGCTGACCTATGTCAATGGCTTTCGGAGAATTGAGCCTCTGCCCCAGGTTTTTCATGTGGTCCTTGATAATCTGTAGCTCGTTCCGGTGGGACATGGCTGCAACATATCCTCTCTGAATCAGTGTGTCGATGGCTTCGGAATTGAAACTCAGCATGTTGAACCCCTCAAGGTCCGGGTGTATCAGCACATCGACCTCGGGAAGGTTTTTGTCACGGGCGTCCTTACCAAGCATCGTTATGAACTGCATCACTATGTCGCCGATGTTGTTGACATCGTCATATCCCGGGTCCGTGTCGGAAAGATCGACGCCGATCACATAGTCCGCGCCCATGGCCCTGGCGAGGTCAACGGGGAAATTGTTGCGTGTCCCTCCGTCAACAAGCACCATTCCGTCCGTCCATACGGGGTCGAACATTCCCGGGATTGACATTGTGGAGCGCAGAGCGTTCTTTAATGATCCGCTTCCCCAGTTCTTGGCCTTGCAGCTGATCATGTCGGCTGCAACGGAGAAATACGGGATAGGCAGATCGGTGAACGAAAGACTGTCCTGATACCCTACCGTGAGACTGCTGATCAGATTATTCACGTTGAATCCATAGACGTAACCTGATGGCAGTGAACTGGCAAACGTGCTTACACCTGCCTGTGTGTTGAAATCGCCGGCATCCGCATCCAGGTCAAGATGTTTCTTGCGGCTTTTGAATTTGACCTGCTGCTGGCGCCTGGTCTTTGCAGCGGAAGGTTTCTCATAATGGAAAGGGATGGACAGGAGGTACTTGGATTTGTATTCTTTGTCCGAATATGGAATGTATCTGGGATCCACCTTGTCACTGAGTGTGATCTCCCAGTTCTGTGTCCGCAGCAGGGAATCGAGATATGCGGCAGGATACCCCATCGAATAAAGGCCTCCGACAAGTCCGCCCATGCTTGTGCCGCAGATCATGTCCACCGGAATCTGCATCTCCTCCAGAACCTTGATCACTCCTACGTGTGCGGAACCCTTGGCTCCTCCGCCGCTGAGCACCAGCGCGACGGTGGGGCGTCTTTCAGTACGATGGATCCTGTCCATCCGCGATTTCATTTCACGGATGAAAACGGAGTCCGTCTTCGGATCCACGCTGTCAGCGGAAAGCCCGTTCGGGTATGACTGCGGAAATGCGCTGAATCCTGCAATCATGGCGATTATTGCCGTTGAGAGTGCTTTCCGGCCAGCATTCCGCAAGCGGCCAGTATATCCTCTCCTCTCGATGAGCGTATCGTGCATATTATTCCGTTGTTGTTGAGCCTGTCTCTGAACTCCTCCATCTTCCGCAGAGGAGCCGTGTCATATGGGAAATCCGGAATCTTATGGAACCGGATGAGGTTCACGCGGCACTCCAATCCCCTTAGCAGGCGTATGAGGGCATCTGCGTGACGTTTGTCGTCATTGAATCCTGCGAACATCGTGTACTCGAAACTGACACGGCGCTGCCCGCTGAAATCATATTGTCTGATAAGATCGATCACATCCTGCAAATTCCAGGCCTTCTGTACCGGCATCATCTGCTCCCTTTCGTCAGGGAAAGGATTGTGCAGGCTGACGGCGAGATGACAGCGCTGCCCGTCAAGGTAGCTGCGGAGGGCGGGAAGCACGCCTATCGTGCTCACTGTTATCCGTTTCGGGCTCCATCCGAATCCCCAGTCCGCAGTGAGGATCTCAATGACTTGCGCTACGGTGTCGTAATTGTCCAACGGCTCTCCCATTCCCATGAAAACGGTATTGGTGAGAGCGGAGGACTCATCAACGCTTATGAACTGGTTGATGATGTCTGCGGCATCGAGGTTCCCGTGCCAGCCCTGACGGCCTGTCATGCAGAACTTGCATCCCATCCTGCATCCCGCCTGGGAACTCACACACAATGTCTTCCTGTCTTCGTCCGGTATCATTACAGCCTCCACTGCGGACTCCTCCTCCGTGCCGGCCACCATGCATGTCACAGGGAAAAGATACTTGCGGGTACCGTCTGAAGATTCGGCTGTCCCGACAGGGGGGACAATCCCGAGGCTATATGTCTCAGATAGTATCCTTCTGGCTTCCTTGCTGATGTTGGTCATCTGGTCCCAGCTGTGTATCCGTTTGACATACAGCCAGTCCGCGAGCTGTTTCCCTACAAAAGGCTTGAGACCGCATGCGGTTGCGGCCTCTTTGAGACCGGTCAGATTTTTGCCAAGTAACTTTTCTTTCATCAAGCAAATTTACTGATTTTATTGTATATTTGTGACTGCCGCGATGCGGCTTGTTTCATAAATTCATATAATAATTAACATTATGGCTAAAGAAGTTGAAGAACAGGATGTCAATGCTGCGAAGTTGAAGGCATTGCAGGCCACGATCGACAAGATTGAGAAAGATTATGGGAAAGGGACGATCATGAAGTTGGGAGATCAGCCAGAATGGGATGTCCAGGTGATTCCTACCGGTTCCGTGGCGCTTGACCATGCCCTCGGTATCGGAGGCTATCCGAGAGGACGAATCATTGAAATCTACGGACCGGAATCCAGCGGTAAGACCACTCTCGCCATCCATGCCATCGCTGAGGCACAGAAAGCAGGCGGTATCGCTGCCATGATAGATGCAGAGCATGCATTCGACCGCACATATGCACAGGCATTGGGCGTGAATCTGGAGACATTGCTAATCTCTCAGCCGGACAATGGCGAGCAGGCGCTCGAAATCGCCGATAATCTCATCCGTTCCGGTGCCATTGACATTGTCGTGATCGACTCTGTCGCAGCACTTACGCCTAAGGCGGAAATCGAAGGGGAGATGGGGGACAACAAGGTCGGTCTCCAGGCACGACTCATGAGCCAGGCCCTCAGGAAACTTACTGCAAACATTTCAAAGACAAATACCTGCTGTATCTTCATAAACCAGCTTCGCGAGAAGATAGGTGTGATGTTCGGCAATCCTGAGACCACCACCGGAGGCAATGCCCTGAAGTTCTATGCATCCGTCCGTATCGATGTGCGCAGGACCACCCAGATCAAGGACGGTGAAGAGGCCCTCGGCAACAGGACCAAGGTCAAGGTTGTCAAGAACAAGATGGCACCTCCTTTCAAGAAGGCCGAGTTCGACATCGTTTACGGTGAAGGAATCTCCCATACCGCTGAGATCGCTGACCTTGCGGTGGAGTTCGACATCATACACAAGAGCGGTTCATGGTTCAGTTACAATGGAGAGAAACTTGCCCAGGGCGCCGCTGCCATGAAGCAGCTGCTCAAGGACAATATCGAACTTTGTGATGAGATAGAGGCAAAAGTGCGCGAAGCGCTTAAATCTGTGAAAGACTGATGGGAAAGATTATTCTTACAGGCGACCGTCCGACCGGCCGCCTTCATATCGGACACTATGTCGGATCACTCCGCCGTCGTGTGGAACTTCAGAACAGCGGTAAGTTCGATGAAATCTATATCATGATTGCTGACGCCCAGGCTTTGACTGACAATGCCGACAATCCGGAGAAAGTGCGCCAGAACATCATTGAAGTTGCCTTGGATTATCTGTCAGCCGGTCTGGATCCGGACAAATGCCACATCTTCATACAGTCACAGGTCAGCGAACTTACCGAGCTGACGTTTTTCTACAACAATCTCGTGACGGTGCAGCGCCTTCAGCGCAACCCTACCGTCAAGCAGGAGATTATCCTGCGGGGATTCTCGGACAGCGATGACAACAAGGCCGGCACTCCTGTGGGATTCTTCTGCTATCCTATCAGCCAGGCAGCCGATATTACTGCTTTCAAGGCGACTACAGTTCCTGTCGGAGAGGATCAGGCCCCTATGATAGAGCAGACCCGTGAGATAGTGCACAAGTTCAACACCGTTTACGGGGAGACTCTGGTGATGCCTGAGATGCTCCTTCCTGACAATGAAGCCTGCATGCGTCTGCCCGGTACTGACGGCAAGGCCAAGATGAGCAAGTCTCTTGGAAACTGCATCTATCTTTCCGATTCCGCAGAAGATGTATGGGCCAAGGTCAAAGGTATGTTCACCGATCCGGGACATCTGCAGGTCAGCGATCCGGGCAAGGTGGAGGGCAACACCGTATTCACTTATCTTGACGCGTTCTGCAAGCCGGAGCATTTTGAGAAATTCCGTGATGCTTTCGTCGGCAAGAAGGTCAGTTTCACTTTCAACAGCCTTGATGAGGTGAAGGACCAGTACCGTGCAGGCGGACTTGGTGACATGATGATCAAGAAGTTCCTATACGAAGTGCTGAATGACACACTGGAGCCTATCAGGAACCGCCGTCACGAACTTGAGCAGAATATCCCGTATGTTTACGATGTGCTCCGCAAGGGCAGTGAAATCGCCCGTGCAAAGGCGGCCGGCACACTCGCAGACGTAAAGCGCGCAATGAGGATCAATTATTTCGATCCGGGTGTCCTTGACGAACTGATCAAAGAACAGTCAGAGAAGTACAGCAAGTAGGATCTTCGCTGTCATTTCCCGCAAGGGATATTGTGCAGTATTTTAGACATATCACCTCCACCACCATTTCCCCGTGAGGGGCTACGTACGGTGGTGGAGGTGATATGTCTAAAATACCATTACCCCGGAAGGGGCTTTGTACGGTGGTGGAGGTGATATGTCTCAAATACCATTTCCCCGTGAGGGTTGTTGCATGGAGTCTGGGACATATATCTCCATCACCATTTTCCCATAAGGGGCTACGTAAGGTGATGGAGATATATGTCCCAGACGGAAAAGACAAAGGGATTTTACGCAATCTGAGGGCGCCCCGGACGCTCCCGGCGCTCCTGCCCCTCAAGGTGACGGACCTCCATCCTGTTCTCCTGGAGCTCCTCCCAGGCATGCCTGTTCTTGAAAATGTCGATGGCGGTGAATATTGCCGAACGCATCGATCTCGGATCGGCTTCGTCCCGGCCTGCCATTTCATACGCCGTACCGTGGTCAGGAGAAGTCCTGATGACAGGAAGCCCGGCAGTATAATTCACACCGTCTTCGAAACTGAGAGCCTTGAAAGGGGCGAGGCCCTGATCGTGATACATGGCAAGGGTGGCATCGAAGTTCTCATAATGACCCAGCCCGAAGAATCCGTCAGGAGAGAAAGGCCCATATGCGAAGATGCCTTCTTCGTTGGCCTTCTTTATGGCAGGAATAATAATTTCCTGCTCTTCGGTACCGAGAAGCCCACCGTCACCGCTGTGAGGGTTGAGGCTCAGGACGGCGATGCGCGGCATGTCCACCCTGAAATCCTGCTTGAGAGCCTGGTTCATGAGGCGGAGCTTGCTGAGTATCTTCTCCTCACTGATGCTTCTGCAGACATCCTTGAGAGGAATGTGGCCTGTGACGACACCGATCTTGAGCCTGTGGCTGACCATCAGCATGGTGACGTCCTTTACACCGAATGCATTTTGTATGAATTCAGTGTGGCCAGGGAATCCGAACCCTTCATTTGACATGGCCTTCTTGTTGATCGGTCCGGTGACGAGGACGTCTATGGCTCCGCTCTTCAGATCCTTGACTGCAGCTTCAAGAGCCCTCATTGCTCCTTTTGCAGACTCTGCCGTAGCCTCACCGGGTTCGGCATAGGTGTTCTCCGGAAGGCAGTTGACGATGTTCACCCTCTTAGGATGGGCCTCGGATGCGGAACTGATGGCGTTGGTATCCATCTGTTCGATTTCCGGGATAGTCTTCCGGTAGAATCCGAACAGTTTTGACGATCCGTAGATTACGGGGATGAACTGCTCGAGGATGCGCGGATCTGCGAGGGCCTTTATGATGACCTCGTATCCTATGCCGTTGGAATCACCCTGAGTGATGCCTACTACTATTCTGTTGTTCTGCATATGCTATAAAAATTTGTTGTCTTCTTTCTGATATCCCTCGTCCTGAGGCAACCCGGCCTGCGAGTATGCTGCTACCGCCAGTCTGTCACAACGCTCGTTCTCAGGATGCCCGGCATGCCCTTTAAGCCAGTGGAAGGTGACCCTATGTGATCGGTATAGAGGAAGGAATTCCTGCCAGAGGTCAGGATTCTTGACCTTCTTCCAACCTTTCCTCACCCAGTTGTCAAGCCATCCTTCATTGATGGCTTTTACGACATAAGTCGAGTCGCTGAACACTTCCACAACTGCGTTCTCCCATCTTATCGCCTCAAGTCCCTTGATGACGGCAAGAAGCTCCATGCGGTTATTTGTCGTAAGTGCAAATCCCCCGGAAATCTCCTTGCGGGCGTCACCGCATTTCAGCACTATCCCATAGCCTCCCGGCCCGGGGTTGCCGCTCGCAGCACCGTCTGTGTAAAGAAATATGGCTGGTCTTTCGGACATATTTATACAAAAATAACTATTTTTGCTTAAATATTCCGTAAATATCATGCGCCTTAAGTCAGTTTTTCTAATTCTTTTACTGTCTTTGCCCATCTGCGGTCATGCTCAGTACAGTAAGGATATATATTTTGAAGATTTCAGCCGTTTCATACCTGCTGCGATGGACATAGCCTTGCCTTTGACCGGAGTGAAAGCGGAGAATCCTTTCTTTGACAGGGTGATGGCATTTGGTATCGGCTTCGCAGCGCAGTACGTTATGGTCAAGAGCTTGAAACTGCTGGTTTCCGAGGAGCGTCCCGACGGCAGTGACACCCATTCCTTCCCTTCCGGACATACTTCCACAGCTTTCCTCGGAGCGGAATGTATCCGCCATGAATACGGATGGGGGTGGGGAGCCGGAGCGTATGCAGTTGCAGGCTCTGTTGCCATAATGAGGGTATGTCACCATCAGCATTATTGGTGGGATGTCGTCGTCGGAGCCGGTGCTGGAATCCTTTCTGCCAATATCGGCTATTGGTTACTTGAGCCGGCTAAGAATGTTCTGGGCATCCGTACGAAATCCGATATGAGCCTGACTATGAATCCGGTTGTCGATCCATATTCCGGAACCTTGTGCACATCGTTATGCATGACGTTCTAGAATGCGTTTTTTTGCATATATTTGCATTTGATGGGAATGGAAACGGGAATTTTCGGTGGACGACGTCCCTATGTCATAGCCGGACCGTGCAGTGCTGAGTCCGAGGAACAGGTGATGGCTGCTGCCAGCGCTCTGAAATCTGTCGGTATCAGCGTATTCAGGGCCGGACTGTGGAAGCCCCGGACTTTTCCGGGGAGTTTCGAAGGGGTGGGAGAGACCGGTATCCCATGGCTGAAAAGGGTCCAGCGTGAGCTTGGGATGAAAGTGTGTACCGAAGTGGCGGGGGAGAGACATGTCGAGGCAGTGCTTGATGCCGGACTGGATATGGTGTGGATTGGATCGAGGACAACCGTCAATCCTTTTTTGGTCGAGGAGATTGCAGAGGCTCTGGATGGCAGAGACGTCCCTGTGATGATCAAGAATCCGGTCAGTCCGGATATCAATCTCTGGATCGGAGCGGTGGAGCGCATGATGCTTCACGGTATTGAAGATATTGCATTGATCCATAGGGGATTCTCAACATCCGTGAGGACAGGGTACCGCAACTCACCTGAATGGCAGGTTGCGATAGAGATGCATAGCAGATATCCCGGGCTTCCGTTCTTCTGTGATCCCAGCCATATGGGCGGGGACAGGGCTTTTGTCGGAGATATCTCGCAGAGGGCCATGGACCTTGGACTGGACGGCCTCATGATAGAGTCGCACTGCGATCCGGATTCAGCCCTGAGCGACAGCAGACAGCAGATTACTCCACCGGAGCTTGGAAATCTCCTGGGGACCCTGTCCATACGTGTGGCAGATACGGATGATGCTTCATACAGGCGGGAATTGAGCGGGTTGAGGGCCCGTATGGATATACTTGATGAGTCCCTTGTGGATGCCCTTGCCTCACGTATGGAGATAAGCCGCAGCATAGGACGGCTGAAGAAAGACAACAATGTCGCAATCCTTCAGGTCAGACGATGGGAGGAGGTCATGGACCATGTGAAGCTGCTGGCCGGGGAGAAGGGGGTCGATCCGGCATTGGTCAGTGACATTTTCAATAAAATTCACAGAGCTTCCGTAGCGGAGCAGAATAAAATACTTAATAACGATGATTGCCAGTACTAAAGCAGATCTCGTAAAATATTGCCTTGAGAACAAGGTTGAGGTCATCAATTTCCACTATTGCGGCTGGGACGGCCGTTTGAAAACCCTTAATTTCGTAATCCGCGACCGCGAACATCTCGAGAATGTCCTTGAGGCCGGCGAGAGAGTTGACGGATCCAGCCTTTTCCCGTTCATCGAGGCAGGAAAAAGTGACCTTTATGTAATCCCGAGGTATCGCACTGCATTCCGTAATCCGTTCGAGACGGTGCCTACGGTCGATGTCCTCTGCCAGTTCTTTACACGCGAGGGCAAACCTTTCGAGAATTCCCCTCAGTATATCCTTCACAAGGCCGCGGAAGCATTCAAGTCCACCACCGGTCTGGAAATGCAGACGATGGGAGAGCTTGAATATTACATCGTTGCGGAAGAGGAAGACCTTTACCCTATCGAAAACCAGAGGGGATATCATGAATCTGCACCTTTCTGCAAGTACGGAGACCTGCGTGTCGAGGCCATGCGTCTCATCACCGCTGCAGGCGGCAAGGTCAAATACGGACATTCCGAAGTCGGCAATTTCACCGAAGACGGCAAGATATATGAGCAGAATGAGATAGAATTCACACCTACTGACATCGAGGATGCCGCTGACCAGCTGGTCATCGCCAAGTGGATCATGTGGCAGCTGGCTTATCAGTACGGGGTCAACCTCACATTCGCTCCGAAGATCACGGAAGGCAAGGCCGGTTCCGGCCTGCATGTGCACTGCAAATTCACGAAGGACGGCAAGCCTGTCATGGTGACGGATGGTGAACTCACCGACTACTGCCGCAAGGCTATAGCCGGTATGATGGACCTCGGGACATCACTTCCTGCATTCGGCAATCCCAGCCCTGTCTCTTTCAAGCGGCTTGTCCCTAACCAGGAGGCTCCGACTTCCCTCTGCTGGTCATTCTCCAACAGAAGCGCTCTTGTCAGAGTGCCTCTCGGGTGGGTCACCGATACTGACATGGCTGCAATCTGCAATCCTCTTGAGAAAGCAACCAAGCGTGATTTCTCTGACAAGCAGACTTTTGAGTGGCGCGCTTCCGACGGATGCGCAGACATTTATCTCCTGATGTCCGCCCTCTGTGTCGCTGCCCGTCACGGTTTTGAAATGGACGATGCCCTTGCCGTTGCCGAAAGGACATATGTCGGTCTTGGCGTCAATATCCATGACAGGTCGAATGCTGCGATCCGTGAGGCTCTCGAGCAGTTGCCTGCATCATGTGCCGATGCTGCCGCAGAACTTGGGAAGGACAGGGAGATATATTCGAAGTTCAACGTATTCTCGGATGACGTCATCGACTATCAGATGTCATTCCTTTCCAAGCAGTAAAGAATGGATCAGGAGAAGCACTGGTACGTCGCCTATGTAATGTCCTGCCGGGAGAGGAAGGTGGCCGAGACCCTCGGGATGCTTGGCTATGAGTATTACCTTCCTGTCCAGCGGCGTGTGCGTCAGTGGTCGGACCGCAAGAAGATTGTGGAGTGTCTGGTGCTTCCCAGGATGATTTTCGTCAGATGTGACGAGACCGACAGGAGGCGCAGCCTGAATGATGTCCCCGGAATGTATAAGTATATCACTTTTGGCGGACCATTCAAACCGGCAATCATTCCCGACAAGGAAATGGATACTTTCCGCAGTATGGTGGAGAATGGTGGCCGTGAGGTCAGCCTGCTGTCGGAACCGTTGGCCCCGGGGGACAGGGTACGCGTCGTGACCGGCCCGCTGGCCGGATGCGAATGCGAGCTCCTTGCTGTCGGCGGACACCGCTGCCTAGCGGTGAGGCTGGGGGCATTGGGGACTGCGAAAATGGACCTGGACCTGGATACGGTAGAGAAGATTTAGTTATACCACTCGACTGAAGATTTGAGGCCGGCAAGCCATATGGTTTCTCCGGCTTCGAATTTATGGTCCGGACGTGGATTGGTGATCAGGTCATTCCCGTGCAGGATGCTGATGACCATCACTCCGGAAGACCTCATGTCTGTCTCATGCAGTACTTTGCCGGTGAGGAATGAATCCTCGCCAAGGTTGATGGCGCTGATTGCAAATTCCTCGGATTCAGCGTCATTTTCTATGGTATATTCCTTCATCGTGCTTACGAACGATTCTATCTGTGAGGATGTTCCGACTGCGAGGATGCGGTCTCCGGGATAAATCGCAGTGTCACCTCCCGGTATGAGTATGCTCTGAGTGCCTCTCTGGATCTTTACGATGTTGATGCCGCTTGATTTGCGGAACGGGAGTTCCCGCAGGGTCTTTCCTATGAACTTGAAGTCAGGGGAGACTTCCAACTGTTCGAGATGGACATCGTATCCTGCGAGCTTCTCCTTGACTGAAGCCGTAACCGGAGCACGTTTGCGCTGCATGACCTCTTTCTCGTTGTAGTTTTCCATGAAGTGCCTTTCAAGCCTCGTGAATTTGTGTACGGAGAATTTTGCCATGAAAAAGAATAGGGCCGCCGCTACTATGATGAGCAGAATGGACCATCCGGCAAGATCGAAATTGGAAAGGATGACAATGAGCACGAACGCAACCGCTATTGACACACGCAGGACCATCAATGCCAGAATACGCCATTTGTTGTTCGGTTTTTCCTGCAGCAGTTTCTTTGCCGGCTGTGATATCGACCCGTTGTTGACGGCCAGTCCGTACAGGAAAGGTATCATTATGAGCAGGGTTATGACGGCTTTGACGGCGTTGGTGACCTTCATGTCCCATCCGGGGAAGATTCCTGAAAGCATCCTGCCCAGATAGAGCTTGGATCCGAGGACAATTGCGATGAGAATGACTCCGTAGAGCGATATTCTCAGGAAGTATTTCTTCAGCAGGTGTTTCCACATGTTGTGCTCGATGCGGGACTCCGGAATGGCGCTGTCCTGAGGAGGATCTATTTTTGCAAGGATGCCTGGTGGCAGTTTCTTGTATAGAAGTGCACTGACAGGGTCCCCAAGTTTGATGACATATGGAGTGGCGAATGCGGTGATGACCGAAACGGCGATGATGACAGGGTAGATGAAATCCCTCAGTACTCCCAGGGTGCAGCCTACTCCGGCGATGATGAATGCGAATTCTCCCAACTGTGCCATGCTGAATCCGGTATGCACGGCGTTGTCAAGACCTTTGCCGGAAATCAGGACTCCTATTATGGCGAACAGGCATATTCCTGTCATGGTGACCAGCGTGATGATCAGCACGGATCCCCAGCGTGCAGCAATGACGGCAGGGTCCACCATCATTCCCACCGATACGAAGAATATGGCGCCGAAAAGTTCCTTTATCGGCAGGGTCAGGCGCTCTATGCGTTCCCCTTCAATGGTCTCCGATAAGATGGAACCCATGACGAAGGCACCGAGTGCGGATGAGAAGCCTGCAAGGTTGGCAAGGGCTACCATGCCGAAGCACAGACCTATGCTTATTATCAGCATGATTTCATCGTTGAGATGCTTGTGTGCGTTTTTCAGTATTGTCGGGATGATATAGATGCCGACCAGGAACCATAGAATAAGGAAAAATGCCAGTTTGGCAATCCCGAGGATCATTTCTCCTCCGGCGAATTTGTTGGACACTGCCATCGTGGACAGGAGAACCATAAGGAGTATGGCCAGCAGGTCTTCTATCACAAGGGTCCCGAAAATGAGTCCGGCGTACGGCCGGCTCTTGAGGCCCAGGTCATCGTATGTCTTGATGATTATGGTAGTGGAACTCATGGAGAGCATACCACCGAGAAAAATGCTTTCCATCATGGTCCATGACATGGCCTGACCGATCAGAAGTCCCATGACGAACATGCCTATGAATATACAGCCGGCCAGGATCAGGGCGCTGCTGCCAACCTTCAACAGTTTCTTGAAACTGAATTCCAGACCGAGACCGAAAAGTAGGAAGATAATGCCGATTTCCGACCATTGGTGCACGGAATCAGGAGAGAACTGGGGAAACAGCCCGAGATTGGGACCGACCAGGAATCCGGCCAGGATATAACCGAGGATCAAAGGCTGCTTGAGAGCTTTGGAAAATATGGTGAAAATACCGGCGGCAATCAATATTATGGCCAGTTGGGTGACAAGGCTAACTTCTGCTGACATCAGTTTATATTTGCAAAACGACATACGAATTTAATGATTTTGCTTAACTTTGTGAAAAGTTATCGAATCATAATGAAAGTGCTCGTCACCGGAGCTGCCGGATTCATAGGCTCCAATCTTGTCCTGAGGCTCCTTTCCACAGAACCTGATACTGTTGTCATAGGACTTGACAATATGAATGACTATTATGACGTATCGCTGAAGGAGTGGAGGCTGGACAGTATAAAGGCTGCCGCCGGAGATTCGGGCCGCTGGCGTTTCATCAAAGGCGATATCGCTGACAGGGACCTGGTCGACGGCCTGTTCCGTGAGGAGAAATTCGATATCGTGGTGAATCTTGCAGCACAGGCCGGTGTACGCTACAGCATCACCAATCCGGATGCGTATATCCAGAGCAATATCATCGGTTTCTACAATATCCTGGAGGCCTGCCGTCACAATCCTGTGCAGCATCTGGTATATGCAAGTTCAAGCAGCGTGTACGGCTCCAACAGGAAGATACCGTACAGTACGGATGACAAGGTAGATAATCCTGTAAGTCTTTACGCGGCCACCAAGAAGTCCAATGAGCTTCTTGCACATGCATACAGCAAACTCTATGATATTCCGAGCACAGGACTGCGTTTCTTTACCGTCTACGGACCGGCAGGCCGTCCGGACATGGCATATTTCGGCTTTACCGACAAATTGAGGGCAGGAGAGACAATCAGGATTTTCAACTATGGCAACTGCCGGCGTGATTTCACGTACGTGGATGATATCGTCGAAGGTGTCCAGCGTGTGATGCACAAGGCTCCTGAGAAAAAGATGGGGGAGGACGGACTTCCCGAACCTCCTTATGCCGTATATAACATAGGCAACAGCAGCCCGGAGAACCTTCTCGATTTTGTGGACATACTGCAGCAGGAACTGCTGCGTGCCGGAGTGCTTCCTGAAGACTATGATTTCGAGGCGCATAAGGAACTGGTCCCGATGCAGGCGGGAGACGTGGCTGTGACCTTCGCTGACACGTCCGCGCTTGAAAGGGATTTCGGCTTCAAGCCGCAGACCAGCCTGCGTGAAGGTTTGAGACGTTTTGCTCAATGGTATAAAGAATTCTACATGTAATATGAAATTAGATGACATCCTCCAGATTTTTGTGGTGAAGGAAAAACGCTTCTTCCCACTTTTTGTCCAGTCTGCTGAGAACATAGTCAAAGCATCGGAACTGCTTCTTGAACAGACCAGGTCCACGGATCCTGACGAGCGGCGCATGCTCGCTCACCGTATCAAGGAGCGTGAGACAGAGGGCGATACCATAACGTCACATATCCAGAGCGAACTGCTCGACGCCTATGTCACGCCGTTCGACCGTGATGACATACATGAACTTGCCGAGAGCATGGACTCCTTTCTGGACTCCATACGCGACTCTTCCAAGAAGATAGCCATCTATCAGCCCAAGGATGCCAGCCGCAAGCTTATTGAGATCGCCGATTATATCAAGAAGGCGGCAGACCTGATGTTGACAGCTTGCCGGACTTTCGACGATATGCGCAAGCAGGTCAAGGAGATAGGCCGGATATGTGACCAGATCAAGGAGATAGAGCATACCGTAGATGACATATATGAAAGTTATATGTCAAATCTCTTCGCCATGGAGCAGGATGCTATAGAGCTTGTCAAGAAGAAGAATATATTGCAGGCTCTCGAGGATACTTCCGACAGCGCCAAGGGTATTTCCCGAATATTGAGGAGCATACTTGTGAAGATGAGTTAGCCGGATGGTTGCGATAGTACTTGTCACAGCGCTTATTGCGCTAATATTCAATTTTACGAACGGTATGAACGATGCAGCCAACTGCATCGCGTCAGCCATTGCGACAAAGGCCATGAGCCCTAAGTTCGCAGTGGCTTGGGCTGCCTTCTGGCAGTTCTCGGCCCTGTTCGTATTCGACATGACGGTGGCTTCCACCATGGGTAAGGGAATAGTCAGCGAAAACTGCATAGATGTCTATCTGATTCTTGCTGCCCTTATAGGCAGTGTGCTGTGGATTTTCATATGTACCAAGTTCGGACTTCCGATTTCAGCCTCCCATGCTCTTGTAGGAGGACTTATCGGACCGGTGTGGTTCGTTTATGGCAGCCAGTATCTTATCGGAAACGGAATCTTGTGGATAGTTGCATTCATTGTCATATCACCTTTACTGGGTTGTATTCTTGGATTCTTTTTGAACTGCCTTTTCATGCTTCTGTTCAAGAACAGTCCGGCACGCAGGGTTGACAAGAATTTCCGCAAGCTCCAGTATGTGTCTTCCGCCGCTTTCTCACTTGGTTTCGGCGGCAATGACGGACAGAAGACCATGGGCGTCATCGCAATCCTCTTCGCTTCGGCGTTTGCTGCGGATCCGGAGAATCCGGTGATAAAATTCCTTTACGGCAACGGTGCGATGGCATCTCCGGACATTTTTTTCATACCGGTATGGCTGAAGATAGCGTGCTACGGTCTTATCTGTCTCGGAACAATTACGGGCGGCTGGAAGGTCATACGTACATTGGGAGACGGACTCAGCAAACTCTACCCTGTCCAGGGCTTCTGTGCCGAAGCCTCCGGTGCTGTAACCCTTATCATGACAGCCCTGCTCGGCATACCTGTCAGCACTACACATACCATTACAGGTTCGATCATCGGAACCGGTCTTACGCGTGGTGTCAAGCGTGTGAAATGGATGACTGCCAAGAATATCGTATGGGCCTGGGTGATAACGATACCGGCCGTGATAGTCGTTTCAGGACTTATCTATCTCCTGATGGTCAACGTTTTTGGAGTTCCTGTAAAAACGTTTTGAATACGCTCCTGCGGTCGGATTCTGATTTGAATGTCTCCAGAGGTACTCCGATGGAGACGCTTTTGTATCCGTCTCCATGGAACAGGACCGCAGCGGGAGTGTTGGTTCCGGGATAACGCAGCATGACCTTGCCGTGTTTGTCGGAAGGGCCGAGCGCGTCCGGACACTCCACGCAGTAGATTTCCGGGTTGAGGCTGCTGGAAAAAGCCATGCCACCAACGGTGCCGCTGGAAGTGCCGTAGGAATTGATGCATTTGTATCCCAGTACATCTTCGATGAATCTTGTGGATTCAAAGTCTCCGGAGGCATCGCTTGCTATGTTGGATCCGCTGATAATGACATTCCCTCCTGATTCCGTGAATCGCCTGACTGCCGCCATGAGAGAGGCTGGGAATACCTTATACCTGTCAGGCATGGCGCCGCTGCCTGTTTTTGTTGTCTTCTGCTTTCCGCACAGCAGGTCGAGGATCAAAGGCCTCTCCACGGATGACAGAGGTGTCTCCTTTGTGAATGCATCCCGTGACATGGAGCAGAATTCATATCCCAGTGCGAGAAGGGAATTCCCGTGTACATAAGGGAAGTCGAAGGTGTTGCCGGCGATAATCTCGCCTGCCCGGTCGGAGTAACTTGCTCCGAAACCCGGATTGAAATCGTCCACGTATTCTGCGGAACGCCGGAACTCATAGTTCTCACCTATATAGTTTATTTCCCTGATGTACGGAACACCTGAATCGAAATGGGAGTAGAAGCCTGCATATTCCTGCCCCTCAATCCAATGTGGTGCACTGATCCTATCGAAGTTATTGACTATCAATACACTGCCTTTTGATGCCCCGGCAGGCTTGCCTACGGACAGGATTTCAGACGGGAAACTGTAACCGCCGTCATTGAATGCCGCAACCTTGAAACTGTATATATGTCCCGGTGTGACGGCCATGTTTATGCTCGAACCTGTGACTTCCTTGCCATTGTCGAAAACGCCATCGTCAATTCTGGTATAGACGACGTATCCGGAAGGAGCCGCAGTCGGTTCTTTCCGGTCTTCCGTACTGCGCCAGGACAGGCGGACGGAATCCCCGGCCATCACTGCGGAGAAAGAATTGACCGGAAGCGGCTGTACAGTGTACCGGCAGCCGTAGAACTCGCTGAGCGTCTTGAGCATGCCCTTGTACACAGCCCGGCAGACCGTAAAACGGAATGACGGGTCGAGGCCGTATTTCATATCGGCGAAATTCTGGTGGCTGAGCAGCTCGAGAATCATGCCCGGCACCCCGGTCGTCCTGCATTCGCTGTAACTCTTGTCCCACAACTTCCTGCGTGACCATTCCGGCTCAAAGTCGGAGCGTATGTCATTTACGACCTGATCCTGGACATATTTTGCGTAAGTGCGGGCGAGAATCCTGTCGCGTCCGTCCTCGTATTTGCGCTCCTTGTCGCAGAGCAGGGTATAGATGGCGAGCGTACCTACTATACTGTCATCAGGGGTGACCCCTGCGTCTGTGTGGAATGCCAGGGAAAGGTCGAACGGTACTCCCTTTTCAGATTTCATCATTGACGTCCATGCTCCGCGGGAGGCGTAGTCCCTGGTATAGTCATTGTCCCACTGGTGGGTCACGCTGGTATCGGTGCCGGCCCACCTCATCCAATAAAGGGCCCCTTCCATATAACTCGGGACATCCGAAGTCATCCCGGCACGCTCCACCTTGCCCATACCTCCTCCTATCTTGACGGCGTCAGCGGTCACGACCGTGCCTTCCTTGCCTGAGTTGTCAAGCATCACATACCCGTTGCTGCCTTCGGCGAATTCAAAAGTCCCAAGATATATCCAAGTGCCGCCTCCTATGCGCTGGTTGACATGGAATTCGGTTTCTCCTCCCATGTGACGTATGGTGTAATGTGCTGATTTTGAACTTTCCGGAAGACTTTTGTATGATATGTACACTGCATATTCGCCACGTTCCTCGATATCGGGGGTCCATCGGACCGATGCGTTGCTTTCATCTCCGTTGCAATATGCTTTCCTGGCGGTTCCCATGGTGAAAGGATTGTCGTCTATGGAATAGACTATCCTTGCATCCGCAAATCCTTCTCCTGCGTCGTTCCATGAGCCTTCTTCGCTGTAATGCCCGCTTTTTCTCAGGCGTCCGCTGCGGGGTCCGCTGAATGCCGGGTCATTGTCGGTTATTATCTCCCTCCATTGTGTGTCACGCTCGCGCGGGGTCATGACATATGCACCTGCGTTTTCCAGCATCGGGATAAGGAATGGCAGGACATAGCTCTGTGTGTACATGTCTTCGACCGTACGGTGCATCGTGGCTCTCTGCCAGCTCCACAGGCTGTCGTTCATGTTGAAATACCGTCCGTGACTTTGCCAAAGGGCGATATGCCTGTCCGACATTCCTCCTGCAAAGTATCTGGCTCCATCCCGGCGGATGAAACGGCCTTCACGAGTCCGTCTGTCCATTGCCGGTTCTGTCAATCTGTAGCTCTTCGGAGCGCCTCCGTTGCCTAACTCCGGGCAGACCAATTCCTCGAAGTCAAGACCGTTGCATATTATCTTCCCGATCTGGCCGCCTCCCTTGCTTTTCCATTCTTTTTCCAGTTCGCCCAGGAACCATTTCTGGTCCTGGAGTGTCCAAGGATGGTCTCCGAGGGATGCCGTGAAATACAGGTCAAGCCTGTCACCTCTCTGGATGACCTTGCGGAGACTGAATTTCGATTTGACCGAGTCCCTGCGGAAGAGTCTTGCACTCAGGGTGTCTGTTACGGTCTTCTGGTCAGCTTTTGATGGAATCTGCGCCCATGAAGACATGGGAATACAGAAAGCAAGCGCTAGAGCAAGGAAAAAACGTTTCATTTCTTCTTGATTTTCATTTGTATCAAGTCGATGATGAATACGATCGCGGCGGAAATTGACAAGGCAAGGCAGTCGGCCTTGTAGTCCCTGATGTCTTCGGAACGGTAGATGAGCATGCCCTGGATGATTTCCGTAAGGCCGGCGAATATCCCTCCTATGGCAAGGATGGTTATGATTGCGGCAAAAGCCTGGATCGGCTTCTGGGTGAGATGGTCATATGCAAAGAAGGCCAGGATAGGGAAGGGGAAGAACATGCAGAAGTGGACGAGCTTGTCCGTCTCGAATCCGAGGAAATGCCTCGGCACCCTTGGTATATTGTTTAGGTGCGAGAAGCATAGATATGCCACTGAAAATATGTATAATATCATCAGAACCCTGAAGATCAGTGCCCTTGTGCTTGGTGTTTTCATATCCCTATAGAGCCTGCATGTCATTCAATTTCCTATAATACCCGTCAAGTCCGATGAGCTCTTCGTGTCTGCCTCTTTCCACAATGCGTCCTTCGTCCATCACTATGATCTCGTCTGCATTCTTGATGGTGGACAGCCGGTGTGCAATGGCTATGGTTGTCCTGGATGTCATGAGTCTGTCAAGGGCCTCCTGCACTGTGCGCTCGGACTCGGTGTCCAGCGCCGCCGTAGCCTCATCCAGGATAAGGACAGGCGGGTTCTTGAGAATCGCCCGGGCGATGCTTATCCTCTGCCTCTGTCCTCCGGAGAGCTTGACGCCACGGTCTCCGATATTGGTCTGATAGCCTTCTTCCTTTTCCATGATGAAGTCATGTGCATTGGCGATTTTTGCCGCCTGGATGACCTGCTCCATGGTAGCTCCTTCGACTCCGAAGGCTATGTTGTTGAATATCGTGTCATTGAAGAGTATGGGATCCTGATTGACATTCCCCATGAGAGTGCGCAGGTCCTTGATGCATACGTCCTTGATATCCTTGCCGTCAATGGTGATGCTGCCGGAAGTTGCATCATAGAAGCGCGGTATGAGGTCCACCAGAGTGGATTTTCCTGCTCCGGATGCACCCACGATGGCTATGGTCCGGCCTTTAGGAATGTCGAGGTTGATATCCTTTAGCACTTCCCGACCGTTTTCGTAGTGGAAACTTACACCCTTGAAGCTGATCCTGTCAGTGAAGCCATCAATAGGGAGAGGATCGGCAGCTTCGGTGATCCCGTTCTCCGCATTCAGGATGACATCGATCCTCTCCATCGAAGCAAGTCCCTTCGGAATGCCGTACGCTGCCTTCGAAAGATCCTTTATCGGCTGTATTACGCTGTAAAGAATGGCCATGTAGGTCATGAATGCAGGTGCGTCAAGTACAGGATGCTCTCCAAGTATCATGATGCCTCCGAACCAGAGCACTATCGCTATCATTATCGTGCCGAGCAGTTCGCTTACAGGGTGGGCGAGTGCCTGACGCGTGCCGACAAGAGTGTTCTTGCGTTTCATTGCGGAGGTTATCCCGTCGAATCTGGAAGCCATCTTCTTCTCGGCCAGGAAAGCCTTGATGATGCGCAGGCCTCCAAGTGTCTCCTCAACCTGGCTCATGGTGTCGCTCCAGTACTGCTGGGCCTCTGCGGACTGAGCCTTCAGACGTCGTCCTATGGCACCCATTATGAAAATGACTATAGGTGCGAATACAAGGGTGAAAACTGTGAGTTTCCACGACATGAAGAAGAGGAATCCGAGATAGAACAGTATGAGGATAGGATTCTTGATAAGCATGTCGAGGGTGCTGGTTATGGAAGTCTCCACTTCCTGCACGTCTCCGCTCATCCTTGCGATGATATCGCCTTTGCGCTCCTGGCTGAAGAATCCGATAGGGAGGGACACGATCTTGTTGTAGATCTGCATCCTCATGTCCTTGACAATGCCGGTACGGATAGGTATCATGACTGCGGCTGCGCCGAAATAGCAGGCGGTCTTGATGACGGTGATGGCGCAGAATATGATGCAGAGCATCAGCAGGACATGGCTCGCACCGTGGCTCTGGATGGCGTCCGTGACAAGATAGTACAGATTGTTCATCAGTTCAGTCGCGCTTATCCCCTTGTATATCGGCGTGAACGTATAGACCTGATGTCCTGATTCGAAAAGTATCTTGAGTATGGGGGCGAGCAGCGAGAATGAGAAAATGTTGAACACTGCGGAGAGTATGTTGAGGACAACAGACCCGCCGAGGTATCCTTTGTACGGAGAAACATATCTCTGAATAACCTTCCAGAATTCCTTCATTCTACAAATATACTAAAAAAGTCCGCAACCTTAAAGGATGTAGAGCGGAGATGCTGTCTGTCTCGGGAGTGGGACTATGCGTATGGAAGGATCAAGCACAGGCCTGGACGTGCAAAGCGCCAATTCGGGAGTGTTGTTATGGTCGCTCAGGTGGCAGAGGAATACATTTCTCAAACCGTCATGCTCGATTCTGCGCAGGGCTTCGGCGCACTCGTTGTTGGAAAGGTGCCCGTGTCCCATGCATATGCGGTCCTGGAGTTCTTTCGGGTAGGGCCCGTTGCGAAGCATTCCAAGGTCGTAGTTGCTCTCGAGCGTAATGGATTCGGCCTGTCTGCACCAATTCAGGGCTTCTTCTGTCATGCGGCCGCAGTCCGTGATATGGACATATTTGTGACCGTCGAGGATGATGGCGAAACCTATGGTCTGGGTTGCATCATGCGGCACTTCGAACCATCTGACCATTATGCGTCCGGGCACGACCTCGTTCCATCCATCCCCGAAGGTCCTGCGGAGAGGGGTGAAATGTTCTCCGGTAAGGTAGCTTGAGGACAAGGCCCTCATCAGTCTGTCTGTGGCCCAGACAGGTTTGCAGACGTGCTTTGCATACGAACCCAGCGACCTGATATGGTCGTGGTGGTCATGCGTTATCAGGATGGCCTGGAAATCATCGTACCCGAGGTTTTCCCTCTGCAATTCCTTTTTAAGGGACCTCGGACTCACTCCGGCATCTATCAGGATGCCCGCTTCTGCCATATTGTCTTCGTTGAAGATTCCGAGGAAGTAGCAGTTGCCGCAGCTTCCCGAAGAGAGAGACTTGAATTTAATTTTTGACGTCATCCTCGCAATATTTGGAAATCACGCTGTATGCGTCAGCAACGCCCAGTTCCCCGGCCCTCGAGAGGTCTATGCAGCCTTTTTCCTTATCCTTGAGATAAATCAGCACAAGCCCTCTGTTGAAATATGCATCACCCATCTGCGGATATAGTTCGATGGCCTTGCCGTAATCCTCTATGGCAGGTATGAGTTCTGACGAGAGGCAGTGCAGGTTGCCAAGGTCAAAGTACAGATATGGAATGTCCGGGAGGATTGAGATGGCCTCCTGAATATCCGCAATCGCCTCCGAATAATCGTACGAGCGGTCCACACGGTCCGTGACACGTGCCCTTGCCGCCCCCTGGTCATCCATGCTGAGAGTCTGGACATTTCCCTCGAGGGAGGCGATGAAATCAATCATTTCAGCTTTCAGCACACCTCTGTTGAGCAGATAGAATGCCTTGTAGTATCTGGCATATTTGTCTTTCTCAGCCTTGTCCTCACTTCTGCTGACAGCCTTGTCAAACCATGAAAGGGCCGACGTGAACTGCTTCTTCTGGAGTTCCTGAAGGCCTTTGACGAAACAGTCCTCCGCCGTATCGGTAAATATATAATCCTCCGAGCCGTTGCTTTCTCCGTTGCTTATGGTGACCGGCACCGGAGCATAATCCAGGAATCGGTCTATGAG
>JAZRXV010000072.1:0-14449 GCA_045600405.1 Candidatus Cryptobacteroides sp.
GAATTGGGGAAATTGCCCCTGCCCCCGCCGGTCACCGCCACCGTTGCAAGAGCCCTCGGCCCGGCTTCATATACGGTCACCCTGCACTCCGGTTTCCTGCGCCTGATCTCGATGGCGCAGAAACATCCGGCCGCACCGGCCCCTATGATTGCGATGTCGCTCATAGTACAAAGATAATTAGTATCTTTGGGAAATGAGAATTTCCGACAAGATATCACTGACCTGGAAGAGCAGCAAGGTAATTTACGTGATCTCGCTGCTCATCACATTGTCATCGGCGCTGTTTGCCGTGTTCATCCCGGATTTTGTCTCCGGCCTCATGGCTTTAAAGGTTTTCAGCATCCCTGTGATACTGTATCTGTACATCACCCTTACAAAGGGAGAGAGGATGTATTTCTATATAAATCTCGGACTCAGCCGTCGTGAGATATATGGCATCCCGCTGGTTCTGGATGCCGTCCTTTTCGTTGTACTTATCACGATAATACTAATGATCAGCTATGTGCTCTGATCCCGCACATACCCTTCTTGTCGACAGCGTCCAGCTCCGGTTCGGGGATAAGGAAGTGCTGCAAAGCGCGTATGTCACTGCGCGTACAGGATGCGTGACAGGTGTGCTCGGGCGGAATGGCTGCGGCAAGTCCTGCCTGTTCAAATGCATAATGGGAGGTCTGCGTCCGCAGAACATGTTCATCCGCTTCGATGACGAGGCGTCGACGGATTACGGGCATATCGGCAGGAAGGTGAAATATCTTCCTCAGAATCTTTTCATGCCTTCCAGGATGACCTTGGACGAAGCTTTCCGTCTTTATGGCGTCGACTATGAAGGAATGGTGACTTTTGACAACAGGTTCCACAGGTATCAGAGGAAGATGTTCCGCGAACTTTCCGGAGGAGAAGCGAGGATTGCCGAGATGTATCTGGTGCTGAAGGCAGAGGCCGAATTCTGCATCCTGGATGAACCGTTTTCCAACATTGCTCCGAACTTCGTGGAGAAAATGCAGGCCCTGATCCGTGAGCAGACTGCGCACAAAGGCATTATCGTATCGGACCATCTGTATGAAGCCATCATCGAAGTGACCGATGACCTTTTCCTTCTCCGTGATGGCTATACCTTCCCTATCAAATCGCGTGATGACTTGATCAAAAACGGGTATATTTTAAGGTAGAGAAGATACCCTGACCGGGAAGGTGAAGAAGGTGTCGGGGAAAGGTTCGTCCTTGAGGGTGAAGTGCCACCACTCGCAGTCGTAAGGCTTGAAGCCGTGAGCGAGCATGGCGTCGCGGAGTATCATCCTGTTGTCATATTGCTCCCGGGTGATAGGTTTATAGGCTCCGACCTCCTGCCCGGGGAGGACGTCCGGATGGGATGCTACGCCGAAATAGTCGTAGGTGCAGCCCATATCGACCTCCTTCTGGGTCTTCATGTCGAAAAGCGTCAGATCCACGGTTGAGCCGTGGGTATGGCTGGAGCGTGCAGCGATGTATTCCTGAGGGATGAGCACGTCCTTTTCGAGCTCGGGATAGAAATATTCCTTCATCCTGGTATCTTTCAGGTCCTCCGCCCATTTGACGAAATAATCCACCGCGCACTGCGGACGGTAGGCGTCGAAAATCTTCAGCCTGTAGCCTTTGGCAAGCAGTTCGTCGCTGACGACCTTGAGGGAATCGGTGGCCTGCTTTGTCATGATTGCTATGGGCTCGTCATATCCCGGGATGCGGTTGCCTATGAAATTGAAAGAGCAGTAATAGCGTATTTCGAGTATGGCCTCCGGGATGACATCCGTTATCAGCGTGAAGGCTGACGCATCTTCTTCAGGCTTGACTGCAGGCTGGGATGCCTGACGGTGGCAGGATACAATGGCAAGTGCCGCTATGATGACGAATATTGTCTTTTTCATTGTATGTGGTGCCGGAAATTTGTCCCGGAAAGACAAAATTACGCCTTTTTTCAGTAATTTCACGGCAATATGAGAACACATCTGACCGTAGCGGCCGCAATTGCCGCCTTTTTCCTTTCAATCAGCACTGTCCCTTGCCAGGGAGCAGGTCGTGTCATGCCCGGAAGCCTCACTTGCGAGTACGCCCATAACCCTTCTGTGATCGACGCCACGGCTCCGCGCCTTTCGTGGATCAATACGTCTAAGCAGCAGGGAGAGGCGCAGTCCGCCTATCAGATAAGGGTCGCGTCTTCCCGCAAGTCCTTGCGCAAGGCAGATTTGTGGGACAGCGGCAAAGTCGCTTCCGATGATTCATATCTTGTGAAATATGCGGGTGCGGCGCTTGCTTCCGGACAGGAATGCTGGTGGCAGGTGCGGGTCTGGGACTCTGCCGGTCGCAGGTCACGCTGGAGCAGTCCTGCCCGCTGGGGCATGGGACTGCTTGACAAGGCGGACTGGAAGGCTCAGTGGATAGGGGCCCCGTGGCAGGGAGAGGAAGGCCGCGACATCAGGGAAGGCCATGAGTACTCCCCTTCTCCATTGCTCAGGAAGTCGGTGGAGATCAAAGGGAAGGTCGCCTCGGCAAAGGCCTATGTCACCGGTCTGGGCTTCTTCCAGTTCTATGTCAACGGACAGAAGATAGGAGACGAGCAGCTTACCCCGAACGAGACCATGTACGGCTATCGCGAGGGGCTTGAGAACCATGGTCTTCCAATGGACGGTACCAAATTCCGCGGCTACAGGGTAAACTACCTCGGCTATGATATCACGGACTGCCTTGTCAGGGGAGAGAATGTGTTCGGGGCCATGCTGGGCTGCGGGTTCTTCGATGTGAACAGCGGCTGGGCCCACTCATACGGTACCCCGCGCTTCCTTGCGCAGATAGAGATAAAGTATGCGGACGGGACGTCTGAGACCGTGGTCAGTGACTGCTCCTGGCTCAGCCACAAGGGGCCTGTCACCAAAGACGGAATGTACGACGGCGAGACCTACAATGCTACTCTGGAGGTTGAAGGATGGTGCGAACCGGGTACGGACACTTCCGGCTGGGAGCCTGCCGTCCCGAAAAAAGCACCTGAAGGGAAGTTGTGTGCACACAGCTATACTTCTGACAGGATAATGGAAAGGGTCGCTCCGAAGAGCATCACTAGGCTCGAGGACGGCAGTCTCGAACTGGATTTCGGGGATTATCTGACGGGATGGCTGCATCTGAGCCATATTGACGGCGCGGCCGGAGACACGATTAAGATGACATATCTGTGCGAATCTGCGGGCAACGGGCCGAACGACTATGTGATGAAAGGCAGCGGAGACGAGGACTATGCTGCCCGCTTCACCTGGTTCTGCTTCGACAAGGTGCGGATAAGCGGCTATCCGGGAGAACTCCTGCCGGAGAATGTGATTGCGGAGGCGGTGTATGCCGATGTGGAGACCACGGGCCATTTCGCCTGCTCCAACGAACTTTTCAATCGGATCAACCATATCTGGTGGCGCAGTCAGACGGACAACATGCATCTGGGAGTGCCTACCGACTGCCCTCAGCGCGAGAAGGGGCCTTATACCGGCGACGGAGAGCTGGCCTGCGTCACGGTTATGCACAATTTCGACGCTGCCAACTTCTACACCAAATGGCTCAAGGACATAGCCGACTGCCAGAATGTGGAGACAGGATACGTCACCAACGGGGCCCCGTGGCATCCGGGTTGCGGCGGCGGTGTAGGCTGGGGTGCCGCGATGAACATCGTCCCTTGGCAGTTCTATCTGCACTACGGTGACAAGGATGTGCTCGAGAAATATTACTATGCCATGACAGAGGAGATCAGGTGGATGCTGGGATGGGTCAATGAAGACGGTATCATGCACCAGCAGATGTATGACCCGCAGAACCCGATCTATTTCCTGAACCTCGGGGAATGGCTGCCTCCTTACGGCATCCCGAAGGATGAACTCATCCACACCTATGTCCTGTGGACATGCCTCGACTACACTTCGAAGGCGGCCGCCGTCCTTGGCAGGGATGGGGATAGCAGGAAGTACCGCTCACTTGCCGTGAAGACCGCAGAGGCTTTCCACAAGCAGTTCTATGATGAAAAGGAGAAGACTTACGGAGACTACGGCTGCAACATCATAGCACTCCGCATGGGCGTACCTGAAGAAAGGTATGATGATGTGATACAAACCCTCAAGGATGAGATAGCGCGTTACGACGGGCATTTGAACACCGGCATCACAGCCACCCAGATATTCTTCGAGACACTGGCCGACAACGGTCTCAACGAACTTGCGTTCGGAGCGATGAACAAGCGGGACTTCCCTAGTTTCGGCTGGTGGATCGAGCAGGGCGCCTATACAACCTGGGAGAACTGGAATGGCCGTGATTCCCGCAACCATCCTATGTTCGGCGGCTCGCTCAACTGGTTCTACCGCAAGGTGGCGGGCATGAACGTTGATGAAGAAAATCCGGGTTACAGGCACATAATCTTCAAGCCGATGCCTTGCGGAGACCTGACATGGGCCGAATACAGCAAACGCACTCCTTACGGAGAGGCCGGAATCCATTGGGACCTTGCGGGCGGAGTGCTGACCCAGAAGGTCACGGTGCCTGTAGGCTGTACCGCTACGGTGTACCTTCCGCAGCAGGACGGTTCCTATGAGACCGAAGAGGTGGGAAGCGGTACGTACGAGTTCAGTTCCCGTATGAAATGACAGACAGGGCGGAGACCTTTCCGGTCCCCGCCCTGAGGCGGAATTGTTAAGTCGTGATCGAAATTCTATTCGAGCGCTGAGGCCGGTTTATAGCGGCGCTTGCCGAGTTGTCCGTCAAGTTCCTTCAGTACGCTGAAGTCCTTGCCTGCGCGCTCGAAATCAGCCACCTGATCGCTTGCGCTGTCCTCTTCCTCGACCTGCTCGTCCACGAACCACTGGAGACGGCTGAGAGTGGCGAAGTCATTCTCTTCCATGGCCAGCCGGACAAGATTGTCAATCATCTCCGTGACCTCCTCCTCGTGCTTGAGAGTGTCCTTGAACATGTCCAGCGGGGAATTCCATTCCTGACGTACCTCGGAGATAGGCATCAGGTTGACTTTCGCACCGCGGGCGTTCATGTAATTCTGGAATATCCTTGCGTGGTCCTGCTCCTCCAGCCACTGGACGAAGAACCAGTTGGCGATGCCTTTGAGGGCCTTTGCCTCGGCATCCATAGCCATGGAGAGATACAGATATGCCGACCACAGTTCAGCATTGATCTGCTCATTGATGGCGTTCTGCATTTTCTTGGACATCATAGTGGTGATATTTATTTGCAGCATCCTTTCTTTTTGGTGTCGCATCCCTTTCCCGCCCCTTCAGGGCATCCATCGATCTCTGTTTTCCAGAGACCGTGGAGGTTGCAGAACTCATAGACCGCGACCGGTTTGTCCTTGCATCCGCAGAAGCAGGCTTCGGCCGGTCCTTCCGGGTCCAGATACTGTATCTGTCCCCCGTGTTCGGTCTCCAGGTAGATGAATACGATATGATGCTCCTTGCTCATTGGATGAGGCATGGAGCCTACCTTCACCTTGAGGGTGCAGTCATCGATGCGCTCCACGACTGGGAGATGTTTCTCCATCATCGCGTCCGTGGTACCGGGGATGAGTTCCTTCATCTCCTGACCGCAGCAGACGACATTCACGCCACTGTCTATTGCTTTCACGACAACGTTTCCGCACGTCGTGCAAAGGAAGAATTTTGTTGCCATAATACTAAACGTTTAAATTTTTGAAAATATCTGAATATATATGTTGAGTCTCGACCTGTGCCCTGAGTCTGGATCCGAGGGACTTCGGACAACCGGTTCCGACAGTGCAAAAGTAGATACGGAAATGACGTTTGATATTGATGATTGATAGTATTTTTCGATTGTTGCTATTGATTTTTTCAATATATTTGAAGTGCAGGAGAAACGTTTGTTTGCAATATTTGCACAGGACAATCAGAATCATCGGGCCATGGAACTAAGACAACTGAAATATTTCGTCATGGTGGCGAAAACTTTGAATTTCTCGGAAGCATCACGCAGGCTTTTCATCACCCAGGGTACGCTCAGCCAGCAGATACGGCAGCTTGAGGATGAACTGGGCAGTCAATTGTTCGACCGCGATTCGCACAGCGTGTGTCTGACGGAGGCGGGCGAGGAACTGCTTCCGCTGGCTGAGCAGACCCTGGATGCCGCCAACAATTGCCGCGTCCGTATGAATGATCTCCGCGGGGCGCTTTCCGGCACCCTGAACATCGGGGTCACGCACTCCTTCAGCGAACTCCTTACGGGAACCGTCAGGAAATTCCTGAAGGCTCATCCCGGGGTCAAGCTCAATATTTACAACAAGACCGCGTCGGAACTGATAGAAATGCTCCGCGAGAAATCGGTGGACCTGATCCTGGCCTTCAAGACCATAAAGCATTATGAAGACATAGAGATGGAGATGCTGTTCAATACCAAACTCTGTGTCGTGATGAGGAAGGGCCATCCTCTTGCCGATCAGAAGCGTATTTCATTGGATGACCTTGACAAGCAGGGAATTGTCCTTCCGGGAAGCGGACTGCAGGCCAGAAAGATTTTTGAGAGGTTCGTCGGGATTGACACCAGAAGGCTGGATGTCAGGGTTGAACTCAATGACCCGGAGATGATCATGGACCTGGTGCAGGGAACAAACCTCGTATCTCTTGTGTCGTCACTTGCGGCATATTACCGCGAGGGCCTTGTGGCAATCCCCCTGGAAGAGGGCAGCCATGTGATGATCGGCTGCGTGCAGTGGCTGAAAGAAGGATACCGCAAGAAATCTGCGGAGGTGCTTATCGAAATGCTCCGTGATTCCGCGCTGATAGAGCGCATCTGCCATGGGGGTATAAATTAAAGCATCCCCAGTTCCGCGAACATCCTGCCGTACGGCTCCGCCTTCGTGGCAAGCGCCATGGGATAGGCGCGGGAAGTGCTTGGCATGCGGTAGAGCCGGAATTCTTCACCGTGTAAATGAAAACAGGTATGTCCGCCCATCTGCGGAGCCTGGATTCCGAAGCGTCCGCAGATGGTGTCTGTCGCTTTCTGCCCGGTGGTGACTATCGCCCGGCATTGCGGCATCCTTGCCAGAAGCGCCTCGATGTCGGTGGCGCGCACCACTTCGAGGAACTTGTCGGAGGCGTTGTCGTTGAGGCGGCGCACTGCACAGGCTGTGTCGTAGATGCCTATCCCGACGCGGCAGAGGAATTCCACGATTTCGTCCTTGCGGTATTTTTTCGCCTCCGTATCCACGAAATGCAGGTGGTCCCCATAGAATATGCTGCCCATCAGCCTCCACATGTCATTCGTGAAATTAGGGTAGAAGAAATCCACGCACCAGCGTTTGCGCTGCGGGGGGAATGAGCCGAGCATCAGCAATTTCCCGCCTTCCGGCAGAAACGGTTCAAGTGGATGCTCCTCTATATCGGATGATTCCATTTCCAGAAGATGTCTTTTCTTTTCTATGTATTCTCCGTCACGATGTCCGTGGAATCCACCTATGGAACCGTCGGAGGCGATCACCCGGTGGCACGGAACGTCCGGTGCAAAAGGATTGCGCTTAAGCGCCTGGCCGACAGCCTGCGCGCTGCCGCAACCTATCCTCCTTGCAAGGTCCCTGTATGAAATAGTCTCTCCTGCCGGTACTTCGAGCAGTGCCAGATACACCTTTCTCTGGAAATCGGTGATGCAGTCAGATTCACGTACTAGAGTTTCGATATTCTTCATCTTATCAAAAATAATATATAAGAATGAATATGTTGAGCATTTTTAGATTATATTTGAGAAACCATTGAAATACTAATCATCTACATATGGACACTATTTCCAGAAGAACATTCCTCCGGTCATCGCTCATTGCCGGTGCCGGGATTGCAGCTGCCCCATCTTTTGCTGCTCCGTTATTTGTGCCTTCCAAGACTTTGAAAGGTGAAAATGCTCCATCCAACCGTATCAACATCGGCGTGATCGGTACAGGGCGAATCGCCCGCGACCATGACATGCCGGGAGTAATGAAGTTCGAGTTTGCGCATATCATTGCAGTATGTGACCTCGACGCTCATCGTGCCGAAGAGGCAAAGCAGTATGTGATCGAGTACAGGACCAAGAAATTCGGCAAGTCCGATGATGTCAAGATCTACGAGAACTACGAGGAGCTTCTGGCAAATCCTGAGATTGATGCTGTGATCGTATGTACCCCTGACCATTGGCATGCGAAGATTTCCGTAGATGCCGTAAGGGCGGGCAAGGATGTCTATTGCGAGAAACCGACTTCGCTGACTATCGCCGAAGGACGGCTTATGAGCAATGCCGTCAATTCGACAGGACGCATTTTCCAGCTTGGCACCCAGCAGCGCTCATCCGAGCAGTTCCGTATCGCCAGCGAACTTATCCGCAACGGACGTATCGGCACCCTCAAGGAGATCGAGGTGCGCCTCCCGGGCGATCCGGCAGGTGGAAATCCGGAACCGATGCCTGTTCCTGCAGGATTCAATTATGAGAAATGGCTCGGATCCACACCGTATGTCCCTTATACGGAAGACAGGGTGCACCCTCAGAAGGGTTATGGCCGTCCGGGCTGGCTCCGTTGCGAGCAGTTCGGTGCAGGTATGATTACAGGATGGGGCAACCATCATTTCGATATCGCGCAGTGGGCTATGGGTACCGAGTACTCAGGTCCGGTCGAGATCTATGGTGAGGCTCAGTTTGCCAACAACGGCCTCTGGGATGTCCATGGAGAGTATCATACGGAGATTCTCTATTCCAACGGCGTGGTCGTAAGGGGTATGACAGACTCCAAGGATAAGCCTAACGGACTTCTTTTCAAGGGAACTGACGGATGGATCTTCGTAAGCCGCGGTGACTATCAGGCTTCAAAGAACGATCCGGCAACAAATGCCGGCGCTCCTCTCCAGGCTTCCGACAGGAAGATCCTCACCACTCCTCTGAAGGACAGCGACGTCCATCTGATGGTCAGCGATGACCATCACCTCAACTGGCTTGATGCAGTCCGCACCCGTACTCAGCCGATTTCTCCAGCAGAGGTCGGTCACAGATCATGCTCAGTCTGTCTCCTTCAGCACATAGCAATGAAACTCGGCAGGCGCCTGTACTGGGACCCGGTTCTTGAGAGATTCAAGAATGACGACGAGGCCAACTCGATGCTCAGCCGTCCGGAAAGATTCCCATACGGGATTACCAGAGGTTTGTAGACTTTTTAATACTAAGGTTCAATGAAAAAAATTCTATCATTCCTTTTCGTTGCCGCTCTGTGCATGTCAGCGGCAGTTTCCGCTTCAGCCCAGGCAGCGAAAGTCAACGCTGAGCGTATCGGTAACAGGATCGATGTCACCATCGGTGATAATTTCTTTACAAGTTACAGGTTCAGTGATGATGAGAAGTATCCTTTCTTCTTCCCTGTCAACGGCCCGGTATCCGGCGGCACTGTCACATCCATGCGCAATGGCGTATATCCTCATCATTCATCCCTTTTCTTCGGATGCGACCGTGTGAACGGAGGCAATTACTGGCAGGAAGGTCTCGATAGGGGACGTATTGTTTCCATCCTTGGTGCAAGGGTGGTGGAGACCGGCGGAGATAAGGCAGTCATCGAAGACGAATGCATCTGGAAACGCCCTGATGCGGAATCTCCGATCAAGGACAAGCGCAGAATCACCATCAGCGCCCCTGACAAGGACTATTACCAGCTTGATTTCGAAGTTGAGATGACCATGCTCATGGATGTCGAGATACTAAAGACCAACCACTCTCTCTTCAGCGCCAGGATCGCCACTGACCTTACCGTGAGTCAGGGCGGTGTGATGGTCAACAGCCTTGGCGACAAGGGTGAGAAGGAAACCTTCGGCAAACCTGCACCATGGCTTGATTTCTACGGAGAGAGAAAGTCAGGCGTCGAGGGCATCTGCATCATGCAGCACCCCAGCAGCAAATGGTTCCCTTCAAAGTGGTTCACCCGCGATTATGGATTCATGTCCCCTACCCCTATGTTCTGGCCTGAAGACGATAATAGCATCTGCCTGTCAAAGGGAGAGACTGTGACTTTGAAGTATCGTATCATAGTGCATAAGGGTACTGTGAAGGAAGCCGGCATCGCCGGACTTTATGAGAAGTACGCCAGGGAATAGGGATTTCCCCATATGATGCAGCGATCATTTCTAGCGGCGGTGTGCCTGATTGTCTGTGCAGCCTGTAGTCACAATGCCTCAGACCAGGTACTTGTCATGACCTATGACAAGCCGGGAGAGGTGTGGACGGACGCTCTTCCGGTCGGTAACGGCCATTTAGGAGCGATGATCTACGGCGATGCCATCTCGGAGCACCTTCAGCTCAATGAGAACACTCTGTACAGCGGGGAGCCCAGTACGGCGGCCTGGAAAGGGACCCGTATCAGGCCTACCTTCGACCGGATCATGAGCCTGATGAAGGATGACCGCAAACTCGAGGCACAGGAATTGGTGCGTCGCGAATGGCTGGGCGTCCTCCATCAGAGCTATATGCCTATGTCGGACCTTTATATCGACAGTTCCGTGCCAGGAGAAGTCTCCGATTATTGCCGCGCTCTTGATATAAGCAATTCAGTATCAACAGTTTCTTATACTCAGAACGGAATCGGGTACAAGCGGGAGGTCATCGCATCCAATCCTGATGATGTGATTGTCATCCGTCTGTCGGCCGACAAGAAGGGGAGCATCAGTTTCAAGGCTCATTTCGGCTCAGCCCATCCGACGGCCGTGCAGAGCGGTGAAGGAGACCTTCTGGTTCTCAAGGGCCAGGCTCCCGGTCTTCACGAGAACCGTTCGTTCGAGAGTCTTGAGGCCTGGGGCACCACATACAGACACCCTGTCCTTTTCAATGAAGACGGAAGCCGCAAGACTGACAAGCTTACCCTGTACGGAGATGAGATCGACGGCAAGGGAATGTATTTCGACTCCCGCATCAAGGTTGATGCAAAGGGCGGCACGGTCAAGTCGGGTCCTGAAGGTCTGACGGTCGAGGGGGCTGACGAGGCCGTCATATACCTCAGTGCCGCCACCAGTTTCAATGGCTGGAACAAGAGCCCTAGCCGCGAGGGCGCAGATGCTTCCGCAAAGGCTGCATCGACCCTTGACAAGGCTGCCGCATCTTCCTGGAAGGAGGTTAAGAAACGTCATACAGCTGACTACAGGGCACTTTTTGATAAGGTCAACCTCAATCTTCCTTCAGACCCTGTCCTTGCGCAGAGGCCTACTGATGAAAGGATAGACAGTTTTGTCGAGGATAATGACCAGTCTATGATCACCCTCCTGTATCAGTATGGGCGCTATCTGATGATATCGGGTTCTCGCCCGGGCGGTCAGCCTCTGAACCTTCAGGGTATGTGGAATGACAGCGTGCAGCCTCCTTGGTGCAGTTCCTATACGATCAACATCAACACGGAGATGAATTACTGGCCTGCTGAACTGACCGGTCTGAGCGAGTGCGCCGAGCCTCTGTTCACCATGATAGGCGAGGTGGCTGAAAGTGGAGCGGAAACCGCACGCGACATGTACGGACTTGAGGGTTGGATGGCCCATCACAACGTGTCGATCTGGCGCGAGACTTATCCCAATGACAATGCCGTCGGCTCGTCATACTGGCCTATGGCGGCAGGCTGGCTGACCAGCCACCTGTGGGAGCATTGGCTGTTCACGGGTGACGGACAGTTCCTCCGCGAGAAGGCATATCCTCTCATGAAGGGCGCTGCGGAGTTCTACAAGGGCTGGCTTATCGAGAATGAAGACGGTTACCTCGTGACCCCTCTCAGTACTTCTCCTGAGAATGCTTATGTGGTCGAAAACGGTAAAGCGTGCGCGATAGATCAGGGATCCACCATGGATATGTCAATCATCCGGGAGAATTTCACCCGGGTGGTGGAGGCCGCACGCTATCTCGGTGTTGACAAGGAGTTTGCCGACGGGCTTGAAGACATGACGGCGCGTCTGCTTCCTTTCAGGACCGGAGCCCGCGGACAACTTCTGGAATGGTCCAGGGATTTCGGCGAATTCGAGCCTCATCACAGGCATATGTCCCACCTCTATGGATTCTATCCAGGCAACCAGATCACATGGTCTCAGACGCCCGGACTTGTGAATGCAGTACGCCGTACGCTGGAACTTCGCGGGGATGCTGCTACCGGTTGGTCGATGGGCTGGAAGATCAATCTCTGGGCTCGCATGCAGGACGGTGACCATGCTTTCCTGATAGTCAGCAAGATGCTCAATCCTGTGGGCTTCGGCACCGGTGACAGTAGCACCGGAGGCTTGTATAAGAACCTTTTCGATGCGCATCCGCCTTTCCAGATTGTCGGCAACTTCGGTTTCACTGCCGGTATCTCCGAGATGCTTCTCCAGAGTCATCAGGGCTTCATCCAGATGCTCCCGGCACTTCCTTCAGCATGGCCTGAAGGTTCTGTCAGCGGCCTCCATGCGCGCGGCAATTTCATATGCTCCATGCAGTGGGCCGGCAACAGACTGACCTCTGCTTCCGTCAAATCCGTCATAGGGAGCCCGTGCACACTGGTCGCTCCTGTGCCGTTCAAGGTCGCCGGAGTCACCGCCGAGCCGTATGAACTTGCCGGGAAGACCCTTTACAAAGCGACATTCGATACCGAAGCCGGCAGAAACTATGTTCTGGATATATAGCTTTTGGACAGGAATCACTATATTTATAAACTTAAATAAGAATAGACCATAATGAAAAAGATTTCAATGCTGATGGCTGCGGCAATGCTTCTGTTGTCCTCGCAGCTTTCCTCCGCTCAGGAGTTCAAACATCCTTCAGAAGAAGAATTCAAAATCGGCATCGCCGGATATACACTCTATTCATTCGGTACCGAGGGAGCACTCAAGGTGCTTCAGCAGCTTGGTGTGCACTATTTCTCCGTTAAGGACGGACAGCTCCCTCTTGATTCCACCAAGGAGGAAATGGATGCATTCAAGGCAAAATGTGCCGAATACGGTGTGACAGGATACACCCTCGGCCCGATCTATATGAGATCACAGGCTGAGGTTGACAAGACTTTCGCATATGCCCAGCGCTATGGTGCCAAGATGTTCATCGGTGTGCCGGATTATGAACTTCTCCCATATGTGATCGAGAAGGTCAAGGAGACTGGGATAAAGGTCGCCATCCATACCCACGGTCCCGACGGAGCCGCATTCCCCGATATCCGTACCATCGTGGAATTGGTCAAGGACCCGAACCTCGGTATCGGCTGCTGCATGGATCTCGGCCATACTTTCCGTTCAGGATATGACGTAGCCCAGGATATCAAGAAATACGGCAAATGGATATACGATATCCATATCAAGGATGAAACTGCACCGACCAAGGAAGGCCGCTGCACTGAAATGGGTTCCGGACAGATGGACTTCAAGGCCATCTTCAAGGCATTGCGCAAGATTAATTATCAGGGGATGGTTTCTCTCGAGCATGAGAAGAATCTTGACGCACCTCTGACCGGCATGGCCCAGTCTGTGGGTTACCTCAAAGGCATAATCGACGGAAGCGCCAAATAATCCGCTCCACCTCTTTTCACTACCATCCGCAAAAAATTGCTTTTTGTGGATGGTAGTGTCAATATGGTTCCTGGGGGTGCGTTTTCACAATTTGCTGACTATTGGTATTTTGCAAAAGATGATGCATAGATTTAATAGCATCATCTTTTGCAACAAATTGTAGTTCAAATATTTCTAAAAACAGTGTACGTCATCCTGAACTCGATTCAGGATCCCTGCGTCATACAGATTGCGGATCAAGCCCGCAATGACGCTGTACGTCATGCTGAACTCGATTCAGGATCCCTGCGTTATATAGATTGCGGGTCAAGCCCGCAATGACGCTGTACGTCATGCTGAACTTGATTCAGCATCCCTGCGTCATACAGATTGCGGATCAAGCCCGCAATGACGGCCGGGGACTCAATGACGGCAGTGTCTCCTGGAGGAGCATTTCCCCGCAAGGGGCATCGTCCGCTCCTCCAGGAGACACTGCCGCAGGAGACAGCACAGTTCATGCCCCTGACATCACTGCATGGCGGACATGCGTGGACAGTTTGACAATTTTGGATGAAAGGTGGTTAACAATTTCCGAGGTGCCGCGTCTATATGGTCGGAGTTCATTTATAAAGGAATCAGTAATGAAAAAATGTCTGCTTATTCTTCTGCTGCTTGTTCTACCGCTAGTGCTGACTGCGGGAAACGGCGGGGAAACGGTGCATAAGGGGAAGATAGTCTCCCTTATTGAACGGTACAGGGATACCGACGGCTTCGAAGTCATCAATGTCGGGTCCGTGGGCACGTCGCTTGCGAAACTCATAGCGGGATTTGTGTCGCTCGGTGACGAGGATGTGCGTGAAATGCTCCGTCTGGTCAAAGGTGTGAACAGACTTGCAGTGGTCGATTATGAGGATTGTGACGAGAAGGTCCGTCAGGAATTC
>JAZRXV010000073.1:0-9994 GCA_045600405.1 Candidatus Cryptobacteroides sp.
GAGGGGGTACGACAGCACGGGATGCCGGATCAGGTCCGGCATGACGTAAGGGGGGGGCGGCATGATGTAAGGGGGAACGGCATGACGTGAGGGCACCGGGACCGGCATGACGTGAGGGGGGCCGGCACCGGCATGACGGACGATCGGCATGACAGGGAGGAACATGACAGGGAGGAACATGACGCAAAAGGGGATGACCTTCCGGCCATCCCCTTCTCTGTATGCAATTCGTTAGAATTACCTGTTGTTGTCACGACGAGGACGACGGTCTCCGTCACGACGAGGGCGGCGGTCTCCGCGACCATTGCCGCGACCCTGTCCTGCTGCCTGAGCATTTGCTGCTGCAAGGGCTGCTGGAGTGAGGTCCTGTCTGCCGTACTTCTCACCGTTGCAGATCCAGACCTTGATGCCGAGGCATCCGACCTTGGTGTTTGCAACTGCAAGAGCGTAGTCGATATCGGCGCGGAATGTATGGAGAGGTGTACGACCTTCCTTGAACATTTCGCTACGGGCCATTTCAGCACCACCGACGCGGCCGCTGATCTGAACCTTGATACCTTCAGCACCCATTCTCATGGTATTGGCAACTGCCATCTTGATAGCCCTGCGGTATGACACGCGGCCTTCAATCTGACGTGCGATGCTGTCTGCTACGATGTTGGCATCAACCTCCGGGCGCTTGACCTCGTAGATGTTGATCTGGACATCCTTCTTGGTGACCTTCTTAAGCTCTTCCTTGAGTTTGTCAACCTCAGTGCCACCCTTACCGATGATGAAACCAGGACGGGCTGCATAGATTGTGACGGTGATGAGCTTGAGAGTTCTCTCGATGACTATCCTGCTGAGGCTGGCCTTTGCAAGACGGTTGCCGAGGTATTTGCGAATCTCGAAGTCTTCTGCGATCTTCTCAGCATAGTTACCACCACACCAGTTAGAATCCCAACCACGGGTGATACCGATTCTGTTGCTAATAGGATTAGTTTTCTGTCCCATATTACTTATTCTCAACTGGTTGTTTTACATCAAGGATGACAGTAACGTGATTTGAACGCTTGCGGATGCGGCCGGCCCTGCCCTGAGGACATGGACGGATGCGCTTCAGCGTACGGCCTCCGTCAACCATAATGGTCTTGACGTATACGTTGCCGTTATCCAGTTCCTTGCTCTTGTCCGGGTTCTTGGCTTCCCAGTTGGCGATGGCGCTGCGGAGAAGTTTCTCAAGACGGACAGATGCCTCTCTCTTTGAGAAATGCAGAAGATCAAGTGCATGGTTCACTTCGACGCCACGGACGGTGTCTGCAACAAGACGCATCTTACGAGGAGATGTAGGAACGTCATTCAGCTTTGCAACAGCTGTTGCTTTCTTGGCCTCCTTGAGACCTTCAGCCATAATGTGTTTACGCTTTCCCATAATGATTACTTCTTATTGTTACCTGCGTGACCGCGGAAGTTACGTGTAGGGGCGAATTCGCCGAGTTTGTGACCTACCATCTGCTCAGTTACATAAACAGGAATAAACTTGTTTCCGTTATGAACTGCGATTGTATGGCCGATGAAGTCAGGAGAGATCATACTGGCGCGTGACCAGGTCTTGACCACTTCCTTTTTCTTGCTACCATCATTCATAGCAAGAACTCTCTTCTCCAGGGCTTCCTGGATGTACGGACCTTTTCTTAATGAACGACTCATAATCTCTAAAGTTTAATTCCTATTATTTCTTTCTTCTTTCGATGATGAACTTATTTGAAGATGCCTTAGGATTACGTGTCTTGTAGCCCTTAGCCGGCAGACCCTTGCGTGAACGTGGGTGACCACCGGTAGCGCGGCCTTCACCACCTCCCATAGGGTGATCATGAGGGTTCATGACGACACCACGGTTGTGAGGGCGCTTGCCAAGCCATCTGCGCCGGCCGGCCTTTCCATGGCTCTCCAAATTGTGATCGGAGTTTGAAACCTCGCCGATGGTAGCACGGCAGGAGACAAGCACCATACGGGTCTCACCTGAAGGGAGACGGAGGACGGCGTGGCTGCCTTCACGTGCTGCGAGCTGTGCGAAAGTACCGGCTGAACGTGCCATTGCGGCACCCTGACCAGGACGGAGCTCGATGTTGTGGACGAGTGTACCAACAGGAATTTCACTGAGAGGAAGAGTGTTACCGACCTCAGGAGCGACACCGCTTCCGGATGCGATAACCTGTCCTACCTGAATGCCCTTAGGAGCGATGATGTATCTCTTCTCACCATCCTCATACTGGACGAGAGCGATGCGCGCGCTGCGGTTCGGATCATACTCGATGGTCCGGACTGTTGCAGTGCACTCATCCTTGTCACGACGGAAGTCGATGATACGGTACATTCTCTTGTGACCGCCACCGAGGTAACGCACGGTCATCTGACCGGTGTTGTTGCGTCCGCCAGTGCTCTTGAGAGGCTCAAGCAATGATTTCTGAGGCTTATTGGTGGTGATCTCCTCAAAAGTGCTGATCACCTTATTCCTTTGACCAGGGGTTACTGGTTTGAATTTTCTTACTGCCATTGTCTGTCCCTCCCTTAAATGTTAGCGTAGAAGTCAATCTTGTCCTCACCTGCAAGGGTAATGTATGCCTTCTTGAAGTGATTCATACGGCCCCTGAGAAGACCTGCCTTTGTGTAGCGGGACTTTCTCTTACCGTGGTAATTGACTGTATTTACCTCTGCAACGGAGACATTGTACATCTTCTCCACTGCATCCTTGATCTGAAGTTTGTTGGCGTTACGATCTACGATAAAGCCATAACGGTTCAACTTTTCGCCCTGAGCCGTCAACTTCTCTGTTACGATTGGCTTAATGATTATACCCATTTCCGTAGTTTCTTTTAGCGCTGGTTCCTCTGGGCAAGGATATCCTGGACACCATCAATGAGTACGAGTGAATTTGCATTCATTATCTCGTAGGTATTGATCTCGTTCACGGTGATAACCTTGATCTCAGGAAGGTTGCGGGATGAAAGGTAGATATTGGTTGAATTCTCAGGAAGCACATAGAGAACCTTGCGGCTGCCGGCCTTGATGGCCTCGTTGATTGCGAGGAACTCCTTGGTCTTAGGTGCGTCCATGGTGAAAGGCTCGAGAAGGATGATGGCATTCTCCTGTGCCTTGTAGGTCAGAGCGGACTTGCGGGCAAGGGCCTTGACCTTCTTGTTCAACTTGTTATGATAAAAACGTGGCATAGGACCGAATACACGGCCACCGCCTACGAAAATGTTGGCCTTGAGGCTTCCGTGACGCGCACCGCCGCCGCCCTTCTGACGTCCGAGCTTCTTGGTGCTGTGTGCGATCTCGCTGCGGTCCTTTGTCTTGGCATTGCCGTGACGCTGGTTTGCTAGATACTGCACTACGTCAAGATAGATTGCATGATCGTTCGGCTCGATGCCGAATACGTTCTCGTCAAGAGTGACCTTCTTTCCGGAGTCTGCTCCGTTGATTTTCAAAACTGAAAGTTCCATACTCTTAGTCCTCCAAAATTACATAAGAACCCTTGGCTCCCGGAACGGAACCTTTGACAACGAGAAGGTTATGCTCAGGTATGACCTTGATGACCTGAAGGTTGAAAACCTTTACTCTCTGGTCGCCCATGTGGCCGGCCATGCGCATTCCAGGGAATACGCGTGAAGGCCATGAAGATGCGCCCATTGAACCAGGGTGACGAAGGCGGTTGTGCTGACCGTGAGTCTGTCCGCCGACGCCGGCGAAACCATAGCGGTGTACAACGCCCTGGAAACCCTTACCCTTAGATGTACCGACAACGTCCACATACTTCACGTCCTCTGTGAAGACGTCAGCCACTGTGAGCTTGTCGCCAAGCTTGAGTTCACCATCGAAATCCGCCTTGAACTCGACGAGTTTGCGCATTGGTGCAACTCCTGCCTTTTTGAAATGCCCCTGGAGGGCCTTGCTGGCGTGCTTTTCGGTTGTTTCGTCATAGGCAAGCTGCACGGCCTCATAGCCGTCCTTTTCAATGGTGCGCAGCTGCGTAACAACGCACGGACCAGCCTCGATAACGGTGCATGGCAGGTTCTTGCCATCAGCACCGAAAACGGAAGTCATTCCGATTTTCTTTCCAATTAATCCAGGCATTGGTTTGTTAATTAATTGTTTATTAATACTTTAAGTATATCCGCACATTTTTGCGGGCTGCAAATATACAACTAAATTCGGCAATTTCCAAATAGTTGATTTAAAATCATTTGCTATCTGGAAACTGCCGTATCGGATGGAAGGGGTCCGTTACTTGAAGCGCACCCTTGCCATGACAGGAAGATGGTCCGAAGCCAGAGTCACGTCACCGTTTTCAAAATCAGTGGCCACCCTTGCCTCCTCGACATCGAACTTCACCCCGTTCTTAAGTATCATGATATCGTCTATACAGACAAGAGGGTCTGTGCTGGAGAAGGTAGGCGCATCCGGAGTGACAATGTCCCAGTCGATGGAGAGAGCCTTCAAGGCATCGCTGTCCCGGGTATCATTGAAATCTCCGCAAAGGATGACAGGTTTGCGCGACTTGGCATAACGTTCCTTCATCCAAGCGCTTATATCCCTGGCCTGGCAGACACGCACCGTATCGCCCTTATAGTCCAGATGCGTGGAAGCGAAGACGTAATCCTCTGTCTCCACGACACACAGCGCCCGCGCTTCCACCCCGTCATACAGCGGGAGGGGAAGCCGGAAAGAGGAAAGTATCTTATGACGCGGAGAGACCGCGACACCTATCCCATAGGCCCCGCCCTGGAATTCTATTGTCCTGGCGAAACTGCAGTCCCAGCCTTCTCCCAACCTGGTGGCGAAGTCCTTCAGCTGGAACACCCCGCCGGTCCTGAAGCAACAGCTGTCAAGTTCGTTGAGGGAAATGAAATCAGGATCAAGCTCCTTCATCATCGCAGCCACCATCGGGCTGCTGTCCTCAGTATATTTCCCGAACACCCCCACATTGTAGCTGACCAGGTTCAAAGTCCTGTCGTGGGAACACGAAGCCGCCGTGACAATCACGGCGACGATTGCCGATAAATAATCAATAGGTTTCATAAGTTGAATTCTGTCGATTACGAATATAATGAAAATTTCGGTTCACTTGAATAACTGCAGGTTGCAGAGGCCGAGGAATTTCCGCCGGAATCATTATCTTTGTATGTTATGACGATGCTGATATCTTTGGGATTCCTCCACCTCACGCTGGTCGATATCCTGGACATACTTCTGGTCGGAACCATAATCTATTTTGCGTTCCGGTGGATAAAGGGCTCATCGGCGATGAACATTTTCATCGCCATCATCCTTCTGGTGCTGATACGCGTCATATCCTCATCACTCGGAATGAAGATGCTGTCCTCCATAATGGGGACGGTGATAGACGTGGGCGCAATAGCCCTGATCATCATTTTCCAGCCTGAAATCCGAAGGTTCCTCAACAACTTCGGACGCAGTGCCGGAAGCACCATCGAGAACAGGGGGCAGCTCCTCCAGAAAATCCTGCCGAGGAAAAAGGCCGACACACTGGAGAACGCATCGATCAAGGAGATCGCCCAGGCATGCAAGGAAATGTCAGACGAGAAGACAGGCGCACTGATAATCATACGCAAGGGCAACTCCCTGGAAAGCACGATAGACACCGGGGACATCGTTGATTCCAGGATCAGCAAGCGCCTCATCATGAACATATTCTTCAAGAACTCGCCCCTGCACGACGGAGCCATGGTCATAGGGGACGGCAGGATCATTGCCGCCCGCTGCACCCTGCCCATCACCGACCGCGACGACATCCCGGCCCACTACGGGATGAGGCACAAGGCCGCCATAGGCATTTCAGAGCAATGCGACGCCCAGGTGCTCGTCGTCAGCGAGCAGACCGGACAGATTTCATTCGTACAAGGGGGGAAGATAACGAAGATTGACAACATCAACGACCTCAAGCGTCTTTTGGGAGGAACTGCTGAATGACGGACCCGAGACTTGAAGCCAAACTGGGGTTTGACAAGATAAGGAAGACCATTTCCGACCGCTGTCTGACCGAGTACGCCGCCGAAAGGGTGGCGGAGGAGGAATTCTCTACGGACAGCGCCATCATCAGGATGCGTCTCGGCCTCACGGACGAGATGCGGCTGGTGCTGATGTTCGAGGAGAACTTCCCTACCACAGGATATATCGACGCCATCCCTTTCCTGAAGCCGCTGCAGAAGGACGGGACCGCTATCGACACCCTCAGCCTGGCCAAGTTGAAGACCCTGACCGACACCACCCGGCGTGTCACCCATTTCTTCAACGGGATAAAGGACGGAATCTATCCTAACCTCCAGCATCTGGCTGCGCCGGTCCGCACCTTCCCCGAGGTACAGAGACGCATCGAGTCCATACTTGACAAATACGGGGACATCAAGGACTCCGCATCCGCGGCCCTGTCCGAGATAAGGCGTGACATAAGGGCCAAGGAGGCCTCGATATCCAAAAGGGCGGGAGCCATCCTGCGGAAAGCCCAGGAAGACGGCATAGTCGATGCCGACGCAAGCGTGAACATCAGGGACGGCAAATTCCTGATCCCCGTCAGCACATCATCAAAACGCAAGCTGGCGGGTTTCGTCTTTGACGAGTCCGCTTCAGGCAAGACCACCTTCATCGAGCCGGCAGAAATCCTCGAACTCGAGAATGAGATCAGCGAGCTGCATTTCGCCGAACTGCATGAGATACAGAAGATACTGTTCGAATTCACCGAATTCCTCCGCCCATATATTCCGGAACTGCTCGCCGGAGCCGCATTCCTGGGAGAAATAGACTTCCTGATGGCAAAGGCGCAGACCGCATTGGATTTCATCGCCGGCATGCCCGTCATATCCACCGACGGCAGCATGAGCCTGAGGAAAGCGCGCCATCCTCTGCTCGAAAAGGCCCTCAAGCGCGAAGGGAGGGATATGATCCCGCTGACCATCACGCTGACGCCGCAGAAGCGGATACTGCTTATCTCCGGTCCTAACGCCGGAGGCAAGTCCGTGTGCCTCAAGACCACGGGACTGCTGCAATACATGTTCCAGTGGGGCATGCTCATACCGACATCCGAAAGCTCCGAACTTCCGATATTCGACAGGATCATGGTCAGCATCGGTGACGACCAGAATCTTGAAAACGACCTCAGCACCTACAGCTCCTTCCTCTCCGACATGAGGGAAATGCTCCAGACCGCAGACGAACGCACCCTGGTGCTCATCGACGAATTCGGCTCGGGCACGGAGCCGGCAGCCGGCGGCGCCATAGCGGAAGCGATACTGAACGAAATTGACAAGAGAGGCGTTTACGGTGTCATCACCACCCACTATACCAACCTCAAACTCTACGCGGCATCCTCCGATACGCGCGTGACCAACGGCGCCATGCTATATGACTCGTCAAGGATCGAGCCGATGTTCAAACTTGAGATCGGACTTCCCGGCAATTCCTTCGCATTCGAGCTCGCCCGCAAGATGCGCCTGCCGGAAAGCATAGTCAAGGATGCGGAGAACCGTGCCGGAGAAGAATATGTAGGCATAGAGAAGAACCTCCGCAAGATAGCGCGCAACCGCAGGGCCCTTGATGAGAAACTGCAGAAGATCAAGCATACCGACAAGGCTCTGGAAGGCCTGACGGAGAAATACCAGAAAGAGCTGGAGGACATCAAGAGCCGAAAGAAGGAGATCCTGGATGAAGCGCGCAGAGAGGCTGAAAGCATAGTCAAGGATGCAGGGAAACAGGTCGAGAAGACCATACGCGACATAAAGGAATCCCAGGCGGAAAAGGAGCAGACCAAGGCCGCAAGACAGGAACTCCAGGGCTTCATAGGCGCTCTCGAGCAAAGGAAGACCAGACAGCAGAAGGCAAGGGACGAATATCTGGACAGGAAGATTGCCCAGCTGAGCAAGAGGAACAAGAAAGAAAGCCCGGCGGCCGAGAACCAGAAGGAAGCGCCGCTGAAAGTCGGAGAAAAGGTCAGGGTCAAAGCCAACGGCCTTGTAGGAGAAGTGGCCAAGGTCTCCAACAAATCGGTCACGATAATAGTAGGCAGCGTCAGCAGCACCATGGCTCCCGACAAATTGGAAAGGATTTCATCCAATGAATTCCGGGAAGCCTCCCGCAAGACTTTCGGGCCTTCGATGGAGAAGCATGACACCGCCATAAGCGAGAGGAAACTGAATTTCTCACCGGAACTCGACATACGTGGGGAAAGGCTCGGCGATGCGCTGGACATCGTGACACACTACATCGATGACGCCATAATGCTCAACATAGGTTCGGTGAGGATCATCCACGGGAAAGGGACAGGAGTGCTGCGCGAGGAGATACAGAAATACCTCAGGACGATCCCGGGGCTTACGGTACAGGACGAAGACATACGCAACGGCGGCACCGGAGTGACAATTGTAAGATTATGAGAAGCGACAGGCAGGATACGGGGAGAAAAGGAGAGGAACAGGCCTGCATATACCTCAGGGGACTGGGACAATCCATTGTTGCGAGGAACTGGAGGAGCTCCCACCAGGAGATCGACATAGTGAGCCTCTCGGAAGGAGTGCTCCATTTCGTGGAGGTCAAGACAAGGACAGCGCCGGCCGCAGCCGATCCCGCCTTGAACGTAAACTATGAGAAACGGGGCAATCTGGTCAAAGGAGCGAGGGCATTCCTGAACTCGAAAACGATGATTGCCCTGCCCGATGACCTTGAGATAAGTTTTGACATTGTTACCGTCATCTTCCACAAGGGAAATGACAGATATGAAATAGAATACTACCCAAACGCATTTGTACCCATATATGTTTAATAACCACTATTATTGCATAATCATGGCAGGAGGCATAGGCTCACGTTTCTGGCCTATCAGCCGTGCCGACAAACCGAAACAGTTCCTGAAATTCAATTCCCTCGGGGAGTCGTTCCTCAGGATGACCTATGACAGGATGAAGCAGGTCATCCCGGAAGAGAATATCATAGTGGTATCCCTCACGAAGTACAAGGACCTCGTGAAGGAGCACCTTCCTGAACTGAAGGACGAGAATCTGCTGCTGGAGCCGTATAACCGCAATACTGCCCCGTGCATCACATTCGCCACATACTATATCCTCAAGAGGGATCCCCTCGCGGTCACAGTGGTGACCCCTGCCGACCACCTCATACCGGACCATGAGAATTTCAACGACACCCTCGAAAAGGCTCTCGGTTACGCAGCCGGGTCGGACGCCCTGATCACCCTGGGAGTGGTCCCGACAAGACCTGATTCCAACTTCGGCTATATCCAGATGGCGGGAGAGTTCGAGGATGACAAACCGGTCAAGGTCAAGACCTTCACCGAGAAGCCCGACGTGGAACTTGCCCAGGTGTTCATCGACAGCGGAGAATTCCTGTGGAACTCCGGTATCTTCGTATGGCGGGCCTCCGCGATCAAGGAGGAACTGGAACTGTACGCACCTGAGATCACGAACCTGTGGAAGGACTATAAGGACAGCCTCGGCACAGCGGCACAGGATCAGGCAGTCAGCAAATTATACACTGACTGCCCGCGCGTCTCAATCGATTATGCCGTCATGGAGAAGACCTCCAACGCATGGGTGTATCCGGCCGATTTCAAGTGGGCGGACATAGGCAACTGGGATTCCCTTTACGAGAATCTTGCAGTCCACGACAAGCATGGCAACGCAATAAACATCGCCGGCAAATCTCTCATGGAGGACGATACCAGAAGCATCATCTACACGACAGGCACAAAGAAACTCGTCGCCCTGAGGGGTCTCGAGGACATGCTTGTCATAGATACTGACGACGTGCTCCTCATATGCCCCCGCGACGACGACAAGTTCTGGTCATTCCTTTCAGAACTGGCAATGCCGGAGTTCAACGACTACAGGTAATCACCTCTTTTCATACTTGAAGTTGCTGAAGGTCGCCGTGCCCTCACCACCCACGAAGATACCGGGCAGCAGCTTTCATATTGTTAGTTCGAAAT
>JAZRXV010000074.1:0-26257 GCA_045600405.1 Candidatus Cryptobacteroides sp.
AACGCAGTTCAAGACCCTTGGTGCAGTTTATCAGATCACATAAAGCCTTCTCTGGCGTTGCAATCAGATAGTTGACATCGTCTTCTGTTTCTGCTCTGTCCCCGATGGGGAAGTATTCCTTGCTGCAGTTCCTGAAATCGAAATTGCCAGCCGGCGTATCAAAACTCCTGGAGTGCTTCGTTGTCATGGAAAGCGTCAGATAAACCTTTTCGGGAATCATCCCGTAATGGCGCAATGCAGTCTGAAGGCTTACGTATGAGGGTCCGTAAAGGTGGTTGGCAATGAGATTCCTGTTCAAGGCCTTGCCTGTCTCATCAGGACTGGCAACATATAATCCTTGTTTCAACCTGATTATGGTGCCTGCGGCCTCAAGTCTTCTTGCCTTCTCGCCTGTGAACTTTGTTGCAGGAAACAGCGAGGCCAGGACATTGAGGTCGAACGGTACGTTGCCTATGTTTGTGAAAGGTGACATATATGCTCTTATTAAATCACTGCGCAAAAATAGCGGTATTTTGTACAGCAAACAAATAAATTCTTCTTTTTCTGTACGCGATACCGCTATTATTTCTTTTAGGGTCTCTGATATTCTTACTTCAGAGTGATCTTGTTCACCGTTTCCCTCTTCTTCGCATTCACGAGATCCGCATAAATCTGGGTGGTGGTCACATTGCGGTGAGTGAGCATCTTCGATACAGTGTAGATGTCAGTGCCGGCAGCAATCTGCAGCGTGGCGTAGGTGTGCCGGAAGTAGTGGAACAAGAACGGCTTATAGATTCCGGCATCAAGGAGCCATTGTTTGAGCGGATGCTGGGTCATGGTCTTAGTGAATCCTTTGAACACCTTTCCTTGCCCTCTGTAGCCGCAAAGGTCCAGGGCTTCGTCACTGATGGGGAGGGTGGCATCTGTTCCTGTCTTGATGGTCCTGATACGCATGCAGTAGCCGCCGTCAGAAGCCGGCATGATGTTCTCCCATTGAAGGTTCTGGACATCGCTGAATCTTAGGCCTGTGAGGCAGGAGAACAATGAAGCCCTGCGCAGGACATCAATCTTGCACGGGGTGGAGGCCAGCCTTTTATAGCTCCGAGGTACAAATGAGGTACAAAAACGGGGTCAGAATCGACTACAATCCACTATCAAGCAGAGTATAGACAAAAAGAAAAGGCGCTCAAAATGAACGCCTTAACTATATTATTGCAATTGTTTCTAATCGATGTTAATCGGTGGTCATTTCCCGATGCAAAACCTCGAAAAAATGACATCCGTCACGGCCTTGAAATCAATGGTATCGACTTCGCCGAAGATGGAGTTGAGTTCGGCGATTGCGCTGCGGAGGTCTTCGGCCAGAAGGTCGGTAGGGGAGCCGGCGTCCATGCCGCGGCAGACATGCTCAAGGCTGTCGGCGGCGCGCCTGAGGGCTTCGTAGTGACGCAGGGATGTGACGAGGGTCCCGCTGCCGGCGGCGAAGCGGCCTTCCTGGCTCTTGACGAGCGCGGCTTTGAGGGCATCGAGCCCTTCTCCAGTCCTGGCGGAGATGTCCAGCACGGCGGCGGCCTTGATGCACCTGTCAGCATTGCCGCTGAGCACAGCAGCGGCCTCTCCGTTATTCCGGCACCCCGCCATGGCAGAATCAAGGACCGAAGCCCCGGTCCCGGAGGCACCTTCCACCCCGGAGCGGACCGCGCCCGGCAGATCCACCTTGTTCCTCACGACTATAAGTGTCTGATCCGCGCTCATCCTTCCCGCAACATCGCCGACGGCATTTCCAAGCTCTTCCTCCGGCCTGCAGCAGTCAAGCACCACAATGACCACGTCGGCCTTCGAAAGCGCCGAAAAGGACCTGGAAACGCCTATTTTCTCGACATAATCCTCCGTCTCCCGGAGTCCGGCGGTATCTATGAAGCGGAAACTCACGCCGTCCAGCGTCATGACTTCCTCTATGGTGTCGCGGGTGGTCCCGGGAATGTCGGACACTATGGCCCTGTCATCCCCGACAAGGGCGTTGAGCAGTGTGCTCTTACCCGAGTTGACGGCACCCACAATCGCCACCGGCACACCGTTCTTCAAAGCATTGCCGGTATGGAAGGAATCCGCCAGGCTTTCGATATGCGCCAGCGTCCCGTCAAGCAGCTCGCGCAACTGCGTCCTGTCGGCGAATTCAACATCCTCCTCGCTGAAATCAAGTTCGAGTTCGATGAGGGCGGTGAGCTCCACAAGTTTATCGCGCAGCCCTTTGAGTTCCAGCGAATAAGCACCCTTCAACTGATTCATCGCTATACGATGCGAAGCCTCGGAGTCGGAGGCAATCACATCCGCTACGGCCTCGGCCTGGGCGAGGTCCATCTTGCCTGCCGCAAACGCCCTGCGGGTGAATTCCCCAGCCTGTGCCATCCTCGCTCCGGCATCCACCAGCAGCCCCAGGATTCTCCTGACTATATATGCGGAAGCATGGCAGGATATCTCGACCCCATCCTCTCCGGTATAGGAGCGGGGGGCACGGAAAACGGTCACAAGCACTTCGTCCACGCCCGGCACTTCTCCGAACTTGACGCTGTATCCCGGAGCGGTGGAGGCACTGCCGCTGCGGAACGCCACAACCTTGTCACAAACCGCCAGCGCATCCTTTCCGCTGACCCTTATTATCGATATGGCCCCGGTCCCCACGGAAGTGGCCGGCGCGCAGATGGTATCCTCATATTCGAACATATCGCAAATTTAGAAAAATTGCAGTAAATTTGAGGAATTTAAACCGTTTCGGCAGATGAAGAAAGCGCTCATCACCATTTTCATCACTCTTCTGGCCGCTCCGTTCATGGCGGCCCAGGTAAACTGGGGCATCACATCCTCAAAGACAGGGGAGGGCAGATACAAGATCACCGTCACCGGCACCATAGAGCAGGGTTTCCATATCTACGACACAGAGGAATATGCACCCGGCGGGCCGAACCCTACCGTTCTGACCTGGACGGATGGAGAAGGCTACACCTGGACGGGGGAGACCGTGACCGAATCCGCACCGGACCGCCATTTCGACGATATCTACGGCATGGAGATAGGCACCATCGCCGGCAAGGCCATTTTCTCCAGGGAGCTGGAACTGACCTCCCCGGAGGCAAAGGTCGGCGTCAACGTGGAGTGGATGGCCTGCGACGACACGGCCTGCATACCGCCTGACGACGTGGACCTCAGCGTCACCATCTCAAGCAATGTCAGCGCCGCAGCGCCGGCACAGAAGTCCGGACGCACAAAAACCGGCGACGGGGGACTGCTGGGGATGATCCTGGCCGCCATACTCTGGGGCCTTGCAGCCCTTGTGACCCCTTGTGTGTTCCCGATGATACCTATGACCGTGTCATTCTTCCTCAAGGGCAGCGAAGACAAGGCGGACGGACGCTTCCGCGCCGTCATGTACGGAGTGTTCATCGTACTGCTCTACACCCTGCCGATTGCGGTCATCATCCTGCTTACGAAATTCATCGGCGGCAACGCCGTTACAGCCGACATTTTCAACTGGCTCGCCACGCACTGGCTTCCTAACATCCTGTTCTTCATTATCTTCATGGTGTTCGCAGCCTCCTTCTTCGGCGCTTTCGAGATCGTGATGCCGTCCAAGCTCGTCAACGGCACCGACAAGCAGGTGGACAAGAAGAAAGGCCTCGGCGGAGTGTTCTTCCTCGCCCTGACCCTCGTGCTGGTGTCCTTCAGCTGCACCGGTCCCATCGTCGGCACCGTCCTCATAAGAAGCACCTCCGGAGAATTCTGGGCGCCTATCGTGACCATGCTGGCGTTCTCGCTGACCTTCGCGCTGCCATTCGTATTCTTCGCCCTGTTCCCGAGCGTGCTCAAGAAGCTCCCGAAGAGCGGCGGATGGCTCAATTCCGTCAAGGTCGTGCTGGGATTCATCGAAATCGCACTCGGCTTCAAGTTCCTCAGCACCGCCGACCAGGTCTATCACTGGGGCCTGCTCGACCGTGAGGTATATCTCGCGATCTGGATCGTCTGCTTCGCAATGCTGGGCTTCTACCTCCTCGGCAAGCTGAAGTTCAAGAACGACTCCGACCTCCCTTACATCAGCACTTTCCGCCTGACCCTTGCCATAGTGGTCTTCACCTTCGTGGTATATATGGTCCCGGGGATGTGGGGCGCGCCTCTCAAGGCGCTTTCAGGCTATCTGCCGCCGCTGGAGACACAGGACTTCGTACTGGGTCAGCCTGCAGCCAAAGCGGCCCCGGCCGCCGCGGAAAGCCCGTCTGCGGCAAAATACTCCGACATACTCGAACTTCCCCTGGGACTTCAGGGATATTTTGACCTCGACGAGGCCGAAGCGGCAGCCAAGGCTGCCGGCAAGCCTCTCTTCATAGATTTCACCGGTCACGGCTGTGTCAACTGCCGTGAGATGGAAAGCCGCGTCTGGAGCGACCCGCGCGTGCTGGAGATGCTGCGCAATGATTTCATCATCTGCGCCCTCTACACCGACGACAAACTGCCTGTCCCGGAATCCGACTGGATCACCACCGACACCGGCAAGGTCCTCAAGACACTCGGCAAGATCAACGCCTACAGGGCGCTGAAGGAATACGGGGTCGCTGCACAGCCTAACTACGTAATCCAGGACCCGGACGGCAACATAGTCTGCCCTCCGCGCGGATATGACCTTGATGCAAACGCCTTTGTCGAATGGCTCGGCAAGGGGAAATAAAATATGAACCACATACTTGATAATGCAGGCCTCCTTCCGGTGCGTGTAAGCGACGGTGCAGGCATCTACAAACTTGACAAACCGGGACTTTCAAACGATTATTACCTGGTCAGCACTTCCGGCACGAGGCGCCTGATGGCCTTTCCGGAGGTCGTGGGATACGATTCCTACCTGGCAATGGTGCCTTCGACCCTTGCTGCGCTGCAGTATCTGGCCGAAGAAGGGCTTTCCGGCGAACAGAGCATCCTGACCATACTCCGGGGAGGTCTGAACTACCCTCTTGAGGAATGCTGCTACAATTGCGGCCTCAAGGTCGGCAACATGAGTTTCATATCGTGCGAACGCATCATCGAAGATGGCGTCATCCTGGGACTTGACACGAAATACGAGAAACTCCATCTCCAGAAAGGCACACAGCTGATGATAGGTGACATCCTCGCATCCGGCGACACCATCAGACTATGTCTCCGCCACGTCATCGATGTATTCCGCGACAACGGCTGCGACATCAGCAGGATCACCTTCTTCACCGTGGGCGGCACCATGGCCATGGAAATCTTCGAAGAGATGACTCCGTGGATACGCTCTTTCTGGCCGGACTTCAAAGGTTTCGACTGCGTTTTCTACGAAGGCATCTTCACTGTCTATACCGACAAAGGATCCACCGGAGTGAATATCCCCATGATAGATTTCGGCTGGAAGGATGGTGTCATCACCCCGGAATTCAGGGCATATGCCGAGACTCTGCCCTATGCCGTCTTCGAGAAATGCATAATATATGACGGGGGAGCGAGAAGGTATGAAATCCCTAACCATATAGAGGAAGTATGCGGCTACTGGAAGGAACTCCTGGATGTCGCCCCGGAAGCGGACCTCCGCAGATTCATCGAGGAAAAGACGGGACGCAGCTTCGGAATCTCCTTCGAGGAATGGTTGAAGGCCACGCACTACGGCAGGACGTCAGGGGACAGCGGGATTTCCTACACCTACGGCGGACTTTTCGGGATGCGGGCCCTGTATGACAGCGAGAACGCCTTCATGGAAGCATCGCTCAAGAGGTCGCTGGTGGAGATGGCATCTTCACGTCTGAATGAATTCAAATCAAATATGCAGCAATATGAGTAATCAGAACAGTCACTCCGACATCGATTTCACGAGATCCAAAGTATCCCGTGAAGGCCGCAAAAGCAACCTCAGCATGTTCATGGTCATGCTGGGATTCACATTCTTCTCCGCCAGCATGTGGGTTGGACAGAACCTGGCAGGCGGTCTGGATTTCAAAGGATTCATCTGCGCCCTGCTCCTCGGCGGACTTATCCTCGGCGCCTACACCGGAGCGCTCGGATACATCGGTGCCGAAAGCGGCCTCACCCTTGACATGCTGGCCCACCGCAGTTTCGGCAAGAAAGGAAGCTGGCTTCCAAGCGCCCTCATCAGCTTTACCCAGATAGGATGGTTCGGCGTGGGACTCGCCATGTTCGCCATCCCTATCGCAAAGGAACTCCTCCACCTCGACGTGACACCTGAGCACATGCCTCTTGCAGGCTACGGCCTCGTACTCCTCGCCGGCATCCTCATGACCGCCTCCGCATATTTCGGCATAAAGAGCCTTACCATAGTGAGTTACATCGCGGTCCCGCTTGTTGCCATCCTCGGCACCATAGCCATGATACTCGCCGTCCACAGGGGAGACACAACCCTTATCCAGCAATTCTCACAGGGCACCAAGGACATGAGCGTCATCGCAGGAGCAGGACTTGTCATCGGCTCATTCGTATCCGGAGGCACCGCCACACCGAACTTCTCGCGCTTCGCCAAGAACGGCACCATAGGTGCAATTGTCACCGTCATCGCATTCTTCATCGGCAACAGCCTCATGTTCTTCTTCGGCGCTGTCTCAAGCATCTATGCAGGAGGGAACGACATCTTCGAAGTCATGCTCAATCTCGGACTCTTCTGGTCAGCAGTCATAGTCCTCGGACTCAATATCTGGACCACCAATGACAACGCCCTCTACACATCCGGACTCGGACTTTCCAACATCCTCGGCTTCCCCAAGAAGACCATGGTGCTCATCGCCGGTCTCATCGGCACCATCGCCGCAGTATGGCTATACTGGAACTTCTGCGGATGGCTCAACGTTCTTAACTGCACCCTGCCACCAATCGGAATCATCCTGGTGCTCAGCTACTTCAGGAATCGCAAGTCCTACCTTGATGACACATTCGACATCAAGACCGTAAACTGGTTCGCTGTCGCAGGAGTTATCGCAGGCGCCATCATCGCCAACCTCCTCAAATGGGGCATCCCATCCATCAACGGCATGGCCGTAGCCGCCGTCATCTTCCTCACCGGAGAATGCATCAAAAAGAAATAGCAATTACCAGAAAAACTGAAAACAATTTGAGCGTTTTTTCAATCAACTAACATTCAATCAGATGCAAAACGTCCTATGTACCAAAGCGCATAGGACGTTTTGCAAATAATTCATTCACAAATAGTTCCTAAAACGCTTCACACAGAAGGCCATCCTGCCTTTAAGGGCATCCCCCTGGAACCACATTTCCCTGGAAGGGGCACCGGCAGTGTCGGAGGAACGATAATACCCATCGAAACACATTTCCCCGGAAGAGGAGCCGGCAGCAGCGTTATAGGAAAGGGAATCCCCCTGGAACCACATTTCCCCGAAAGGGGCTTCGACAGTGGTTTCAGGGGGATTCCCTTTCCTAAATGATATCAGTCGCGAGAAGAAATCTTCGACATATTGTCGTAGAGATCATCATTGGACTTGAACTCATCCATCTGACGCAACATGAAATCCATTGCCTCGATAGGGCTCATGTCAGCAAGTATCTTGCGGAGGATCCAGGTACGGTTCTGCTTGAACCTGTCGAGAAGGAGATCATCGCGGCGCGTACCTGAAAGAATGACATTGACAGCAGGGAAAATACGCCTGTTGGACAGATTGCGGTCAAGCTGGAGCTCCATATTACCCGTACCCTTGAACTCCTCGAAGATGACATCATCCATCTTCGAACCGGTCTCGGTAAGCGCCGTAGCAAGGATGGTGAGCGAACCGCCACCCTCAATGTTACGGGCAGCACCGAAGAAACGCTTCGGCTTCTGCAGGGCATTGGCATCGACACCACCGGTCAGCACCTTGCCGGAAGCAGGCTGCACGGTATTGTAGGCACGCGCAAGGCGTGTGATGGAATCAAGAAGGATGACAACGTCATGACCGCACTCGACCAGACGACGCGCCTTCTCAATGACCATATTGGCAACCTTCACATGATGCTCGGCAGGCTCATCGAAAGTGGAAGCCACGACCTCCGCCTTGACACTGCGCTCCATATCGGTGACCTCCTCAGGACGCTCATCGATGAGAAGCACAATCTCGTAAACCTCAGGATGATTATCGGCGATGGCATTGGCAATGCTCTTGAGAAGCATGGTCTTACCGGTCTTAGGCTGGGCCACGATGAGACCGCGCTGGCCCTTGCCGATAGGAGCGAACATATCCACGATACGGCAAGAGACATCGGTCTGATGGCCGTTGCCGAGAAGATTGAATTTCTCGTCAGGGAAAAGAGGGGTGAGGAAATCGAACGGCACACGGTCACGGATGAACTCAGGGGTGCGGCCGTTGACAAACTTGATCTTCACGAGAGGGAAGTACTTGTCACCCTCGCGAGGAGGACGGATCTCGCCGGTGACTGTATCGCCGGACTTGAGCGCATTGAACTTTATCTGCTGCTGGGACACATAGATGTCGTCAGGAGAATTCAGGTAATTATAATCGGAAGAACGGAGGAAACCGTATCCGTCAGGCATTATCTCAAGCACTCCGGTAGCCTCGACTGTACCCTCGAAATCAGGCACACGCGGGCGCTGAGGGCGCTGGAACTGCTGATTCTGCTGGTTCTGAGGCCTGTTATTGTTCTGGCCGCCCTGCTGATTGCCATTCTGCTGATGCTGATGACGGTTCTGACCGCCACCCTGGGCATTGTCCTGCTGCTTAGGTGCAGGCGTCTCCTCCTGAGCAGGAGCTGCGGCGGCAGTCGCGGACTCATTCTCCTTGACTTCACCCGCAGGTTTGCGGCCGCGCTTCTTTTTCTGATTATTGTCCGCCGGTGCGGATTCGGCCGGCTCCTCCTCAGTTTTGTTCTCTGCCGGAACCTCGGCCGCAGCAACCGGCTCGGCCGCAGGTTTTGCTGCAGGTTTGCGTCCGCGCTTCTTAGGAGCGGCGGCCTGTGCCTCAGGCTCCGGCTGCGGGGCAGGAGCGGCTTCAGGAGCCGATGCAGCAGGTGCCTCCTGCTCCTTCCTGGCCGTGTCCCCGGCCTTCTTCGGCGGACGACCGCGGCGGCCCTTAGGTTTCTCTACAGTAGGTTTGACGGACTCAGCCTTTGCCTCCGCATCAAGGATGGCATAGGCAAGGTTCTCGTTGTCTAGTTTTTTTGATTTGATACTTAAATCATTTGCAATGGTCTCGAGCTGCTCTCTACTCATCTTGCTGAGCTCGAAAAGGCTGTGTGGCATAAAAAGATTATGTTAAAGGAATCCCGTGAACACGGGCATTTCCGTAATTGACAATGCAAATATACGGATTAAAATCCATTATCCCAATAGCTGCTGCTCTTCTTGAATCTGAGCACGTCCGCCAGGGCGGAAGCATTCGCAGCGATACGGAAACTGTAGGACTTGTATGTACCTGTAGGCACCCAGCTGACCGAGATATTGAAACAATGGAGATCGTATGTGAAACTCATCTGGGTGGTGGTTATCTGCTTGGCTATGAAGTCGAAACCCGTGGTGGCGTTCATGCTCATCTTCGGGGTTATCTTCACGTTGCCGGAAGCCTGTAGGGTGGCGTTAAGGGTATTGACCTTCTTCACCCTTTCAAGGATTTCATCGAACCTGGTGTCGGATCTGTAGGTGAAATTGGCGCTGAGGTTGACCGACCATGGCACATTTGGATTGGTGTAGTACAGCCAGCCGCCAGGGATGTATTCACCGGTATAAGGATGGTAATATATCCTCTTATAATAGTCGGCGGCGCTTTCAACCGTGCTGCCGCTGTTCGGATCCTTCCCTCCGTCATTGCCATTGATGAGGCCCTTGCCGCTGAGGGAATATGAAGCCGAAGCGGACACGCTGCTGAGACGCAGGAGCCCCTGGCCCATGCCGACGGCGAACTTGTCTATCCTGACACCCTTTTCGTCATATCCGTAAGGGTCGAAGCCGGCGCTGGAACTGATTGTCACCTTGTCGAAGATGCGGGTGGACATGCTCATGGAGATAGCGCTCATCTTGAACTGCTCTGCAAGGAAGTTGTAGCTTCCGTTCAATGACAGCTGATCGATCAGCTTGACCTTCTTTGACCCGGTACCGGTAGTGTCGGCGAAGTCACGGACCTTGGCCTCCAGGTTGTTCTGGATGGAGAAAGAAGCCGTGGCCGCCTGCTTCGGACCCAATCCGGTCGCACCGGTGTACCGGTTGTAATTATAGATCTGCTCCTTACCGCTCTGATCGACATAGGTGAAGGAATAATAACCGTTCCACGTCCCGCTCATGTCCGGGGTGTAGCTGATGCTGGCAGAAGGCGAAATCACGTGCCTTATGGCCTGTATCTTATGGAACTTGCCGAAATTGAAGGTTCCGTACAGACGGGTGCTCATGGACATTCCGGCCGAGGCTCTGTGCATCATGCCGAATGATCCGAACATGTTGCCCTTGGACTGGACGACCTTGCCGGCCTCATCGTCATACTCGGCCTTGATGTTGCGGAAATACCAGTTCATTCCGTACGAGACGCTAGGCGCAAAACTCAGGTATTTCAGCAACTGGAAGTTAGGCAGTCCTATGGAGAAATTGTGCGTCATCGAATTGTCGAACTTGTTGATGAACGCAGGGTCATGCAGGTTGAACTCGCTGGCCTTGAAATTTATCTTGTTGGCAAGAGCCGTGTTGTATCCGAACGAAATCTTCTCATATGCCTTCTCCTTGCCCACGCGCATCTTTCTCTTGAAAGGATATATGGTGCTCATCGAGAAGGTCACGTTAGGCAGCGTGAAGGTATAGGAGGAATCCCTGGAGTTCTGGGAGTGCATGAGGTTCATGCTCAGGTTGAATTTCCCATTCCAGTTGTGTCCGTAAGAGATTGATGATGAGACCTGGTTCTGAAGCGCCTCGTTGATCGACCTGGAGTTGTAGCGGCTGTTGGAAGGGCTGGAGAAGTTGACGGATGCACTGAAGGTCGTCCCGGGATGCGCCTTGGAATCCTGCGTGTGCGACCATTTCAAACCGAAGTTCTTGGTCTGGAAGAATTCCGGAGTGCCCTTTTCGCCGGTCTGGTCATTGGAGTAGTTGAATCCGAACGTACCGTTGAACTTATAGTTGACCTTGTATCGGGAATTCACGTCCACCGCCCATGAACCGAGGGTGTAATAGTCGCCCGTCACGGACAGGTCGAGATAGTCGCCGAACACGAAATACATACCGGCGTCCCTCATATAGAAACCTCGGGCCTGCTCCTCTCCGAAACTAGGCATGAGCATGCCCGTAGCACGCTCCGGACGCTTCGGGATGAATCCGAACGGCAGTCCGACAAACGGCAGTTTCACATCCTCTACAACAAGGTACGCAGGGCCGAACACCGTCTTCTGGCTCGGGTCGGTTATGACCTTGGCCATTGTCAGTTTCAGGAAGTAATGCGGGTCGTCAGCATCGCAGACGGTATATTTTCCATCGGTAAGATTTATGGAATTGTCCTCCATCATCTTGATGTTGCGGCCGTGCATTATGGCATCGTCCTCATTGGTGATCATGTTGGTGATCCTCGCCCTGTGGGAGTCGAAGTTGTAGCGGACCTCTTCCATATTGTAGTTCTTGCCGCCCTGCGTCATGACAGGCTGTCCCTTCCATTCCCTGGCAAGGGTGTCGTACACGCCCTTGGCGAACACCTCATTGGTATTCATGTCGAACTCCATGTATTCCGACGTGAGCTGCATGTCCTGATACTTGACGGAAACGTCACCGTAATAGAAAATCTTCCTGTGCCCGTCCTCGAAGACTTCGACTATGGAATCCCTGGCTGACGAGAATGCAGGATAATCCAGGGAACTCTTGCCGAGCAGGGCTATGGAGTCCTCCTTATGGAGGGAATCCACCTTATGCAGGGAATCCCGGCGGGCGAGCGTAGCGGAATCCGGGGGAGTGACAACCTTCTCCTTGCGCAACCCATACACGGTACCGGCGGCACGGCGCGGCCTCTGCGCCATCGCGGCAGGGCAGCACACCAGCAGGAGCGCCAGTGACAAAAGTATGAAATTACTCTTCCTCAATCCGAGAAAATGCTTAAATTTGCATAATAATACAATCTACAAATTTACTGACTTTTTTTGAAACGTACAATTTGCATATTGCTGGCCATGATGTGCTGCGGGCATGCTTTCGCAAAGGATGACCTGCGTCTTACGACCGTGGTGATAGACCCGGGGCACGGTGGAGACGATCCGGGAGCCGTCAGCAAGGACAGGAAATTCCATGAAAAGGCATACACGCTGGACATATCCAAGCGCCTTGCCGCCAAGATACAAGAAGCGTACCCGGAGATGGACGTGGTCATGACCCGCACCACCGACAAGCGCGTGGCGCTCGATGAACGCGCCGCCATCGCAAACAGAAAGAGCGCCCAGCTTTTCATATCCATACATATCAACGCCGCCAGGAACACCTCTGCAAACGGCTTTTCGGTACATCTCCTCGGACAGTCATCCAATAAGAACCGCGACCTCTTCGCCGCCAATATGGACGTTTGCATGCGCGAGAATTCCGTGATCATGCTCGAAGAGGACTATACCACCAAATATGAAGGCATCGATCCTACCGATCCGGAATCATATATATTCATGACCCTGATGCAGAGCGCCAACCTGGAGCAGAGCATGCGTTTCGCCCAGATAGTGGACAAGAATCTGAAGGGCGGTCCGTTCCCGACCGACAGGGGCATATGGCAGCAGCCGCTCCTTGTACTCTGGAAGACCTCCATGCCGGCAGTGCTGGTGGAACTCGGTTTCATATCCAATTCCGCGGACCTCGCCCGCCTGAAGGATGCGGACAACAGGGACAATATAGCCGAGCGGCTCTTCAACGCTTTCAAGGAATACAAGGATTCTTATGACGGCAGCGTGGACATCAGCCGGCCGGAGAAGAAAGAAAAGGTGGAGGAGAATGGGGGACAGAAGGCGGAAGCGATCCCGCAGCAGCCAGAGAACACCGCAGGCGGATCCGCGGAGGCGGCTCCGGCAGCAAGTGTCTCCGATATAAGGTATGGGGTCCAGATAATGGCTTCCGTCAAAAGACTTCCCGACGATGCAAAGGAATTCCTGGGCTACGAAGCGGCCGTCGTGAAAGGGGAGAAGTTCTATAAATATGTAATAAGCGTTTCCGAAGATCCGGCAGTTCCGAAGGCAAACCTTTCTCAAATAAAGAAAAAGTATCCGGAAGCGTTTTTGGTAAAAATGGAATGTGGGGAAATCACCCGGATTAAATAAGATTTTCCCGATTTGATTTTTTTAGCCCGCTGGATGCCGCCGGTGTCATAAAAAACGGCAAATCGAAAATTTAGAATCATTCAAATTTGTTTATATTCACATTATCACGGAGTTAAGTGTGTTCTCATTTTATAACTTATTGATAATCAATGGATAGACAAAAATATAAAACGCTTTTCTAAAGCTAATATTTAAGGCAAAAAAAGTGATTCTGCAATAGGAAAAATATTTTTTTATCAATTTTTTTTCCTCCAAATTTGCATTGTCGAAAACAAGTCATGTCAGATCAAGAGAGACATATCGCCGTTTGGGGGGACTGCCTGCGCATCATAGAGCATCTGGTGGAGCCTCAGCAGTACGCCACCTGGTTCAGGCCGGTGCGTCCTGTCTCGCTTGATGGTTCGAAACTGACGGTCGAGGTCCCTTCCGATTATTTCCGCGAATATCTCGAATCGGCGTTCCTCGATGTGCTGCGCATGACGCTCAAGAGGGTCTTGGGACCGGAGCCCAAACTTGTCTATACAGTACGTCCCGTCATGGGGCAGAAAGCGATGACCTTCCCGGGACAGCAGACGCTCACCCCGACCAACAGGCCGGTGATGATCAACACCCAGCCGTCCGAGGTCTTGAACCCGTTCACCATTCCGGGCGTCAGGAAGATCAGCATCAACCCGAGACTCAATCCGAACTACTGTTTCGCCAACCTTATAGAAGGTGAATGCAACAAGATGGGCATCACCGCCGGCACCAACATATCTGTCGCTCCCGGCAAGACCCCTTTCAATCCTCTGTTCATCTTCGGCGGTCCGGGTCTCGGCAAGACACACCTCGCACAGGCCATCGGTATCTCCATACATGAGAAATTCCCTGACCTTGTCGTCCTTTACGTCGGAGGCAACGAGTTCAAGACCCAGTATATGGATGCAGTGACGGTCCGCAACAAACTCACCGACTTCCTTGCATTCTATATGAGGATAGACGTCCTCATAGTGGATGACATCCAGGACCTCATGGGACAGGGTACGCAGACGGCATTCTTCAACATTTTCAACCATCTGCATCAGAACGGCAAGCAGCTCATATTCACTTCCGACCGTGCCCCTGTGGAGCTCCAGAACTTCGAGGAGAGGCTTCTCTCCCGTTTCAAGTGGGGGCTTTCCGTACAGCTCGGCCATCCTGACTTCACTACACGTCTGGCGATGCTCAAGTCCCGTGCGGACAGGGAAGGCGTGGATGTACCGACAGAAGTGCTTGAATTCCTGGCCAACAGGATCAAGACCAACTTCAGGGAGCTCGAAGGTGCGCTCATATCAGTCATAGCGCACGCCACCATCCGCCATGACAAGACCATGCTTGAACTTGCTGAGGACATAACAGAGAACCTGATAGGCGAGGAAAAGACCGATATCAATATCGACAAGGTCCAGAGCACAGTCTGCGACTATTTCAATATTTCCAGGGAGGACATCCTCTCGAAGTCTCGCAAGAGACAGATAGTCCAGGCCCGGCAGATTGCCATGTACCTCAGCAGGAACCTCATATCGAACTGCTCGCTGGCTACGATCGGGGCGGAGATAGGAGGCAAGGACCACGCGACGGTGCTGCACGCATGCACGACGGTCTCCGACCTGATGTCCACGGACAAGGTATTCAAGAAATACGTCACGGACATCCAGGCGATGCTTGTACCACAGCAGAGATAATCTCTCTGCTATTTTTTGTTATTTTTGCACAAAACATCAATATCATGACATCAGAATCAGTTCTTGATATATTCAAGACCATTACTACAATCCCTCGTGAGTCAGGCCACGAAGAGCCGATGACCAAGTGGCTCCAGGACTGGGCTGCATCCCACCGACTCGCCTGCAAGACTGACGCTACCGGCAATGTCCTCATCACAAGGGAAGCCGCTCCCGGCAAGGAGGATGTCCCGGCGATAGTTCTTCAGGCACATCAGGACATGGTTTGCGAGAAGACTGCAGAATGCGGTCATGACTTCAGCAAGGATCCTATAGATTATGTAATAAAGGACGGCTGGATGATTGCGGAAGACACCACGCTCGGAGCCGACGACGGTATCGGCATCGCCGCATGCCTCGCTTTGCTCGAGAGCGACAGGCCGACGGGAAAGATTGAATGTCTGTTCACAATCTCAGAGGAGACCGGCATGGACGGCGCCGAGGCGCTCCAGGAGGGTTTCTTCACAGGCAAGACCCTCATCAACCTCGATTCGGAGGACGAAGGCCAGCTCTTCATCGGCTGCGCCGGAGGTCTCAACACACGCATAAGGTTCCAGCGCTATGCTGTACCTGTGGAGAACGGCCTTGGAATATTGAAATTCAGGATTTCCGGAGGCATAGGCGGCCACAGCGGGGATGACATCAACAAGGGAAGGGCCAATGCGGTCCAGCAGATGGCGCGTTTCCTGTACAGCGAGATACCGTTCAGCTACCAGCTCATATCCATTGACGGCGGCGGCAAGCCGAATGCAATAGCGCGCGAATGCGAAGCGGTCATAGCAGTACCTCATCCGCGTGCTACCAAGAGACGTTTCCGCGCCTTCGGCCAGACCCTCTCCGAGGAATTCCACACTACTGATCCGGGACTCAATTTCACAGTCGAACCTGCGAAGGCAAGGTTCGCCGTGGACCCGCATACGGCATTCTTCCTTGTCTCATCCCTCCACACCTGTCCTCACGGAGTGCAGGCGATGAGCCAGGACATCGAAGGACTTGTGCAGACATCCACCAACCTCGCCTCTGTCAAGATGCTCGACAAGGGTATAATACAAGTCGTTACAAGCCAGCGCAGTTCTGCCCTGAGCGAACGCAGGGCCATTGCGTCCAAGGTCAGGGCCAACTTCGAAATCGCCGGTGCATCCGTAAAGCACATGTACGAGTATCCTGGCTGGAACCCTAACGTGGATTCCCATATCCTCAAGGTCTGCGTGGAATCATACCGCGCCCTCTTCAACCAGGAGCCGGAGGTCAAGGCAATACATGCAGGACTGGAGTGCGGTCTCTTCCTCGAGAAATTCCCGGGCCTCGACATGATTTCCTTCGGCCCGACCCTGCGCGGCGTCCATGCTCCGGGAGAGAAACTTGAGCTTGCATCGCTTGACAGATTCGTTGAACTCCTTGACGATGTAGTATGCCGGTTCAGATAGCCCCGTCAATCCTTGCCGCCGATTTCCTGAATCTCGGCAAGGACATAGAGATAATCAACAGGGCAGGGGACATCATCCATCTTGACATCATGGACGGCACTCTCGTCCCTAACATTTCGTTCGGCTTTTCCGTAGTCGACCAAGTGGCCGGGATCGCTAGACGCCCTATGGACGCCCACCTCATGGTGGTACATCCGGAGCGCTGGTTTGAAAAGCTGCACAAGGATAAAATAGACATGGTCAGTTTCCACTACGAGGCGGCAAAACTCAACACGTCAAGATACATAAGGAAAATCCAGTCCATGGGCATGAAGGCCGGTGTGGCCATCAATCCGGACCTGCCGGTCAGGAAACTGTTCCCTTTCATAGGCAAGGCCGACTACTTCCTGATAATGAGCGTTTTCGCCGGATTCGGCGGACAGAAGTTCATTTATGAGACTTTCGACCGGGTGGCAGAACTGAAAGCGGAGATATCCAGAAGGGGAGCCAAGGGCCTGGTTGAGATTGACGGCGGTGTGAATATGGAAAACATCCAGGCCATACGTGAATCCGGAGTTGACCTGATCGTCGCCGGCAGTACAGTATTCAAATCAGAGGACCCCGAAGCCGCGATTGCGGCCCTGAGGGGAATCTGAACCTGATAACAATTCTTCTTGCGTAAAAGTGGCGAATCAGGGGGAGAACCCTTGATTCGTCATAATTAAAAGAAAATGAAACGGTTCTTAATAATCCTGCTATTGGTTTGTGCCGGAATGCTCCCGGCACACGCGGAAGCCTTTACCCCCATGGTCGAGTTCACCCACAAATACAATTCGAATTACGACTGCTCCATGAAACTATCCAGGGTCAAGAGCCTTGCAAAATGGCTTCCGAACAATCTCAGGAAGGAAATACGTGATCAGTATTATCCGGAAATAAGAAAAGGGCTGATGACATCGGACAAGATGACCTTCCTGAAGGCGGAAGTCGCCAAGGAAATGGTGGCCGGGGACGTCTTCACGGTGACCCTGTCCTTCCCGAAATTCAACCTGGTGCTCAGGAATGTCACCTGGGACGACCTTGACCGGATATTCTATCAGTATATCGCTCCTCGAAACATGAGGCAAGATCCTCAAGGACTTCCTCCGGAGAATATCCTTTCCCGGTCAACTGAGTGAGGGACACGGGGTTCGGGAGTTCTTCCGGCCACTCTGTCTGATTGAGGTTGAGACCTATCCCGATTATACTGCAGGACACATATTCACCGTCCAGGATATTCTCAATAAGGATACCTGCTATCTTCTTATCTTTCACCCATATATCATTCGGTTTCTTAACCCACGCTTCAACCCCTTCACGAGCCAGGAAAGACACCAGCACAGGGGTCACATAATCATTGATGACCTGCTCGTCGCGGGCATGGATGAAACCTGTCCCGAACCTCATCAGCATCGAGAAAGTCAGGTTCTCTCCGGCATTGGATGTCCATCTGTGATCTCCCTGTCCACGGCCTTCCGTCTGCGTCCTGGCAGCGACGATTGACAAATTGTCATATGATTCAATGTGCCTCCTGAGTTCGCGGTTGGTCGAATCAAGGGTTTCGTGCCATTTAATATGCGCGTGCGCGTGGAATGGAGCCATTTTTGTATTATATTTGTGTACAAATTTAATAAATTACGAGAAGAATGGCCCAGCAGCAGAACGACAAGGACCCTAAAAAGCCGAAAATAAGAATTGTCCGCATCAACCTATCGTGGTTGTATATCATATTGATCCTAGGCATAGCCTACATGCTCTTCGCAGGAAAGGATGTTTCCCCGGAGAAGATCGAGTGGGCACAGGTCCAGGAAATGATCCTGGACGGTGACGTCAAGGACGTACATTTCGTAAGGAATGATTTCAAAGGCACGATTTCGGTTAAGCCGGACAAGATGAGCAAATACGCCGACCTCTTCCCGAGCGGGAAGGTGCCGAAGAGCTCACCGCAGTTCTTTTTCCTGACATCGACCAAGTTCGATGCTGAGACGGAGTTTTCCGAACTCAACGCACAGCTTCCGGAAGATGCGCAGGTTAAGATCGTCATGGAGAACAACACCAAGGTCTGGGGCAGCATCCTCGAATGGGTGCTTCCTCTCTTCCTTCTGTTCATATTGTGGGGATGGATGTTCCGCGGCATGGGCAAGAATATGGGCGGCGGAGCCGGAGGCGGCATGAATCCGTTCAATGCCGGCAAATCCACAGGCAAACTGGCCGACAAGGACACGGTTAACGTCACATTCAAGGACGTAGCCGGCCTGTACGGCGCAAAGGAGGAAGTGGTGGAGATAGTCGATTTCCTCAAGAATCCGGGAAAATACACCGCCCTCGGCGGAAAGATTCCCAAGGGAGCCCTCCTCGTTGGCCCTCCGGGTACAGGAAAGACCCTCCTGGCCAAGGCAGTCGCAGGCGAGGCCAACGTGCCGTTCTTCTCCATCAGCGGCTCTGACTTCGTGGAGATGTTCGTAGGCGTCGGCGCAAGCCGCGTACGCGACCTTTTCGCTCAGGCAAAGGAGAAAGCTCCGTGCATAGTGTTCATCGATGAAATAGACGCCGTGGGACGCGCCAGAGGCAAGAATGCCGGCTGGAGTTCCAACGACGAACGTGAAAATACACTGAACCAGCTTCTTACTGAGATGGACGGTTTCGGTTCCAACAGCGGAGTCATAGTGCTGGCTGCCACCAACCGTGCCGACATCCTTGACAAGGCACTCATGCGCGCCGGCCGTTTCGACAGGCAGATCAATGTGACCCTTCCTGACCTCAATGAACGCAAGGAGATATTCCAGGTTCACCTCAGGAACCTCAAGCTGGCGCCTGAATTCGACCTTGAAAAGATAGCGAAACACACTCCCGGCATGTCCGGAGCAGATATCGCAAATGTCTGCAATGAAGCCGCACTCGGAGCCGCCCGCACCGGGAAGGATGCTGTCACCAACCAGGATTTCATGGATGCCGTGGACCGCGTAGTAGGCGGTATCGAGAGGAAGAAGACTTTGATGTCGCAGGAGGAAAAGAGGCTCACAGCCTTCCACGAAGCAGGACACGCCGTTGCCGGATGGCTGCTGCCTGGCTGCGACCCTGTGCTTAAAGTCAGCATCATCCCTAGAGGCAACGCCCTCGGTCTCACCTGGTACCTTCCGGATGAGAAGGTGACCATGTCCAGGTCGGAGATGCTCGACAACATGTGTTCACTCGTTGCCGGAAGGGTCGCCGAGCAGATGGCCAACGAAGGCGAGCCTTGTACCGGAGCGCTCAGCGATTTCGAACGTCTCACCCAGATCGCTTATTCCATGGTCGTATATTACGGTATGAGCGACAAGGTGGGCAATATATCCTTCTATGACTCCACCGGTGCCCGCGGATATGAGTTCACCAAGCCATACAGCGAGAAGACCGCCGAAGTCATTGACGAGGAGGTCAACCGCATAGTCAAGGAGATCACCGACCGCACGACTGTGCTTCTCAAGGAGCACTGGAGCGCTGTCGAGACCCTTGCCCTGCAACTCGTTGACAAGGAAATAATCATGGCCGAAGACCTCGAGGCAATACTCGGTCCTAAAGCCGGCAAGCACGGCGAGGAAAGGCTGAAGAAGGAAGAGAATCCTGCCGCGGCAGAGACTGAAGCAGTTGCAGAGGAGGAAGGAACGACATTTACGACAAACACCACTGCAGATGAATAATTCCATCGTACGGACCCTTACCGGCCTGGTTTTCGGGCTGATAATGATTTGCGGCATCCTATTCAACGAATTCGCCTTCGGAGCGCTTTTCCTTGTGATAATGCTGCAGGCCATGCATGAGTTCTATACCATCAGCGTAGGGGACAGGTTCCGTGGAGAAAGACTGCTGGCATATGTCGCCGCCACTTGTGCCCTGACCGCCACATTCTGCCATGCCGCATTAGGGCTCGACCCGCGATGGACCGCATTGTCCCTGTTACCGGGCCTGACGATTCCTGTCCTCAGTATTTTCAAGAAGGACCATAGGGATTTTGCGGACATTTCGCTTATATATGCCGCGCTGCTGTATATCGCGCTGCCTGTATCCCTTGTACCGTACCTTGTTGTCAGGGACGGTTTCTTCAGCGGACTGCTGCTTCTGTCGCTGTTTATCATCATCTGGACAAGCGACATTGGTGCATATTGTTTCGGGACCATGCTGGGGCAGAAGGAGGGCGCACGCAAACTGGCCCCGACCATATCACCAAAGAAGTCCTGGTGGGGATTCTGGGGCGGCGTACTGCTCGGCATAGCAGTCTCCGTTGCTCTTTATTTCCTCAGGTGGATACCGTTCAACCTGTTCCACTGCCTGGCGATAGGCATCATCGTAAGCGTCGGAGGCGTGCTCGGAGACCTCGTGGAGTCGCTTTGGAAACGTCATTTCGGGGTGAAGGACTCCGGCAACTGCATACCGGGACACGGCGGGATGCTTGACCGATTCGACAGTTCTCTGCTGGCGATTCCGTTCGCATCCATATATATGGTGATATTCGACCTGCTTTAGATTATGAGACTGAAGATAGACAAGAATTCACGCGGCACCCTCTACATTATCTATGCGCTTTGTGCCGCAGCCATGGCAGCCCTTCTGGCCTTTGTCAGGACGGACTGGATCACATGGCCGATCATAGCGCTGCTGCTATGGTTCTGCGTATGGCAGACCGCTTTCTTCCGGGTCCCGGAAAGACAGAGGAACGGATCGGGCAGCAAGGTATCCTCCGTGGCTGACGGCAAGATAGTCATCATCGACAGGGAGGAGGAGACGGAATTTCTCCATCGCGAATGCCTGCATGTCTGCATATATATGAATTTCTTCGATGTCCACGCCAATTTCTGGCCTGTCGACGGAGAGATAACTTATTACAAGTATCATCCCGGAGCCCATGCACTTGCATTCAAGCCAAAGGCTTCCGATGAAAACGAGCACACCTGCACCTGCATACGCACGCCGGAAGGAAAGGATGTTTTCTTCAAGCAGATCGCCGGCGGATTCGCAAGACGCATCGTCAATTACGCGAAGCCGGGAATGAGCGTAAAGGCAGGGGAGCAGTGCGGAATCATCAAGTTCGGATCACGCATAGATTATTTCCTTCCTATCGACTGCAAATTGGATGTCGAGCTGGGTCAGGTCATGCGTGCATGCGAGAGTATAATTACTGAATTACAATAACATATATTATGGCAAATAAACTTTCGGTCGAGTCTCTGTGCGTCCATGCTGGATACACACCGGGCAAGGGTGAGCCAAGACAGATGCCTATCATCCAAAGCACAACATTCAAGTATGAAAATTCGGACCAGATGGGGAAACTCTTCGATCTGGAGGAGGATGGTTATTTCTATACCCGTCTCCAGAATCCGACCAACGATATGGTAGCCGCCAGGATAGCCGCCCTTGAAGGTGGTGTGGCAGCGATGCTGACCTCATCCGGACAAGCGGCCAATTTCTTCGCCTGCTTCAATATCTGCGAGACCGGAGGTCACATGATAAGCACTTCCAGCATATACGGAGGCACCTACAACCTGTTCGGAGTAACCTTCAAGAAGATGGGCATAGATGTCACATTCATTGACCAGGATGCATCCGAGGAGGAGATCGAGGCAGCATTCCGTCCGAATACCAAACTGGTTTTCGGCGAGACCCTCACCAATCCGGGAGTCAGGGTGCTTGACATCGAGAAATTCGCACGTATTGCTCACTCTCACGGGGTTCCGCTCATTATCGACAACACTTTCCCAACGCCTGTCAACTGCCGTCCTATCGAATTCGGAGCCGACATCGTGACACATTCGACCACAAAGTATATGGACGGTCACGGTGTATCAGTTGGCGGCGCTATCGTTGACAGCGGTAATTTCGACTGGGAAGCCCAGGCTGAGAAATATCCCGGTCTCTGCACCCCTGATGAGTCATACCACGGATTGACCTACACCAAGAAATTCGGCAAACTTGCCTATATCACCAAGGCTACAAGCCAGCTTATGCGCGACCTGGGCAGCATTCAGAGCCCTCAGAACGCATTCTATCTCAATCTCGGTCTCCAATCGCTGCAGGTCAGGGTACACCGCTGCTGCGAAAGCGCGCTCAAGGTCGCCAAGTTCCTGCAGGCGCATCCGGATGTCAAATGGATCAATTATCCTGATCTCGAGGGGGACAAGGAGCATGAGCGCCAGCTCAAATACCTTCCTGACGGATCCTGCGGTGTCATGGCCTTCGGCCTCAAGGGGGACAGGGAGTTTGCAGTACGTTTCATGGACAACCTCAAGCTTATAACGATCGAGACCCATGTTGCGGACTGCCATTCTTGCATATTGCATCCGGCATCGCACACACACAGGCAGCTTTCAGAGGAGCAATTGATTGAAGCCGGAGTGGCTCCGGACCTCATGAGATTGAGCATCGGACTGGAAAATGCTGACGACATAATTGCCGACATCAGCACTGCCATCGAGCTGGCAAAGAAGTAGATCACAAAGGGTGCTATTTTGACATTTTATGACAAATAGCACCCTTAACATTTTTGTTATTATATCTAACATTATTGTTTTAGATATTGAATATGAGTAAATAATAAAATAAAACCACATGAGACTGCATCTCGGCATACTTTCCACATTATTTGCAGCTATTTCAATAACGGCCTGCGTATCTGACGGCAAGATCCGGACAGAAACCTACTCACATCAGGAGACCCTGCCGATCGAGATACCGGGGAAGTATGCCGGCTTGTTCGCGGACATCGCAGATGAATGTGCATTGTCAATCGACTACTCCATCGAGCTCCCTGTCGGTCCCGAATGGGAGAATGCAAGGGAAGCCATAATCGAAGCTGTGGCCGGAGATGCTCCAGGGCATGGCACCGAAGCCATCGACCGGAGCATAGACATGTGGAAAGAAAGCTACAGGGACGACATGAAGGAGACGATACCAATTATAGCAGAAGAAGAGGAAATCACAAGCAATCAATTGAATTACAATATTGTAGCAAGAGGAGAATTTTTAAATCCGTATGACCGTTTCCAGATTTACAGGCTATACAACTATGATTTCCTCGGAGGCGCCCACGGCACCGAATACAACACATATATCATATTCAACTCCAAAACCGGTGATACTGTCAACCTGGACGGTTTCATTCCAGCCGGGTCCCTCACAAGTTTCCGCAAGATCCTTGAAGATAAAAAGCCGTCATATGCCGAAGCCGACCCGCTTCCGCTAAGGAATTTCTATGTCAGCGACAAAGGACTGACTATCGTATGGCAGCCATATGAAATCAGTTCCGACCAGAATAACACTATTGAATGTACTGTCAGTTGGGATGAAATCAATGAAATACTTTAGATTGGCAGCAGTTGCAGTCCTTCTGCTGTCATCCGCCACGCAAAACGCGCTTGCATTTGACTGGAAAGCGCAGACAAATGAAGAACTGCGAGAAGACATGCTCGGTTTCGCAGAAGAATTCGCAGATGCAGCAAAAGGGACGAAAGCTTCACGCATCGTACGCCAGCTGATACGCAGCCAGCAGAGTACCGACGACCCGTATTCATGGATAGCCGAAACCCATGAGGCTGTCGGGAGGCTGAAGAAGGCATACCGTCCGAAACTTGCCACACGCGGCAAGGAAGACCGTATAGCCACCATTCGCCGCATGACCCTCCAACTGCTTGACTACCCGCTGCATGTAAATGAGAGGGGAGCCGACACGCCGCAAGGGGAGAAGGACGCGTTCAATAAAGCGAAGGAGCAATACCTGGATGGAGCCAGACAAGATGCGCTCAGATGGCTCATCGGTACCGATCCGGCAAGAGGCTCACTTGAAGTTTTCAAAATATACAACATGGGATTCCTGCTCCGCACCGATAAGCACACGGTCCTTATCGACCTCAGGTGGGACGGGACCGCAGAAGAAGCGGAGATGATTGCGTCACATATTGACCTTCTGCTGCTTACGCACCCTCATTTAGACCATTACTCTAGCAACATACTGGAAGCTGTTGCAAAGGCCGGGAAGCCTATGATACTTCCGTCCGATGTCCTCCCCGGATACACTGGAAGCAACAAGCACATCATAAACGAGATCGCTGTCAGCAAGGATTTCAACGGTGTCAAAATCAACAGTTTCCCCGGCAACCAGGGAGAGAACATACCCAACAATGTCTATATAATCGATTTCGACGGATGGCGGATTATCCACGACGGAGACAACAGTGACCGCGAACAGGAGGCCAGGTTGGCGGAATATCCGGCGGCCGACGTCCTGATTGCATCCAGCTGGAACGATGTCAAATCCATAATGGCCACCTCAATGATGGCTGACGGCGGATGCGTCCCGGTGTTTATTCCGGCTCATGAGAACGAACTCCACCACGGAGTGGACCACCGCGAATCTTACCACGAACTTTTCAACAGGGAAGACCGCCTCGGAGCAACGGACTTCAACTATCCGCCTTACATACTCATGGACATAGGCGAATGCGTTTCCTTCTTCAAGAAAGCCGAAGACCCTTACGATGCCGAGGCCCAGGTAGTCAATGACGGATATACCACGACACCTAAACGCAACAGCACGTACGCCACTTCCAAATTAATCCCAAAAGATATCGAAATAGCCAACTATTCAAACATTTTCGATTATCTAAGAGGAAGGGTGGCAGGTCTGGAGGTAAGGTCTGACAACTCCATCAGGATTAGAGGGGGCAGTTCCATCAATTCCTCCAACGAACCTCTTTTCATTGTGAATGGAATGGAAGTGAAGGACATATCCATAATCAACCCTATGGACATCAAGAGCATCGATGTTCTCAAGGATGCATCCTCATCCATCTATGGCAGCCGCGGAGGAAACGGAGTTATTGTAATTACCTTGAAATAGTCTATTTTACAACCTTTTTGGCTACGGTCCTGAGGTATTTGGTTATCTCAGGGTCAAGGTCGCAACTACTGGTGAAAGATGAGAACTTGCCACCGAACATTGCAAGATAATTCACACAGCATTTAAGATAAATGCCGTATTCGCTTGGATGGCATCCATCCGAATCATACAGGTTGATGTCCGGACGGTCATTGCGGACGATAGCAAACGCTTCACCGACAGGGGAGACCGTACCGCGTATGACCTCGGCATAAAGGCGGGTACCGTTCTGCAGGAACTGGTCGAACTGCTCAATTGATCCGAATCCACCGAAATCGTCATCCTTATATGCCCAGGTGCATTCAAGGATGATCTTTGCATAAGGTGACCATCCATAAATACGGTTCGTAAGGGTTATGAAGTTGTTCCTGAACTCTACATTACCTTTAGGATCGTTCGCATACTTTGCCGGAGTCCTGCTCTGGTCCTGAAGAATCGCAATATCATAGCCACCCTTGAGGATAGCATCGGTGGTCTCCTGATTCTTGAGATGGTCGGCGAAGCTGTACCCTGGCTGAGTTGCATGTACAATGTCAAGTTCATGCCCCTCTGACGATGCGATACGCGAGAGCATGCTCCACGAATTGCAGTAGTATGTGAATGAATTGCCGATAAGCAACACACGGGTGGTGTCTGCAGCAGGTGTGAACTGAGCGGATGAAAGGACTGAGATGGCAAGTCCTATGAAGGTAATCAGTATTCTTCTCATATCATTATGTGCTTATGAATACAAATATAGATAAAAACCAGCGTTTTTAGGCCGGTTAAATAAAAATCAAGACCCCATACTATCTTTATTGGCAAAAGCGGACATGGCATCGCTGCCTGCCGCACAGTACTTTAAGTTAAACGGGCTTGTTGTCCCAAAATTTTGAATGCCTATGAGACAAGTATGCGGTCTTGACGTT
>JAZRXV010000075.1:0-13537 GCA_045600405.1 Candidatus Cryptobacteroides sp.
GGTGATGACCCTGGACACATGGTCCGCACCGTAGGTCTTCTCCACGTATTCGTGGGCGTACTGGAGGTCTTCGAAGTCCACGTCGATATCAGGCATGCTGATACGGTCAGGGTTGAGGAAACGCTCGAACAGGAGATTGTATCTGATAGGGTCGAGGTTGGTGATACCGAGGCAGTAGGCTACGACGGATCCCGCTGCGGATCCACGTCCCGGTCCGACCATGGACCCGTGCTTGCGGCATGCGCTGATATAATCCTGAACTATGAGGAAGTAGTCCGGGAATCCCATGCGGCATATGGTCTTCAATTCGAAATCAATCCTTTCCGCCTGCTCGTCGTTGAGGGCCGGGCCATAGCGTTTCTCCGCTCCTTTGTATGTCAGATGGCACAGGAAGGCTACGGAGATGCAGAATTCATCACCACGGTAATTGCCCTTCTTGTCGCATCTGCCTTCGTCTATGATTTCCTTGTATCTGGAGAGATAACTGTCAATGTCTGACAGGAATTCCGGGTCTATGCTGAATTTGGGCAGGACGTGGTCCCGGTCTATCTTGTAGTTCTCTATCTTGTCCGCAATCTCAAGGGTGTTGGACAGGACTTCAGGATGGCCGGGGAACAGGGCTGCCATCTCCTCCTCGCTCTTGAGGTACTCCTGCTGGGTGTAGCGGAGCCTTTTAGGGTCGTCTATATTGGCGTTGGTGGTAAGGCAGATGAGCCTGTCATGGACAGATCCGTCCTCTTTCTTCACGAAATGGGCATCGTTGGTGGCAACCACCTTTGTACCGGTCTCTTCCGCCAGCTGGAATATCGCTTCATTGACCACCGTCTGGCAGTCATATACTTCGCGTATTTTTGCGTAGGCTTCAGGAGGCAGGCCTTCCACTTCGGTTTTGTGGAGCATCACCTCGAGGTAATAGTCATCCCCGAACACTTCCTTATGCCATTCTATGGCCTTGCGCGCTCCGTCAAGGTCCCCTGCCATGATATCCTTTGACACTTCTCCGGCAAGACATGCCGAGCAGCAGACGAGGTTCTCATGATACTTCTTGACTATGTCGTGGGTGACCCTCGGCTTGTCATAATACTTTCCTTCAATGTGGCCGCTGGACACGATTTTCATAAGGTTCCTGTATCCGTCGTAGTTCTTTGCCAGCAGGATGAGGTGGTAATATGATCTGTGCTCATTGTCCTTGAGCCTGTGGTCGTAATGGCGTGTCACATAGACCTCGCATCCTACGATAGGCTTGACGATAAGGTTCCCGTCAGCGTCCATATTGGCCTTGTCATATGCGACTTTGAAGAACTCCTTGACCCCGTACATGTTGCCGTGGTCGGTGATGGCAAGCGCCGGCATGCCCAGTTCCCGGGCACGCTCGAAGAGTTTCTTGATGTTGGACAATCCATCCAGGATGGAGTATTGCGTATGGACGTGAAGGTGTACGAAAGACATAAGGCAAAGATACTCTTTCTGCCCGGATATAAAGAAAAAAGTTATCAACAGACAGCACGTTTTCTTTGCCATCAGGAGTGAGGCTTCCGGAATGCAGACAAAGCCCCTTTCGGGGAAATGCCTTCCGGAAGCCTCACTCCTGATGGTACATATACGAGCGTCACGGGAGGATAGAAAGAAAGGGGATGGTCACGCTGGCCATCCCCTTTCTCTATGGATTGAAGTTATTATTTCTTCTTCTTTGCTGCCTGCTTCCTGGTGGCATCGAACATGACAGGGGTGCCGATCATGATGGATGCGTAGGTTCCGATGATGATACCGAGGATGAGGGCGACTGCAAGACCTCTGATGGACTCTCCACCGAAGAGTGCGATTGCAATCATAGGGAGGAGGGTTGATACTGAGGTGTTGACCGTACGTGTCAGGGTCTGGTTGAGGGACTTGTTGACAGTGGTCTGGAAATCATCGTTCGGATGCAGCTGGAGGTTCTCGCGGATACGGTCGAAGATAACCACGTTATCGTTGATAGCGTAACCGATGATCGTCAGGATAGCTGCGATGAAGGTCTGGTCAACGTCGAGGTTGAACGGAAGTATTCCGCTGAACAGTGAGAAGAATCCGATGATGATGATGGTTGTATGTGCGAGGGAGACGACACCGCCGAGACCCCATGTCCAACCCTTGAATCTCCATGCTATGTAAGCGAAGATGATGAGGAGGGCGAGGATGACGGAGATGACAGCTGACCTCTTGATGTCGTTGGCGATGGAAGCGCCTACCTTGTCGGAAGAAATGATACCGTAAGGGTTCTCGAGGGTTGAGGTGAATTCTGCGAGTGAGTAGTTGCCACCGTAGAATCCCTTCAATGCCTTGTAGAGCATCTCTTCGATCTCGGTATCGACGTCGCTTGACTCGATGTCAACCTTGTAACCGGTCGTGATCTTCATCTGCTGGTCGTTACCGAACTGCTTGACTTCTGCGGAAGCTCCCTTGACGTTAGGGTCGGCTGCTGCTGCGGCATCGAACACGTCGTTGACTGCGGCACGTACTTCCTCAGCGGTGACAGGATTCTCGAAGCGTACGACATAGGTACGGCCTCCAGTGAAGTCCACACCATAGGTGAATCCCTTGAAGCAGATTGAACCGATGGCGATGAGGATCAGAGCGCCTGAGATGATATAAGACCACTTGCGGTTGTCGATGAAGTTGACCTTGGTGTTCTTGAGGAAGTTCTTGGTGAGCTTGTTCTCGAAAGTGATGTTCTTGCCCTTCTGGATACGGTCGTCGAAGATGAGACGGGTGATGAAGATAGAGGTAAGGACAGAGGTGATGATACCGATCACGAGAGTGGTGGCGAAGCCCTTGATAGGACCTGAGCCGAACACGAAGAGGACGATACCTGTGAGGAGGGTGGTCACCTGACCGTCGATGATGGCTGAGTATGCGTTCTGATAACCGTCATGGACTGCCTTGCCAAGACCCTTGCCGGCCTTGAGCTCTTCCTTGATACGCTCATATATGATGACGTTCGCATCGACTGCCATACCCAGGGTCAGGACGAGACCTGCGATACCAGGGAGAGTGAGGACTGCTCCGAATGCGGCAAGGGTGCCGAAGAGAAGCAGGACGTTGGTAAGAAGTGCGATGTCGGCTGCAATACCTGCTCCCTGATAGAAGAAGAGCATGTAGATGAGGACAAGGATGAATGCGATGAGGAATGAGATGAGACCGCTGCGGATTGATTCTGCACCGAGTGAAGGTCCGACAACCTGCTCCTGCACGATGGTTGCAGGTGCAGGGAGCTTACCTGACTTGAGGACGTTCACAAGGTCGGTGGCCTCCTCTACATCAAAGCGGCCGGAAATCATGGATGAACCTCCGGTGATTTCGGTGTTGACGGTAGGATATGAATATACGGTGCCGTCGAGGACGATGGCGATCTGCTTGCCAATGTTCTCCTTGGTGAGGCGTGCCCATGTGTTGGCGCCTTCTGCGTTCATTGTCATGGAGACGGTAGGCTCGCCGCCGCTGCGCTGGTCATACTGCACGTGTGCATCGGTCACGACACCGCCGTCGAGCGGAGCCTTGCCGTCACGTGAGGATGCCTTGATGGCCACGAGTTCGTAGATGTTGTCGCTTGCCATGAACTGAGATGGCTTGACTGACCACATTGCACGGAACTCCGCAGGGAAAAGACCCTGGATCTGAGGCATGTGGAGATACTTGTTGATCTGTGCGGTATCTGCGGCTGCAGCATAACCGAGGCATGCGTTTCCGCGGGCCTGTGAAGGCTGGAATATGGCGAAGAGCGGATTTGCCTTCTTGTATGCGTTGATGTCAGCATTGTCTGCCGTGGTCTCCTGGGCTGCAAGTTCCTCGGCTACGATATCCTTCTCGGCAGGCTCTGCTGCAACTTCTTCCTCTGCAGGGGTCTCGGCAGGTGCCTCGGTGACGTTCATCTGGGCGAGGAGGCTGTTGGCCTCGGCGAGGTAAGGATAGATCTCCTGGCTGTCGAAGGTGGTCCAGAATTCGAGGGATGCGGTTCCCTGGAGGAGTTTGCGGACACGCTCAGGCTCCTTCACACCCGGAAGTTCGACGAGGATACGTCCGGTGTTGCCGAGCTTCTGGATTGAAGGCTGGGTGACGCCGAAACGGTCGATACGGTTGCGGAGGACGTTGAATGAGTTGGCTATTGCGCTCTCTGCCTCTTCCTTGATGACTGCAACGACCTGGTCATCGGTGGATTCAGGCTTGATGCGGTCACGCATCTCGTAGGTGCCGAAGATCTGTGCGAGCCTTGTGGTAGGGGCGACTTCCTTCATGGCCTCTGCGAAGAGGGTGATGAAGTCTGACTGGGAGTTGACGCTGCGCTCCTTTGCGAGTGCGAGAGCTTTGCTGAACTCTGGAGACTGGTTGCCGCCGGCAAGAGCCTTCACGAGGTCTTCGAGCTGCACCTGGAGCATGACGTTCATACCGCCCTTGAGGTCAAGACCGAGATTGATTTCCTGATTCTGGACTTTTTTGAATGTGTATCCGAAGTAGACTTTCTCTGAAGAGATAGAGTCAGTGTAGCGGCGAGCCTCGTTCTTCCTGATGGAATCGAGGTAGAAATCGCGCTCTGTCTCCGGAACATTTGAGAATGCGGCAGTCTGCTTGATTGCCTCTATCGCCTGCTCTGCTTTCTTGTCGGCCTTCTTGCCCTGGATATTTGATACGAGGGTGAAGGAAAGCTGCCAAATGCATGCGAGGAGGAGCAGAATTGCTACAAATCTGATAGCACCTTTACTTTGCATAATTATGGATATTAAAAATTATTTACCAAAATAGTTCGCAAAGTTAGTATTTTTCTCAAAACAAAGAAACTTTAAGCAGGGTTTTTGTATATTTGTACGGATACAAAATCAACTTTGTCATGTGGTGGATTATTGCAACCCTCATTCTGGTCGGCATTCTCCTGATGCTGATTGAAATGCTTCTCATCCCCGGTGTCGGTGTGGCGGGTTTCCTCAGCATAGCCTCGCTCGTGGCATCCTGCTGGTATGCATTCAATAACATAGGCCGTGCGGCGGGTTTCATTACGACCGGCATCGTGCTGGCCCTGCTGGTCATGTCACTTGCCTTTATGCTGAGGGCAAAGACTTGGAAACGCTTCGAACTGAAGACGGAAGTGGATTCCAAGGTGAACAGCGCTCCGGATAAGGTCAGGCCGGGAGATCAGGGCAGCACACTGACCCGTCTGGCCCCGATGGGGACCGCGATGTTCGGAGACATGTCATGCGAGGTGAAATCCCATGACAACACAATGATTGATCCGGGCACCATTGTAGAGGTTGTCAGGATAGATGACAACAAGGTCATAGTCAAATCAATAAATCAATAGTCATATGAGTATTCTCGTCTGGATTGCGGTCGTAGCGATCGCTCTTATCGTCATATTATGGTTCTTCCCGGTGGCCCTCTGGTTCCAGGCCCTCCTGTCAGGAGTGCATGTCTCCCTCATCCATCTGGTGCTCATGCGCTGGAGAGGTGTGAGTCCCAAGACCATCGTGATGGCCCTTGTCACCGGCACGAAGGCCGGACTGTCATTGAAGGCGAACGAGCTTGAGGCGCATTATCTTGCAAAAGGCAACGTCACCAAGGTGGTGATGGCCCTCATATCCGCCAACAAGGCCAACATCCCTCTCGACTTCAAGATGGCTGCGGCAATCGACCTTGCCGGACGCGACGTGCTTGAGGCCGTGCAGATGTCGGTCAATCCTAAAGTCATCAATACTCCTCCTGTGACCGCTGTCGCAAAGGATGGTATCCAGCTCATCGCGAAGGCCCGCGTCACCGTGCGTGCCAATATCAAGCAGCTGGTGGGCGGTGCCGGCGAAGAGACCGTCCTCGCACGAGTAGGAGAAGGAATAGTGTCAAGCATCGGTTCATCCGAAAGCCACAAGTCAGTGCTGGAGAATCCTGACAGCATCTCCAAGCTGGTGCTTCACAAAGGCCTTGATGCCGGTACGGCTTTCGAGATTCTTTCCATCGATATCGCCGACATAGACGTGGGCAAGAACATCGGTGCAGTGCTCCAGATGGACCAGGCTGAAGCTGACAAGAACATAGCCCAGGCGCGGGCGGAAGAGCGCCGTGCCATGGCCGTCGCCCAGGAGCAGGAGATGAAGGCGGCTGCGCAGGAAGCCCGTGCCAAGGTCATTGAGGCCGAGGCTCAGGTCCCGCTGGCAATGGCCGAAGCCTTCCGTTCAGGAAACCTCGGTATCATGGACTACTACAGAATGAAGAATATCCAGGCCGATACCGAGATGCGCGAGAATATCGCTAAATAGCGGAGAATCTGCGGCTGTCCCTGACCAGTGCCTCAACTTCAATCCTGAGGCGCTGGTTTTTCATTTCATTGAGTTCCTCAAGCGGGAAGTGGATGCGGAACTTCCAGTGATTGCCGGAGTCAGCGGGATAGTTGATGCGCTCCGTCATGCGCTCCGGACGGCGCAGGTCCTTGTCCATGGCGACCCAGTCCTGAAGAGGGAATATCGCCAGCATCGAAGGACTGTCCAGGAACTCCCAGAGCATGCTGCGGACCTCCCATGGCTCGGGATCATGGCCGCACTGCATGCGCAGGGTCTCCATGTCGTGGCTGGAGGTGGCGCAGACGCTGAGTTCCTTCCATTCCCCTTCCTTTTCCATGCCGCGCATCTTGAGGGACAGTATCTTCTCGTGATCCATCACTCCCGGTACGCAGTCAGGCACCATTCCGAGGTCTTCCCCGCATGCCAGCATGCCTGAGGCCGTAAGCAGTTCAGGGAGCTTGTGCTCCGCGTTGCGGCGCCAGAATTCGTTATGACGGTGGAAGAAGAAGTCATTGTAAAGTTCTCCGAACCTTTCCTGCTGCCACTGTTCCAGACCGGAGGTGTCCGGTGTTATCAAAGGCTGGTAGCAGCCCGGATGGCGCGGGTCTTCATGGAAGAGACCTTCGAACGGCAGTCCTCGTCCTGATATCTCCTGCGGGCTGTATGGGATGGCAGGGTTGAAATGGCCGTGCATGCCGCTGGTGAATTCTGACGGAATCTCCCAGATACGGAAGAATCCGAGTATGTGGTCAATCCTGAAAGCGTCGAAATACTCGCTCATCTTGCGGAGCCGTGCCTTCCACCAGGCATAGTCGTCCTTGGCCATTTCCTCCCAGTTGTAGGTAGGGAAACCCCAGTTCTGACCGTCCTTGCTGAAGAAATCAGGAGGTGCTCCGGCGGCTGAGTCGAGATTGAAGAGTTCGGGATGGAAATAGGCTTCCACGCTGTCAGCGCTTACTCCGATAGGCAGGTCACCCTTGAGATATACGCCTTTGGAGCGGGCATATGCCACCTCTTCGGACAACTGTCTGTCGAGGTGGAACTGGATCCATGCGTAGTATCCGGGCTCAAGGTTGTCCCTCTTGGCGCAGAACTCGCAATACTCGTCCAGCCAGTAAGTGTTGCCCTTGCGGAACTTTGTGAATTCGGGACTTGCAAGATCCTTCTCTCCGTTGGCCTCGAAGGCCTTGCGGATGTATGCCATCTTTTTCTTGAACACCTTTGGATAATCGATGTCCTGGAGATTGTTCAGGGCCTTGCGGTCCTTCTCGAAAGCAGCGGTGGCCTTCACTCCTATGTCCTGGAGATGGATGTAGAGGGGATGCAGGCCGAAAGTGGAGATGGGACTGTACGGGTATGAGTCTTCCCATCCGCCCCTGCGAGTGGTGTCGTTGACCGGAAGCAGTTGTATGACGCACTGTCCTGTTGTGGCGGCCCAGTCCACAAGCGGCCTGAGGTCACGGAACTCCCCTATGCCGAAGTCATTGCCGGTGCGGAGGGAAAATACCGGGATCGCAGTTCCCGCTCCCCGGAATCCGGGCCTGTCGAATACGGGGGCCTGATGCTCGCGAGGGAAAGGACAACCCGGGATGGGGCAGTCGAGCCATCGATCCTCAACAGCAAGTTCTCTGGTGCCGGGGGCGGGTTTGAGACTGTGGCGCTTCCATTCGGTGCGCGTCACAAGACCGTCTTCGATGACGAGATATCCGTAATCCTTGAGGTCTGCCACAGTGCATTTCGGCAGGGTTACGCTCCATATGTCCCCTTCGCCCCAGGTCATGGGGTATTTCACGTCACGTGACACCAGGCTGAGGCTCTCGCCCCAACGGGTGTGATATTCTATTCTGAAAGTCGTTTTCATTGTCCTGAACAAGTCCGCACCGCCGGTGCCAGCTTTCTATTCTACCGGAGGTGTCTGGAAAGCATAACCGGCATATATATATCCTTCATCTTCATAGATAGGGAGCAGAGCAGCCTTCACCTTTTGCACAAAGTCGTCATAACTGCTGCGGCGTGATGCGCTCCAGGCGACTTCCGCCGTTGCGGCGATACGCGGCAGCATCCTCGGTTGCACATCGTCGAATGAAGGGAAATGCGATGTCCATAAGTTTGCCTGTATGCCCTTGATGTGCATACGGGCATTCATGTCAAGATCTTCATAAGGGTTGAAGGAGAAAGCGCGCTCGAGGTTGAGATATCCACCTATGCCTATCCCTTCTCCGTTCTCTGCCGGATTTTTGGTTTGGAAATAATCGAAATAGCAATGGGACGTAGGGGCCATAACTATATCATTGCCCTTACGGGCTGCGGCCTTGCCTCCCTGGGTGCCGCGCCAGCTCATGACTGTCGCCGTGGAATCGACGCCGCCTTCAAGGATTTCGTCCCAGCCTATTATCCTGCGCCCTTTTGATGCAAGGTGCTTCTCCACCTCCTTGACAAGGTAGCTCTGCAGCTGGGATTCATCATCAAGCCCCAATTCTTTCATCCTGGCCTGGCAGTCAGGACACTCCTTCCAGCGGACACGTGGGGACTCATCGCCGCCTATGTGGATGTATTCGGAAGGGAAGATATCGCATATTTCATCAAGCACATCCTTCAGGAACCGGACGGTATTGTCCTTGCCGGCACAAAGGATATCCGGGAGAACACTTGCTGTGACGAGGTCGACTTCATACGGCCCGCCTGTGCAGCCTAATTCGGGATAGGCTGCAAGCGCTGCCATGCAATGCCCCGGCATTTCAATTTCAGGTATGACATTTACATGGCGTTCGGCGGCATAGGCAACTATATCGCGCATCTGTTCCTGGGAATAATATCCGGTCACAGGCGTGTCGTCAACTATCCTTTCTCCATTGTAGTTATTGATGATGCTTCCCTTCCTGATCGCCCCGACTTCTGTGAGAAGCGGGTATTTCTTGATCTCGGCACGCCAGCCCTGATCCTCAGTGAGGTGCCAGTGGAATACGTTGAATTTATGTAATGAGATGATGTCTATGAATTTCTTGACATCCTCGACCGGGTAGAAAAACCTGCAGCAGTCCAGATGAACACCGCGGTACTGGAATTCGGGCTCGTCGTAAATCCTGATATCAGGAGTCTTGCCGCCAAATTGGGCGGATATCTGCCGAAGGGTCTGCCTGCCCCAGAATATACCTGCTTCCGAGCCTCCGGTGATAGTTATCCGCCCTTTCCTTGCTTCAAGGGTGTATGCTTCTTCTGCCAGGGTATCGGAGACTGAGCAGCGGCATGACCGTATATCATGCAGTTTTCCTGTGACTTCGATATCAACCGGTTCGGGAACGATGGAAATGTCCGGACAGGAAAGTCGGGCTGATTTTCCGTTATCGCAGGACAAGACCAACAATAGAGAAAAAACGGTCAGAGCTGTAAAAGTAAGATGTTTCATTTTGCCATTCCGGACGTTAACCGGCCACAAAGATATGCATATTTTTATTTAGGGGCTTTCTCGAAGTGCTGGTAGTCCTTCATGCTGCGCCATGACCCTCCCCAGGTGAATCCGTGGGCGCGGAAAAGCCTGCAGCACAGGTCCTCGCGTTCAATCTTGTACGGGAAATCCTTCTCCCTGTCAATGTACGGGGCCGCTTCTTCCGGCTCGATCCTGGTGACGCCGTCGCGCGTACGCACATACGGATTATATAATGGGTTGATATCTATTGCCAGCCCGTAGGCATGGGCTGAAAATCCGTTCTTGAATGCGGACTTCGGACGCACATTGAAACAGGAAGTGTTGTCCGCCGCCATTGAAGCATTGTCGTCTCCTTCGAAATCATCGATCAGGCGGATGCTCTCGATAGGATAGGCATTTTCATACAGTTCCCTGAATATTTCGAGCAGGTCATCAGCAATGCTTGCGTTGCATACGATTTGTCCTTTCCGGTCCAGCCCGTCAAAGTCCCTGTACATTACGGTCAACAGCCTCAGGTCCTCTCTTGTGACAGGAGCAGGCTCATTGAAAGACCTCCCCTGCATCCTTTGGAAAAGGCTGTCGGGGATGGGCACGCTTGAAAAAACAGATTCATTTACAGGAATATCGTGGCGTCCGGCAAGAGCCACATGGAGCGGAACCAGAAGCAGCAGCAGACAAAATATTCGTAATTTAGTCATATTTCACAGCCATTGACAGTGCAAAAATAAATATCTTTGTCAAGATAAAACAAATGAATATGAGAAATACTTTATTGGCGGTAACATTGTGCATGATCCAGTTGATATCGCAGTCATGCGCCCCGAAGCACGTAGAAAATGACATAAGGGCATCGGCGTACCCTTTGATCACAATAGATCCATATACCAGCGCATGGTCGGCTACCGACAATTTATATGACAGCCATATCCAACATTGGACGGGCAGGGATTTTCCGTTGGAAGGTGTACTCTCTGTTGACGGAACTCCTTACAGGTTCATGGGACAGGATATAAGCAGCTCCGTTGCAGCGGAGCAGAAATCCGTTGACGTGCAGGCTACACAGACGCATTATCTGTTCGCTTGCGGTCCCGTTGACCTGAAACTGACTTTTACCGCACCTCTTCTGCTTGACAGGCTCGATCTGGTCAGCCGTCCTGTGAACTACATTTCGTACAATGTGTCGTCCAACGATGGAAAGAAGCATGACGTTTCGATAAAGTTCTGTGCGACGGGGGCATGGGCTGCGCATTTGCCTTCCCAGAAGGTGACGATGGAAGAGATGGAGCAGGACGGTCTCGTGTACCTGAAAGCCGGAACCGAAGAGCAGAACATACTTGGCAGAAAGGGTGATTCGGTATGCATCGATTGGGGATATTTCTATCTCTGTGCTGAAAAGGAAGGCACTGCAGTGCAGGCTGACAGTACGGTGATGTCTTTGGAGAGGAATCTTGGGTCTGGCACGAAATGCTGCGGAAAGGTGATGGTTGGCTATGATGACCTTTACAGCGTACAGTATTTCGGTGAGAACCTTCGCCCATACTGGAACCGTAGCGGGGACAGTACTATCCAGCAGCAGTTCCAGGCTGCCAATGATGAATACGGACGCCTCATGAAGGAGTGCGAGCGCTTTGACTGCAAACTTATGGCAGATGCGACAGGGGCGGGTGGCCGGAAGTATGCGGAACTGTGCGCTCTGGCATATAGGCAGGCCATAGCTGCACATAAACTTGTCGAGGCTCCGAACGGAGACCTTCTGTGGCTGTCCAAGGAGAACAACAGCAACGGATCCATCGGTACTGTTGATGTGACATATCCGTCGGCCCCTCTGTTCCTCCTGTACAATCCGGAACTCGCAAAGGGTCTGCTGAACCATATCTACTATTATTCCGAGTCCGGAAAATGGACAAAGCCTTTCCCGGCTCACGATGTGGGCACGTATCCTCTCGCCAACGGTCAGACATATGGTGCTGACATGCCGGTGGAAGAGGCTGGCAATGCCATCACACTGACTGCTGCCATCTGCTTCTATCAGAAAGATTATGAATACGCCAGAAAGCATTGGGAAACCCTGACGCTCTGGGCCGACTATCTCAAGCAGTTCGGTCTGGATCCTGAGAATCAACTCTGTACCGATGATTTCGCGGGACGTTCCGCACATAATACCAATCTTTCCATCAAAGCCATCGTAGCCCTTGCAAGTTACGGCATGATGGCGGATAATCTCGGATATGATGATATCGCTGCTAAGTATACCGGAACGGCAAAGGAAATGGCATCACAATGGGTGGCAATGGCTGACGCAGGTGACCACTATAGCCGGACTTTCGACAACCCTGACAGTTGGAGCCAGAAATATAATCTTGTGTGGGACAAGCTTCTAGGACTGAATGTATTTCCGGAAGAAGTCGCCCGTAAGGAAATAGCGTTCTATCCATCCGTAGAGAACGAATACGGCCTGCCTCTGGATGAGAGGAAGGCCTATACCAAGACGGACTGGATAATGTGGACAGCCACCCTTGCGGAAAGCCAGGAAGACTTCGGGCATTTCGTAGATGGAATCTACAAGTTCGAGTGCGAGACAACCGACAGGATCCCGATGTCCGACTGGGTCTGGACAGACAGCACCGCCCATGTAGGATTCAAGGCCCGCTCCGTTGTGGGAGGCTATTTCATCAAGATGCTCGATGTAATTGCAACTCGGTGATTACCAGTACATTGTTAGAAATGATGCATCGATTCTCCGCATCGTTTTCCACATTTGATTATATATCAGTTCTTTTCGAAAACGCCTGTTCTATTTCAGCGTTGCTACTACCGGATAGTGGTCGGAGATGTAAGGCTTGCCGGCGTACTCCTCCGCGACTACACGGAATGAAGGGCATTCTTCGAACCCGGCGTAATAGATGTAGTCAATTTCCGCTTCTACGGTGCCCCAGCCGTTGCAGGAAGGACGCTTATCGGACTCGGTGGCTTCATAGCGGGCATTTTTCATGATCTTGTTGAGCTCGACAAGGCCTTCGTTGTCAGGTGTCATGTTGAAGTCTCCTGTCAGGACCATCGGCACACCGTCAGGGTTCATCGCGGAGATGCGCTCCACTATCATTGCAAGGCCGTTCTTGCGTGCAAGCACTCCGACATGGTCGAGATGGGTGTTGACGAAGAAGAATTCCTTACCGCTCTTGATAACACGCAGTTTTGTCCATGTGGCGGTGCGGCGGCATGCTGCGTCCCAGCCGAAGGACGGGACGTCAGGGGTCTCGGACAGCCAGTAGGTACCCCAGTCCAGGAGTTCTATCTTCTCGGTGTTATAGATGACACTCATGTGCTCGCCCTTGTTGCTCCCGTCGTCGCGGCCTACTCCGACAGCCTTGTAGCGCGGGCAGTTCTCCTCAATGTATGCGAGCTGGAAATCATAGGCCTCCTGGATGCCGAATACATCCGGATTGACAGTATCCAGCATGGCCGCGACTGCCGGTTTGCGTATGTCCCATGAGTTGTCACCGTCATCGGCGACACCCAGGCGGATGTTGAAGGACATTACGGTGAGCGGAGTTTCTTTCTGCTTGCATGACACAAAGGCAAGCAATGCAATCATGATGATTGAAATTCTTTTGATCATTTTCATATCTTTCGGGTTTTTTATCGTTGTTGTAGGCGTCAGGCCTTATGCCCCTAGAAGAACAGCAGTTCCCTGTATTTAGGCAGGGCCCAGAGCTCGTCATCGACCATCAGTTCGATATCATCGATGCGGCTCCTGATTTCCTCGAGCATCGGGGCTACGGTGTCATGATAGGCGATGGCCTTTTCGCGT
>JAZRXV010000076.1:0-61706 GCA_045600405.1 Candidatus Cryptobacteroides sp.
TCCACGAGGCTCATCCCTTGGAATGACAACGGCGTGATGACGGAAGAGCATCCCAGAATCAGCAGGATGTTGAACACATTGGAGCCGAGTATATTTCCCAATGCCAATTGGTCCTTGTGCTTGGCTGCCGCCACGATGCAGGTGGCAAGTTCCGGGAAGGAAGTGCCTCCTGCAAGAATGGTTATTGCAATGAACTTGTCGCTGACACCGAGACTCCTGGCAAGGTCTGTGGCGGAACCCACGAAAAGTTCACCTCCGAAAATGAGCCCGGCAAGGCCGGTGGTGACTGCAAGGATAGCAAGTGGCAGTTTCATCTGCTTTTGCTCAGCCATATCGGTCAACTCCTTTGAGTCGAACATGAAGCAGGAATATAGATATGCACCGAACAGGAGAAGGAAGCCGATGCCTTCGGCTCTTGACAATGAATCTGTGCCACCGATGCCGAACAATGTCTTGCTCATTCCGAAAAGCACAAGGATGACAGAGACCGCCAGAGTGACAGGTATGTCCCGTTTGTGGTTCTCATCTGTCATAGATACAGGCATTATCAACGCCGTGATTCCAAGAATGAAAAGGGCGTTGAATATGTTTGAGCCGATGACATTGCCTATGGATATGTCTGCATTTCCTTGTATTGCTCCTGTCAGGCTCACGACAAGTTCCGGGCACGATGTGCCGAAGCCCACGATTGTGAGGCCTATTACGAATTCGCTGACTCCGGCCCGACGCGCTATGGTGGAGGCCCCGTCAACAAGCCAGTCTGCGCCGAGGACTATCAGCCCCAGCCCGACCAGCAACAAAATTATTGTCATTGCTTATTCTCTGTTAGTTGATACTGATTTTGTTTAGCCTTGGTTGGAGATAAGCGCAGGCTAAATCAGGAGTTGACAGAGAGAATGGATGTATCGGTCAGTGGAATGTATTCCGGACGGGAACTGTTTCAATTCCGTCTGGAATGTGTAGAAATTGTGTCTGTCAATTACTTTCCCGTCCTTGATGATACGGAAAGGAGCTTTACCGGAAGGCTGAACCCTGCGGCCCGAATTAGTTGTTCTGACAGAAGGTGTGACGCTGTTGTTGTCACCGGAATATCCTGCGGTACGAGAAGGGAGGAGGCAGAATGATTTGCTGTCATAATCCCGCGTGTCTGTATCTTGCTTGTCAGACCCGATTACGGTGCTTTGGGCGATGTCAAGAACTTTCTCATCAATGAAAGACCTGTCGCTGAAATTGCAGGACAGAATGAGGCCGATTATGATAAGAAGAAGTTTCATACTTTTCGTTTGAGCAAAATTACGAAAAAAACTTGATTCCGGCATTCATTCGGATAGAAAGGTGATGGTCTGGGAGCGGAATGACAAGGGGTTGAATCTGCTATTTCTCTATACAGGTACTCATTCTGATTTGTTCTAATACTGGGCTTTGCATCGTTTTTTGTGGTATTGGTTTAAGATGTTTGAAACACCTTGCCACAGCGGGATCCGATGCGGGGGCGGCAAGGTGTCAATCCGTCGGGCGTATCATCTCATAGTGGGGGATACCGTCCTCGAGGAACTGATCGGAAGAGATTCTGAAGCCGAATTTCTCGTAGAAGCCTGTCGCATATGCCTGGGCATGGATGAGGATCGGCGCGTTGCCGAAGTGCTCCCTGACTATGTCTATCCCCACATTCATAAGACGTTCTCCCCAGCCTGTGCCTCGTATGCTCCGGGAGGTCACCACCCGCCCTATCTGGGCATAGGTGCCGTCATACATGAAGGCGCGCAGGCAGGCAAGGACTTCTCCGCCCTCTTCCGCCCAGACCTGATATGAATCGGGGTCGCGGCCGTCGAGGTCCTGGTACGGACAGTCCTGCTCGACGACGAACACTTCCGCCCTCAGGCGGAGTATGGCGTACAGTTCGTCCGTGGTGAGGTCTCGGAATCTGGAAGTCCTTATAGTCATGTCAGTGCCTTACTGATGCCTTGATGGTGATGAATTCCTTTCCTGATGATTCCCCGGAAGGGGAGATGATATATTCTCCCAAGTGGGCCGGGACGATGAAGGTCTCGGCATAATGCACCTTGAACGGCTCGAATGCGCCGCCCGGGCTGCTCACCGTGACTTCCTCTCCTTCCGCAAGGTTCAGCACATTGACGCTGCCGCAGGTGTCGTGCTTCACCGGTCCGGTGAAATATGTCCTGGTGGTTTCGATAGGTTCGTTGGGATGCAGGCCGGTACTCTCCTCGCGCCATCCTTCTCCCGACTCCAGCGGCCTGATATGGTTGCGCAGATGCTCATGGACATAGTCCGTGTCCCGTCCCCAGTCGATGACCCTGCTGCCTCTTTCAATGTTGATCGGCCGTGGTTTGCCGTCAAGCCCGAGCCTTGCCCAGTCCCATAGCTTGAAAGTGAAGATGCTCGGGGTCGCGCTGATCTCAAGGACCATGCTGCCCGCGCCGGAGCAATGGATCGTGCCTGCAGGGATAAGGAAATGGTCGTGCTTTGATGCCGGTATCCTGTTGACGTATTTTTCGGCATCGAAGATGATTTCGCCGCGCTGGGCCCTGCGCAGGTCGTCCAGCATAGCCTGCGGGTCCACACCGCTCCGCACTCCGAGGTACACGACGGCATCTTCAGCGGCGTCAAGAAGATAATAACTCTCATCCTGGGTATAAGCAATGCCGAAATTCTCGTGCACGAACTGCGTGGTAGGGTGGACCTGGAGGCTGAGGTTGCCGCCTCCCATCGTGTCGAGGAAATCGAAGCGGATAGGGAAGTCCTTGCCGTATCGTCCCTCGACGGCCTCCCCGAGAAGGGCGCGGCTCCTGAGCAGGACCAGATCGACCGCCGGAATCTCGAACAGGACTCCGTCAATCTTGAAAAGGAGGCTGTTCTCCTCCGGGACGCAGTCGAAGCACCAGCCGTAATTGTCCGCGCTGCGGTCAAGGTCGCATACTTCCTTCATCCATTGCCCGCCCCATGGGGCCGGATCGAAGAACGGGACCACCCTGAACGGTCTTGCGAGCGTATTGTCGATACCGCGCATGAAAGTCGCCGAATCAATGAGCTTCGGGTCTCCCTTCACATTGGTGTCAAGCCAGAATGAGACCTTGCTGAAAAGAGAGTCCTTGTGCTTGTCTGCCACCCTCCAGTCTATGAAATAGCCTCTCTTGTATTGCACGGACGGTGCATCCTGCCTGTTGTCAACCCCAAGTCCGCGGGCCTCGTGACGGCGGAATCTCTGCTGTATCTCCCATCGGGCCATGTCCGCATAGACTATCATGGCGTCAGGTCCCGTGACAAGGGAAGCGCCGCATCCTATCACCAAGCTCCTGCCGGAATCGGCCGGCTTCCAGGCTGCGATCTTGTCCATGTCGAAGAAATCGGCCATGGAGAATGGTGCGGTATGGCCGTAGAGGACATCGTCGGTCATGAAGTAATCCGTCATCCGGCGTATTTCGTCCTCGGATTTCATGCATGCGTCCGCTGTGGTGATGGCTACCGTGCCGGGCATGGTGCTGAAGGCGCTTATGATCTCTTCACGGTCAGCGCCGGGATACAGTTCAACTGCAATTGTCCTGCAGTCCTCTCCGGAAAGCCGGGATATTATTGACTCCCAGCCCCTGAATATCTTTCCTTCGGTCTCCGTTGCCGGGAACCTGTCATAATTCGCTTTTCTCATAATGTGTAAAATTATCGAAATTCCTTGATAAGAGCAAATCAAACTGTTTTCAAGGATATTTGTTATATTTGTATGTTATGATCACCAATGCGGAAATAAAGGAGATACGCTCGCTCAGGGAAAAGAAATTCCGTGATGAACTTTCTCTCTTCGTGGTCGAGGGAGAGAAGATGGTGCAGGAGGCCATGGCTTCCGGTTTCGATGTGGTAAAAGTTTTGAGGAAGGATGAGATAGGGGAGAATGCCATGTCACGCATATCGCAGTTCTCCACTCCGTCACCCGTGCTGGCAGTGGTCAGGAAACCCGCAGCCGTGGTTCCGGAGATATCCAGGGGACTGTATCTCGCCCTGGATTCCGTGCGTGACCCCGGCAATATGGGGACCATCATACGCATAGCAGACTGGTTCGGCGCCAGGACGCTGTTCGTATCCCCTGATTGCGTGGAGATATGGAACCCCAAGGTCATACAGTCTTCCATGGGCTCGATATTCAGGGTGAGTGTGGTCACCGCCGATATTCCGGATACATGCCGCAGGTTCAAGGGACTGGGAATGAAGGTCTATGGCACGTTCCTCGACGGAGAGGACATGTATGATGCCGATTTGGAGAAGGATGGTCTCATTGTCATGGGGAATGAATCCAACGGAGTCAGCATGGAGGTGGAAAGCGAGGTCTCGGCCAGGCTGTTCATCCCTTCATATCAGGATTCCAGGGCGGAGTCCCTCAATGTCGCCGTGGCTACAGCAGTCACATTAGCCGAGTTCCGAAGAAGATGAGCCTGCGGATAGTGAAACTGATTCCCATGGCAGCGCTCATGCTGCTGTCCGTCTCCTGCAGCACCACCCGCGTGCTCCCGGACGGGGAATACCGGCTTGCCTCCAATGAAGTCGAGATAAATCATGATTCCGATGACCTTGATCCGGATGACATCCTTCAATATGTCAAGCAACAGCCGAACAGGTATTTCATATTCGGATGGAATCCTTTCCTGAACGTATATAACTGGCAGAACGGAAGCGGAAGGCTCTTTGACCGTATTTTCAAGAAAATAGGAACGCCTCCTGTAGTCCATGACCCGGCCTTGGTCGCCTCCTCCTGCGATAATATCAGGAAGCATCTCGAGTATCTGGGGTACTATGAATCCCAGGTCGGCTCAAGGATAGATACGGAACGTCGCCTGGCCCATGTCAATTATCTGGTCACTCCGGGGAAGAGGATCAGGATTGATTCGGTTGCGTTCGAAATCCCGTCCAATACGGATTTTGTTTCCGAGTTCGAGGCGGATTCCCTGAACCGCGGGATCAAGGTCGGGGACTGGCTTTCCGAAAAGGCTCTTGAAGCCGAGTCGGCGAGAGGGGCTGCGTATTTCAGGGAGCTTGGCTACTACGATTTCAATAAGTTCAACTATTTCTTTGTGGCCGATACCCTTACCGACAGGACGCTGCTGAGGTATCAGATAAAGGAATACACCAGGAACAATACGGCACAAAGTGCTGTACCGATCAGTAAATATCATATCGGAGACGTCTCAATCTCGCATCCCGACGATGTCATGTTCCGTGAGGATATATTGAAGAATCTGAATACCATTCATCCCGGAGACCTGTACAGCGCTTCCGCGATAAATGTTACTTACAACAGGCTGTCATCCCTGAAGGTGTTCAACAATGTGAGCATAGAGATGAGTCCGCGGGACAGTTCCCTCGTGGATTGTGCCATCAATCTTTCCGGTACGAAACTGCAAGGCTTCAAGGCTGACCTGGAAGCTTCCACCAATTCGTCGGGATTGATAGGCATTTCTCCGCAATTGAGTGTATATCATAAGAACATATTCCACGGAGGGGAATGGCTGACCTTGGGATTTACCGGCAACTTCCAGTTCAAGCCGAACACTGATATCAGGTCCACCGAGCTCGGTGCCACAGCCAGCCTGAGCTTCCCGAGATTCCTCGGACTTCCTTACAGTATCTTCAAGGGAAGCAACATTCCGCGTACCGAAGTCAAGGCTTCTTTCAACTATCAGGACCGTCCTGAGTATCTTCGCAATATTGCCGGTCTGTCGTTCGGTTATACAGGGCAGATAGCCGGAAGTTTCTTCTATCAGTTCTATCCGTTGCAGGCGACATTCGTCAAGCTTTATGACCTTGACGAACATTTCGCTGAGATACTGGAGCGCAATCCCTACATGAGGGATTCGTACAAGAATCACCTTGATGCCGGTCTGGGCGGTACCATATACCACACGACAGACTCTGACATTGTCCCGAAGACGGCATACCGGTATTCCCGGTTCAGCCTGGACCTTTCAGGTAACCTGCTCAGCGTTTTCAGCAGATTTATGAATGAGAACCAGGATTCCCAGGCCAAGATATTGGGCGTGCCTTTCACACAGTATGTCAGGGGACAGATGGATCTGGGCAAGGTTTTCAGATGGGGGCGGGAAGACGGGAATGCAATGGCCCTGCATTTCGTCACAGGAGCCGGATTCGCATATGGCAATTCCACGGCCCTTCCATTCGAGAAGCAGTTCTATGCCGGTGGTGCAGGCAGCATGCGCGGATGGCAGGTGCGTTCGCTCGGTCCTGGATCGAGTCCGGTCGATGAATCCTTCAGCATTCCGAGCCAGACGGGGGATTTCAAGATGGAACTGGATGCTGAATACCGGTTCAGGATGTTCTGGAAACTTGAAGGGGCGCTTTTCGCTGAGGCAGGAAACGTGTGGAATATGAATGACATTTCAGGTGATTTTCTGAAGACACTTGCTGCGGACTGGGGACTCGGTTTGAGGGTTGACCTCAATTTCATCCTCCTCAGGCTTGATACCGGTTTCAAGATCTATGACCCGGCCCTTGCAGAGGGTGACCGTTTCTGCGGACCGGACAGATGGTTCAGCAGGGACGGGTTTGCTGTTCATTTCGGTGTTGGATATCCTTTCTGATGAAAAAGATAATATATCAGGTGCTTCCCCGTCTGTGGGGCAATGGAAAAATGTCGGAATGGGACGGAAAGTCCTTTTCTTATCTGAAATCCCTTAACGTCGATTATATCTGGTTTACCGGAATCCCCCGACATGCGAGCGGGAAACCTTTCGTGAAAGGCGATCCCGGATGTCCGTATTCCATTTCCGACTGGATGGATGTCAATCCTTATCTTGCCGACAATCCGGAAAACAGGATGCAGGAATTCTGCTCCCTGGTGGAGAGGGTCCATGCCGCAGGGTTCAGATGTCTGATAGATTTCATACCCAACCACGTGGCCTGCGACTATTCCGGCGATATTGTCCATCACAACTGGTGTGACGGGGATTGGACGGATACCTTGAAGAACAACTATGATGACCCCCGCACATGCCCGGCATGTCTTGAAGTGCTCCGTTTCTGGGCATCAAAGGGCGTTGACGGCTTCCGCTGCGATATGGTTGAACTGGTCCCGGCTGACGCGATGAAATATCTGATAGAAGGCGTCCGTAAGGATTATCCTGAGCTGCTGTTCGTCGCAGAAGTGTATGGAAAGGAGAATTACAGGAAATATATCGAGTATGTCGGATTCGACCTGCTGTATGACAAATCAGGGGCTTACGATACCCTGCGCTCGATCATCACATGCGGGAGCGGTGCCCAGGCGCTGACATGGAACTGGCAGTGGCTTTCCGACATGCAGCCCGCGATGCTGGATTTCCTGGAGAATCACGATGAGCAGCGTCTGGCCTCCGGATGGTTCGCATCCTCTCCGGAGAAAGGGTATGCGGCCCTGGCGTATTCCGCTCTTTTCAATACGGCCTCTTTCATGCTGTATTTCGGCCAGGAAGTGGGGGAGGATGCCGCTGAAGGCCATGAGGGAAGGACTTCGATATTCAATTGGTGCGATCCTGTCCAGGTCAGGCATCTGAACTCCTATGTCACTACCGGAAAAGGCATCTCACGCAAGGAACGCTCGATTCTCTCCAGATACAGGGCGGCCCTTGACCTGGCGTCAAGGCCGGTGTTCCGGGACGGAAATACATGGGACCTGTGCTATTGTCAGGACGGTGGATTCGATGCCGGCAGGCATACCGCATTCCTGAGGTACAAGGGCAGTGAGGCGTGGCTGGTATTCTGCAATTTCTCCGATGTCCCGGTCCGCACTGTAGTCAACATACCTCCGGAACCACTCGGGAAAGAAGCCCGGGTGGCAGTTGAGGCCGGCCCTTGGGACTACGCGGCGGTCAGGCTTTGAACGCCAGTATGGTATCTATGATTTCCTGGCAGTCGTCCGAGATGGACAGCAGGAGGTTCTTGTAGCTCCCTTTGTCGCAGAGATCCTTGAGGAAAGGATATACCGGCACTTCCTTTGTGAAGAAATCCTTGCCCAGGAATGCCATGGGGCTGGCGTATCCGAAAGTCTCGTAATGGTTCTGGGCTCCGTCCTGGAATATCTCCTGCAGGGTGCCTGCCGCTCCTGGAGAATAGATCACCCCGCCTTTTGCAATAGTGAGGATTCCGTCCTCGCGCAGGCTGTTGTTGAAATATTTGGCGATATGCGTTGCGAAAGGGGTAGCAGGCTCGTGGCCGTAGAACCATGTCGGTACCCCGAGACTGCAATATGATTCCTGCGGGTATTTATTGATAACCTTGAAGGCCGTCTGCAGCCATCTGCCATCCTTGAAAGTCGGTGACTCCGCAAGGATCGAAAGGGCGTTGTCAAGTTCCTCCGTCGAACGTCCCGCCATCCATGCTCCAAGATGGGTGGCCTCCATCGCTCCCGGGCCTCCTCCGGACACCATGACCTTGCCTTTCTCCGTCAGGGTCTTGCTGATCAGGACAACCTTGCGGTATGCTTCGTCAGTCCTTTTCATGGCGTGCCCTCCCATGATGGCGACTATATCCTTCTCATCGTATCCTGCAAGGAAATCATACATGGCATCGGTTATGCCGTGGTCGTGTATGGTACGCGCCAGGTCTTCCCGGATGCAATCTGCATGGGATCCCTTTGCCTTATAGTCCTGGAAGACCATCGAGTCGAAGCAGCTTTCGAAATCAGCATCGTGCTCCCAGTCATATCCTTCATACAGGGTCCGGCAGTCGTACAGCCTGTTGACGAAGGCCCGGTATGGCATGCCCATCCTCGGGAACAGGAGGCAGTCCGGATCGATGTGCTTGAACATAGCGAAAGGGATGTTGCATCCAAGGAAGAGGCAGTCCCTGAAATGTGTAAGTTCCACATAGTCGGGTACTTCTTCAAAGTCGACATATTGGAATGCGTAATGCCGGACCACTCCGTCGACGGCCTTAGGGAGTTTCTGGATGTCCTCTATTTCCACATAGGGGGCGGATATCTTCTTTTTGTCTTTCATGGTTATGAATCAGTTTAACAGCGCCGCGATTCCGGCAATTCCGATAAAGATATAGACGGATTTCCGTATGGTACCTATCGGCAGACGTTCGTATACGCGGGATCCGAGCAGGAGTCCGAGCATGACGGCAGGCGCTCCTATGAGCCAGGCCTTGCCTACCACCGGGGTCAGGAATCCGTTCCCTGCACGGTAGGCGGTCATGGCGATGTTGCCGATGATGAAATACCATTGAGTCAAGCCCATGTACTCTTCTTTCCTGTCGGTACAGGAAATGAAATAGATTACTGCCGGGGGGCCTTGCATCCCGAACAGCCCTCCCATCGCTCCGGAAACGGCGCCCATGCCGATCTGTGCCGTGGCGGAAGGTTTCATCCGTATCTTTCCGTTGACGAAAAAGAAATACAGTGAAACCAGGATCAGGATTCCTCCGAGGATGTGCTTCAGCAGCCTGTTGTCAAGCCTGGCTACGAGCAATACGGAAAAGAAGGATATGACGAGGAATGTCAGGAGAATGATGGCGATTTTACGCCATGGGACATAGCGGAACATGCGTATTCCGGTAATCAGGGCGCATACGATGGCGAGCATGCCTGACAGTGCGGTTGCTTCACCGTAACTCGGCATAAGATAAGGCGCCACCGTCATGAACACGATCCCATAACCGAAACCTGTGACCCTCTGGATGAAACTCGCGAGGAAGGCTGTGATTATGATGACGGAAATGACGGTGACACTCATTGATTATGCCTTTTCGGGATAGTTCATATTCTCGGGGCGGATGACTTCGAGGACTTCCTCGAGATAGCGCCTTGCATCCTTGCGGGCCTGTGTAAGGTCATGCAGGGTCCAGTTGCCGCAGTCCTGGGCTTGTGCTCCCGGGACCTCGCCTTCGAAACCCGCTATGAAGCGGAATGTCTCCGTGATGACCCCGACTATGTCTTCGGGCTGGAGGTCCCCCTTCATCACCAGATAGTTGCCAGTAAGGCAGCCCATAGGGCCCCAGTATACGATGCTTTCCTTCCAGTCAGGATCGTTCCGGAGGTATGTGGCGGCCAGGTGCTCTATTGTGTGTATGGACCCCTGCGAGAGAGCCGGCATGCGGTTCGGCTCCGTCATGCGGATGTCGAACGTGGTCAGCGTCTCGGCCCCGACCCTGTCCTTCCTCGAGACATATATGCCTCGGAGAAGTCTGAGGTGATCAATTGTGAAACTCGGTATTTTCTCCATCTTTACTGCTTGCATGCCGGCCTTCTGGTCAGGTGGTCCACGAAATAAGCCGTGACCGCCTGTGCCTGCTCGTCGGTTACTTTCATATAACTGTGCTTTCCTTTCGGATCCGGGGTGAAGGTGGTCACGCCATTGTCATCGACATGGACTGTGCCCGGGCCTGAGGAAGTGAACATGTCACCGCCTTCAACTCCGTAAACAACTGCCGTAGGGTCGAACATCATGTTGTCGAATGGCATTTCACACCAGCGGATATAAGCTTCCTTGAGAGGATGAGCGTCGGTCCAGTTGAAATCGTTCTCGATGCTCTTTGCCGGGTATCTGATGTCAAGCACGAGTTCCCAAGGGAGGCAGACGATCCTGCTTGGCCATTCATTGAAGATCTTCTGGGCTGCAGGTATGTTGTACATTACGTTGAATTCCGGGATTGTCTCGGAGAACCTTCCTGCCATGATGGAGAGTTCCTTGACCTTCTTCTCCACGAGTTCCTTGCCGGTGAGAGGGGAGTACTCGTCTGCAGGGGTGTCAAGCAACCTTGCAAGGTTGGTGAGGAATCCCACCGAGATGACGGTCACGGATTTGTTCGGCTGGGAAGCGAGAATCTTCCTGTAGAGGATTTCTCCATCCGGCAGATTTCCGTAATCCACGCCTGTGGTAGGGAACAGCGGCGTACCGTCTTCGGCGGTCATATCGCATACCTTTCCTGTATAGCACCCCTCTGCCAACGGGCCGTCGCCTCCATTATTCCTTGCTCTGGCCATCGGGATGCCGGTATGTCCGTAGAAGCTGTTCATCACGTCGACGAAACGGGCCGTCTTTTCTCCTTCCTTGTTGAGGCAGATTCCGAGAAGGTTCACCCTCCCTTCGTCCATATAGTGGTGGAAGAGGGCGAGAGCCTCGGCATCGTCGATATCATTGCCGATGTCGGTGTCAAAAATAACGTTGACGACATCGTTCGATGTCCGGATCTGCGCGCATCCGATGCAGAGGACAGGAATGAGTGCGAGGAGTATTCTTCCGATCTTCATGTTTATTTTTTTGTGATGATTGCCACGTATCCGCCGCCTTCGGCGAGATGGATGTCAAGTTTCTTGCATTTGCAGAGCGGCTGGCTGACCTTCTTGTAGTCCCTTGCCGCCTTGTTGGCGTTGATTCCATCCTTGAAGATGGTGACGTCGTAATCGCCGTCCGGGAGGAAGTCGAGTTTAAGTTTGAGATCGCGCTCATCCCACCCGTTCAGGACTCCCACATACCATGTGGCACCGCTGCGGCGTGCAATGGCCACATATTCCGCGACCTTTCCGTCAAGCGCTACCGTCTCGTCCCATACCTCGGGGACTTCGGCGATATACCGGGTGCATTCCGGCTCGGCCATATAGTTGCTTGGAGCATCGCAGAGCATGTTGAGAGGTGATGAGAACACGACATACTCGGCAAGCTGGTGGCAGCGGGTGCCCTGGCTCATGCCCTCGTCCCATATCGCACGGTAGTTGTCCTTGTTGGCGTTGCGCATGGCACCCTGGGTGTAGTCGGCAGAGCCTGCGAAAAACCTGATATAAGGAATAGTGACGTCATAGGTGACCTGGTCACCTTCGTCATCCCACTTCATGTTCTCCAGACCATAGATTCCCTCGTAATTGATGACGTTAGGGTATGTCCTTGAAAGTCCTGTCGGCTTGTATGTGCCGTGGAAATCAAGCATCATGTGGTACTTGGCCGCAATCTCAGCGGCATTCCTGTGGAATTCCACGACAGGCTGGTCGGCTGAATCCATGAAGTCAACCTTGAAGCCCTTGATACCCATCTCGGAATAGACCTTGCAGGCCTTTTCTATATCTTTCTGGAAAGGACCGTAACCGGCCCAGAGAATGATGTCCACATTTCTCTCCTTGCCGTATGCGACGAGTTCCTCAAGATCGATCTCAGGGACAACATGGAAGAGGTCCTCGAATCCGATTGACCATCCTTCGTCCATGATGATGTATCCGATGCCGTTCTTCGATGCGAAATCGATATAGTACTTGTAGGTGTCATTGTTGACGCCCGATTCGAAATCAACGCCGTAGATGTTCCAGTTGTTCCACCAGTCCCATGCCACCTTGCCGGGTTTGACCCAGCTGTAGTCCGCTGCTGGATCAGCCGGGGTGGCGAGACGGTAGATCATGTCGTTGTCTGCCATCTGGACATCTTTCCTGGAGATTCCGAGCACCCTCCATGGGAAATTGCATCCTGCCTCGCACTTTGCGATATAGTCTTCGGTGCTCTGGACATAGAATGAGCGGCCGTCACCGTCGCCTATGGTCTTTTCGATAGGATATTTTGCAAAGTATCCGGACAGGGTATTGTCGCGGTCCCCGTTGTAAAGGAACATTCCCGGATAACTCATGAGGTCAGCCTCGCTCAAGCAGAGCTTGACGCCGTCCGCTGCCTCCAGAAGTATCGGGAGGAATGCAAGATGTGCCTTGTCCCATTCGGATATCTTCTGATATGTGTACCGGTTCTCATGAGAGTTGTGCAACTGCTCGTCGAATGCACCCTCGTCATTCTGCTTGACATAAGGGATATATGCATTGGTGCCCGCTGCGAAGGCGAAGTCCGCCTGCTCGGCCTTGACCTCGAAAGGCGTCTTGGACTGGCTGACGAAACGGTATGCGACACCGTCGTCATAAGCCCTGAATATCACCTTGAATCCGTTGTACTGCAATTCAAGCTGATTGTAGTTGTCCTTGACAACGGCTTTCCTGTAGAAAAGTGCGTTCAAGTCCTGGTTGACACTGGTCTTGACCGCTTTCTTGAATTTGGCCTGGCCGCCATATACCGTGCCGTCGTTAAGGGTGATCGAAATGCCGGACGGTGCAAGGACCTGCTTGCCGTCGACTGTCACACTATAGGTGATGGTGCCTGCGGTGCCTACGGTGATGACCACGGTGCCGTCAGGAGATGCGACGCTGTACTGCTTCGGTGCAGCTGCCGCAAAAAGGGAAATAGCGATGAGTGCTAAAACTGTCAGTGCTTTTTTCATTTGATATCGATTGTTTATTGAAGTGTCATACCGTATAGATGGGCTTCATGTTGAATTATTTTGTCAGTTCCAATATCCTTTTTCCGAGATGATACGGGTATGCGCTCATGAAGACTTTGATGTCCAGGTCCCGCAGGCTTTCGTCCTTGGCCACGCTGAGCACTACGGCATCGAAACCGGCGCCTCCTGTCGGATACTCTGTGTTTTGGGCGAAAACTGCCCCCGACACGAGGACGGAGGCAGTGATTAACGCTGATAATATGGATTCCATATTATTTACTGAGTTCGTTGACATTGATAGGGAAGAGTCCGCCGCCGTCAAGCCCGTAGGTGAGGTTGAGCATCTGTCCTTCACAATCCTCGAAGTATTCGATCTTGATGATGTGCGTGCCTTCGGTCAGGTCGATGAGACCCATTTTCTCCATGTATGTGTGCGAACCGTCGTTGTCGATTACGGTTTTGTTGTCGATGATGAGCTTTGCTCCGTCATCGGACCCGAGCATGAATCTGTATTTGCCGGCCTTGTCAATCTTCAGGTTGGAAGTGAAGATGACTGCGAAATCATCTTCTGAAGGCTGTATAGGGAGCTCTTCCAGTGTGAAATTGGAAACATATCCCTCGGCTGAAGCCCTGCCGAACTTGGTGAAGTCAGGAAGGCTTTCTGCGAAATAGTTGCGGTAAAGTTTATATGCGATAGGTGCGAATCCTTCCGGTGCCTTTGCATAGAGCAGATTCTCTGCGACATCGCTGTAGTTGCCGTTCTTGTATGAGACAGCCTTTACGACAGTATTGCCTTTGATTGCGACAGGACCTTCGTATTTCGGAGAGTCGATGGTCGGGGTAGTGCCGTCGGTGGTGTAATAGATGTCGGCGTCTTCCGCGTCAACGGTGATTGTTATCTGATCCGCCACACCGCGGTACGGATGTACGAGCGGGATAGGGACATATTTGACGCTGGTGGCAGGCTCGAAAGCCTGTTTCAGGAATTTGCCGCGGCATTCTTCCGGCATCTCGACACCGAGGAGCCCGGCGATCGTGGCGGCGTTGTCATAGATCATGTTGGCATGCTCCATGACCTTCCCCTTGGTGACACCCTTGCCATACATGAGGACTGGGACTTCGAGCTCGCACATATTGTCCCCGCCGTGACCGTGACGGATTCCGCCGTGGTCACCGGTCACCATGATGACGATGTCCTTCATCTTGCCCTTCGCCTCAAGTTCCTTGACAAATCCTCCTATGATTTCATCGCACATGTGGATGGCGTCGAAATATCCCTGGTTCTCGTGTCCGAACGAGTGACCGGCATGATCGGTCTCGTCAACGGAAACGAACAGGAACTCCGGCTCGTCCTCCATATATTTTGCAAATGCCTTCCTGAGAGTCTCTTCGCCGCTTGTGCAGTTCTCGGAGTAGTCAAAGGAGTCCATGTCATACATGCGTGTCTGTCCGGTCCACTCATAGAAGCCATACACCTTGGCGTCAGGGCGCTGCTGCTTCACGATGTCGAATATGGTAGGGAACATGCCCTTGGCATTGTGGACTGCCGGCTCTATCATGCGTGTCTCGTATTCCCAGTCATTGCCGGTGACACCGGTCATCTCGATAGGTGCACCGCTGAGCATGCACATCCAGTTCTGGCTTGAGGAGGTCTCGCGCGCGACGCGGGTGTGCAGGGAGATCGCTCCGTTCTCGATCATATAGTTGAAGTTAGGGGTCTCGGCCCTCTGGATGCCGACTCCGCTGAGTGCGTCAAGGCCGATGAATATTACATGTTCCGCTCTTGGGGTCTTGTCCTGACAACAGGATGCCGCCAGGACAACTGTGCCGAGGATGATGGCGGATAAAGATTTGAATTTCATTGAAGTATTGTTGTTTATGGTTATGCAGTGATATTATTTTGATGAATATTCTGCAAATTTAATAAAAATTGTCCTTCCTGTCAATTCGTGACATGTGTGCTTCATTGTCTCACGGGGAACTCGGTTATACGTAGAGTAGTACAGCCGTATGGGATGAGTTCAATCTCTGTCTCCGGTCCCATGTTGCCGTACTGCTGGGTGTAGTATGGAATCTGACCGGTTGAACCGCGATATGCCTTCCAGTCATAAAGTTCCCTGGCAGGAGCCATGATAGATACAGGCGCATTCTCCACATTCCATGGATATTGTGTACTGTCAACGGTATTCCTGACTACTGTGAATTTCTGATTGATGTTTTGGGCGTTGATGTTCTTATTGGACAGGCAATAATTCCATTTCGAGTCGGATGTGACCTCGTAGTACCAGTCTCCGTACGTGCCCCTCTCATCCTCGGCGAATTCTTTCTTTGTCCAGGTCTCATCCATCTTCAGGGCATAAAGCAGCGGTCCACGTTCGATTACTGCGGCGCTGTCATACCATCTGCTGCAGCTTATCTGCATAGGGAATTCGATGGTGATCACGTCGCCTTGTGCCCATGTCCTTCTCAGGGATACGACTTCACCGGCAGGGCAGTGGATGTCCTCAGCCTGTCCGTTAACCTTGATGACAGCGCTGTCGCACCATGCCGGGATGCGGAGTTTGACAGGGAAAAATGCCCCCTTCACTTTCTTGTCAGTAAAAGAAACGGTCATTCTTATCTCTTCGCTGAAAGGATAGAATGTCTCTTCCTTGATTGTGGCTTCGATGCCGTCAGCCACCTTTGCCGTTACGGTCGAAGGAGCATATATCAATGCCGCCAGACCGCAGTCATCAGTTGCATACCAGAGATTCTGGGTGAATTTCGGCCAGCCTTGGTGCATATTGGTGGTGCAGCAAGGATAACCGTTCAGGATGCCGAAGACCTGGTCGGTGTCCCTGTGTGGCGTGGAGAAATTCCGCTGTGAAACGCGCGAGCACTCGATCTGGTTGGTCTGCTGGTAATATTGTCTTGATGTATAGTTGTCGTCAGCCTGGGTCGGGAGGGCGTTGTATGCCACCCGCTCAAGATAATCCGCCCATTGAAGGTCGCCTGTGACCTTCAGCATCTCCTCGAGGGATAACATCATCTCGACCGCGGTGCAGAGTTCCGATCCACGTGTCGGATCTCCGAAATTGAGAAGTTCGTCACCGGCCCACAGGCCGGTAGGAATCCCTATGGTCTTGCGTATGACACTGGCGGCATTCTTTACGGCATCGATCTGCTTGATGTCCTTGCTCTGCTGATAATATATTACAGGCTCCTTGAATCCTTGTCCGAGATTCACGCAGTGAATGATGTTCGGGGTGTAAAGAATGGATCCATCAATGAAATGTTGCGTCCAGGGCGTGGTCTGGGAATGGATTAATTCTCCCAGTTTCAGAAGGTATTCCTCTCCTGTGATATTGTACAGCCAGTACACGATCTCAAGGTTATCGCCGCCTCTCTGTGACGCCCAGAAAGTCCAGTTGCCCAAAGGGTATTCCGGCAGTTTTTCCAGCTGATACCGGAAATACTTGTCCATGAAGGGAATGACCCGTTCGTCTCCTGTCGCCATATAGTACTGCTTGATGATCTTCAGGGCAACCATCTTCGGCCACCAGTCGTGCGAGTTGTTGCGTTGCAGTCCCGGTTCGGGGCCGCGGTCGGTGTCGGGACCGAAGTATCCGTCCTCCTTCTGTGAGTTCAGGATGGCCTCGACCCATACTTGTGCCTTGTCCTTGAGGTCCTTGTCATCAAGGAGATATGCGAGCGGGAGCAGACCGTCGATCCAGTATGGGCCTCTTTCCCACGCATCCCCGTCACCGCCGAGCCATGCGTTCCTAGCCCCGACGACATTCGGATAAATTTCGTCAAGATGTCCTGTCAGACCTTCGCGCTGGCGCTCGAGCTGGTTTTGGAGCCATCCTTCCGCCTTGATAGCCCCGATAGGGAGTTCCATGTACCTGCTCTCCAGAAGCGGGGCTCTGTTTGCAATATATTCCCCGGCAGACAATGTGGAGGCTGCAAGAATGGCGGTTATAGCCGTGATGGTGAATTTGCGCATTGTTCCGATATTTTGTTGAAAACAGCCTGTCTCCAAACAGGGGACAGGCTGGAATCATATTGTGATGTGCCTTCTATTCCTAGATCTCGAGCTTGTAGCCCGGACGGTAGTCGTAGTGGAGCTTCTTGGTGGCCTCCGGATCGTTCATGAATTTCTGGACGATAGGGTTCCACTTGAGCGGACGGTTGAGCTCTTCGGCGATGTTGCCGAGGGTGCAGACCGTGCATGAACTGTGGCCGATCTCAACCGGGCAGTTAGGGTCAATCCTGCTCTTGATGGACTCAATGAAGATGCGGTGATGGCCTGGGTTGACCTCGAAAGGAAGATCGCTCTTTGCGACCGCCTTGTCGAATTTAGGATCTGAAGACTCGAAGCCTCCGCGATGCACCTTGATCCAGCCGCCTTCGCCGTAGATCTGGACGCCTGCATCCTTCCTGTCACCGAAATAGACGGGCTCCTCGGTCATGACGATGCCGTTGTCATATTTATAGGTGAGATGGTCGTAGTAGCTGTATCCAGGAGGGATGACCTCGACCGGACCGCTCTGGTCCTTGCCGAGAGCCCACTGTGCGATATCGAACATGTGTGCGCCCCAGTCAGTCTGAAGGCCGCCGCCACATACTGTATACCAGCGCCATGCGCCCCAGAGCTGCTCGTCGTGCTCATCATTGATGATAGGGTCGAGATCCGAATGGTAGTATACGCTCTCCGGGAGCGGGCCGAGCCACTTGTCCCAGTTGAGGCCTGCAGGAACCTCCATGCGAGGAAGCTTGCATGGCCTAGGTGCGCTGGTGTCAGGGTTGACATTATTGCGGCTTACGTAAACCTTGACCCTGTCGATCTTGCCGAGAAGACCTTCGCGGGCGACACTTGCGAAGTGGAGGAACTCGTCGCTTGCACGCTGCATGGAGCCGACCTGGAGTATCCTGTTGTATTTGCGGACAGCCTTGCAGAGCATCTGGCCTTCGTATATGGTGAGGGTCATAGGCTTCTCAAGATAGACATCCTTGCCTGCCTTGAGGGCTGCAATGGCGATGAGTGCATGCCAGTGGTCAGGGGTGGCGATCACGACGGCGTCGATGTCGGGACGGGCCAGGAGCTCCTGGTAGTCTTCGTACATGGCGACGGTGACCTTCTTCTCACCCTGCTCGGTGTAGTACTTCTTGACGCGCTTCTCGAAGCGGTCGCGCTTGATGTCATAAACATCGCAACCTGCGATGACCTTTACGTCGGACATCTTGATGAAGCTGCTCATCAGGTACATCGCCTGCTGGCCGAGACCGATGAATCCGAGGTTGATCTTTCCGTTGGCGTCCTTTTTCGCTGCCTTGGATGTGTTGGCTGCAGAAGCCAGACCGCCAGGGACCACCACGGCTCCTGCTGCGCTCAAAGCTGAAAACTTGATAAAATCTCTTCTGGAAATCATGATATTTGGTTTAGTTTGTGTGATTCAAGATGTTTTCCAAAGATAGTCATTTATTAGTATATTTGCACCATATGAAGAATTTTTTTTTGTTGTTTTCCGTTGCATCGGTGGTGCTGGCATCATGTGGAAGAGAGGAGTGTGACCGATACTTTTTCGATGGAAAACCTGATCTTGAAGTGCTTGACCGCTATCTTGACAGGGCTGTAACCATAGCTGGGCTCATGTCTGACGAGTATCCGGACAAGGATGCGGACATAGATTTCATTGTGGAGACCGGCGCCAGATTCGTCGGACGCGCCATTGTCATGTGGGGAGAAGAGACCCGCATCATCGATCCTGATTGGCTGGCCCGGGCCCGGGCCGTAGCCGAAAAGGTGCATGAGGTATCTCCGGACGTCATCCTTCAGGGGTGCTGCTTTGAGATAGTGACCGGACAGGTCAATGAGATTCCTGTCCCGGCATGGGCTTTCGAGGCCCTCGGGCTCCCGGTGGAGGAAAGGAATTTCAACCGCGATGCGATGCTGTTCCCCGACGGCAAGTATGCCAGGGTCTGGGGAAGTGAGAACAGTGTTCCGGACATACGCCGGAAGGAGACCCAGTTGTGGTATATGACGCTGATAGGCAATTATGTGGACCTTGGCTGCGAGGCGGTGCATCTCGGACAGAACCAGCTGGTGGGAGAGGACGATGCGGGTTGGAAGGAGTATGATGCCTTCCTCCGGAAGGTCCATGCATATGCGGATCCCCGCGCAAGACGCCATTATGTGCTTTTCGACGCTCATGCCGGAGATGTGGGGATGTTCACCGAGGACGGCAGGTCGATATTGGATTACAACGCATTCCCTCTGAGAATCAAGGAGACACCGGAAAACGGGCCTCTGTCCGGCAGGTTGACCCCGGGTTTTCTGGATGCCATGTACGGGAAATATCCTCATCCATATCTTGTGGAATTCGATAACTGGGGTGTCAGCGACCATCCTGGAAAGGCGCTGGAGCCGGACCCGATGCATGATTTCGGCGATTCTATCTATGTCTGGGGATATGACGAGATAAGCTGGCTGTATGCCCTTCCTGAAAAGGAGCGGCAGGACTGGTTGCGTTACGCTTATGACTGGCTGAAGGAGAATGATCCATATGCCCATCTGCAGATGCCCGGCACGAGGAATACCTCGATGGGTGAAGGCCGTTACCCTCTCGCACGGTCCATCGCCCCGACGGAGAATGTGCCTGACGGTATGAATCTGACCGGCACCATCAAAGCAATATGGAATAACGAATAGCTGGAATGTTCAAAACCTCAAAAATTTTTTGCGGAATCCTCTCCGGACTTTTCTTTCTGGCTGTGTTGCTCTTTTTCGGCATCCGGTATCCGTATCATGTCTGCTTCCAGGAGCAGTATCAATTGTTCGAATGGACGTGGGAATATTTTCTCAGTGTTGTTTCCGTTCCGGGCGGACTGGCCGATTGGATTGGACGGTTCCTGGTTCAGTTCTTCATCAAGCCATGGCCCGGGGCTGCAATAATTGCAATATGCCTGGCCGCAGTTCGGCGGCTATGTTGGAAGATTGCCTGCAGACATACGATAGTCACATATGTGCTGAGTTTCATGCCGTCAGGTGCTCTTTTCATTTTCCTGCTTGATGACAGGGCGATGATGGGGGCGGTGGTGGCCTTGATATTCGTGCTGCTGGCTGCAATATTGGTCCAGACGGTTAATGGTAAGCGGTTCGGGGATATTCTGACGTTTGTCCTGATCCCGGTGCTTTATTATGTTTCAGGTCCGGTCTCCATTGCATTTGCGTTCCTTTCGATAAGACGTCTCGGACTTTTCCCCGGCTTGATGGCGCTTCCGGTATGGGCGGCATGTCCGCTACTTCTCCAATTTGTGCTCCATTATCAATTGAAAGGCCTCGTCGTGGGGATCCATTATCTCAGGTATTTGCAGACGTTTGCGTTGTGGTTCTGGCTTTCTGCCGCTATGGCTGTAGTCTTCTTTTATCTGACCGCTTTGCTCAAGGACGGAAAGAATGCCACTTTGCAGCACATTGTCGGAGGGGCGGCATCAGTCGCCATTGCCGTAACCGTAATGATGATTTCCAAAGGTCAGGCGGATTTTGAGAAGGAAGAATTGATGGGCTATGACAATATGGTACGGTATGAATGTTGGGATGATATCCTCAGATGCAATGCCACCAGACCGGCGGACAAACCTTTGTCAGTCAGTTGCGTGAACCTTGCCATTGCGAAAACGGCAGGATTAGGTAATGGCATGTTCCATACATTTCAAAGCGGAACGGAAGGCCTTTTCCCGAAATTCACCATGAATTATTCATCGCCATTGCCGACATCCGAAATATTCTGGCATCTGGGGATGCTGAATGCATGCCAATATTATACCTTTGAAGCGCAGGAGGCGATACCTGATTTCCAAAAGAGCGCCAGATGTTATAAACGGCTTGCTCAGATCAGCATGAAGACGGGAGACTTTGAAATAGCCGGGAAATATGTCAGCGCATTGCATAATACACTGTTCTATAGAAAATGGGCAAGAGGCATTGCCTTGTCTCCCGGAAGTCAAGAGGCGGCATCCGGCAATTCCTTTTCCTGCGGCGGACAATCATTGGCCTGCTCAAAAGATGTCTGGTTCAAGGATTCAAGAATCGACCTCGTTCTGGAGCAACTGGTCTCTGACAATGCCGGGAACAATGATATATATGAATACCTCTCAGCGTGGTATCTGTTGAATAAGGATCTGGAATCTTTTGTGGATCATCTGCGTGTTGATGAGGCGCCGGTCTCTGTTCATTTTCAGGAGGCTTATCTGCTGCACATGATCGATCAGGGACGTAAAATGGACCAGGCTCCTCCATTTGTGGACTCCGATGTGTCTTCCAGGATGTTGGATTTCATCAAAGCTGTCAAGGAAGGGAAGAATACGGCTTATATGAGAAACCATTATGGTGATACATACTGGTTTTATTCGCTTTACAGGTAATATGAAAAGAATAATACTGTTGTTTGGTGTTGTCCTGAGTCTTGCCGCCTGCAGTCAAGGCGGAAAGTGGGAGACTTCCAAATGTGGGGCCGGGGATATTTATCCTGATTATAAGGATGTGACGATACCGTGCAATATCGCTCCGCTCAACTTCGATTATTGCGCGCCTGTTGGAGATGCTGTCACAACCTTCACTTGCGGAGATCTCACCTGCTCTTTCAAAGGAAATCATATAAGGTGGAAACCGGCAGAATGGAGGGAATTCCTCGCAGTAGCAAAAGGTGGGGAAATCGAGGTCTGCAGTGAGGTGGATGGAAAGGTATGGACTATACATGTGTCCGATGATGAGATTGATAATGGTATGACTTACCGCCTGCTCGAACCGGGATATGAGCTATACAGCCGTATGGGAATATACGAGCGGGACCTAAGCTCTTTCAAGCAACGCACATTGATTGAGAATACTGATTTCGGAGGTTGCGTGAACTGCCATTCAACCAACAGGGGAGACCCGGACGTGTTCAGTCTACATATACGCGGCGATCATGGAGCTACGCTGATCAGGACCGGGGACGGAGTGGATGCGTACAATACAAAAACGGAAAACACCTTGGGTTTTTGTGTGTATCCATATTGGCATCCGTCCGGAAACTATATTGCATATTCCACCAATTCCACACGGCAGATATTCCATACTAAAACGGATAAACGGATTGAGGTCTTCGATCTTGATTCAGATCTGCAGGTGTATGACATCCTCAATAATCAGATTGTCACCGCTCCTCAGGTCAAGGCCGTGGATTCATGGGAAACTTTCCCGTCTTTCTCTCCAGATGGCAGGACATTGTATTTCTGCAGCGCAACACATAAGACTATCCCTGACAGTCTTGACCACGTGAGGTATAATCTATATTGCGTTTCCTTTGATCCTGAAAATGGTAAGATAGGCGGGGATGTCAGGCTGCTGGTCGATGCGGAGTCGGAAGGGAAGAGCATTTCTTTCCCGAAACCTTCCTATGATGGGAAATATATCCTGTACACCATGTCCGATTATGGGCAATTCTCAATTTGGCACCATGAAGCGGATCTATGGATGCTTGACTTGAGAACCGGGGAAAAAAGGCCTTTGGACGAGGTCAACAGCGATGATACGGAAAGTTACCATAACTGGAGTTCCAATTCACGCTGGTTCGTTTTTTCCAGCCGCAGGGATGATGGCCTGTTCACCAGACCATATTTCGCCCATGTCTCGGAAGACGGAACTGTAAGCAAGCCTTTCATGCTCCCACAGAAAGATCCGGCCCATTTTTACGAAACTCTGTTCATGTCATATAATGTCCCTGAATTCGTTACAGGTAGGGTTGATTTTAATCATCGTTTGTTCGGGCGCATGATATGTGATGATAAACGGACGGATTTCGGTTTCAGGTGGTCCGATTAGCTTTTCGCAAATCGAGGATAAAAATTCTCGATTTGCGTGTATTATACAACTGTGATTTCCCATATTTGCATGATTTATTACACTGAAACTATCAATTTTTATATGCATATTACCAGAAGGATTGCGACAGTCGTGCTGCTTGCAGTATTTTCATCGTTTGCGCTCAGCGCGCAAGTTCCCATCCTGATCCATTCCCACAACGATTATCAGCGCAATGTGCCTTTCTATCAGGCATACGCTCAGGGAGTGGCGTCTGTCGAGGCGGACATTCATTATAATGACGGTGCTCTTCTTGTCGGTCATGATGACGATGAGGTCACTGAGCCTATTGAAGATATGTACCTGGCACCGATTGCCAAGTTCTGCCGTAGAAACGCCGGACATCCTTATGCGGACAAGTCCAAGACCCTCCAGCTCCTAGTCGATATAAAGGAAAGCACCGAGCCTACACTCTCAAGGCTTATAAGCATAATTGAGGACAATTATTCCGACGTATTCTGCACGAAGGCGGTGCAGCTGGTGATCACAGGCAACCGTCCCGAGCCTCAGGATTTCAGCAAATATCCGGATTGGGTGATGTATGACGGTAAACTCGAGAATACATACACTGCTGACCAGCTCAGACAGGTCGCACTCATAAGCGAATGCTTTACCGACTACGCCCGTTGGAATGGCAAGGGCTCTCTTCTCATCGACCAGGAACTCAAGGTACGCGAGGCCATAGCCAAGGCCCATGACATGGGCAAGACCATACGTTTCTGGGGTGGTCCTGAGACTCTCACTGCCTATTATACCTTTTATAATTTCGGAATTGACTGGTTCAATACCGACAAGCCTGAACTCTGTGCGGAATTCTTCTCCAGATGGGGTGACAAGAACTTCCAGATCGGTGTGAAGAACATGTCTCAGGACGGTGTGTCAGGTACCAGCAAACTGGACAAAGTCACCCGCAATTTCTCCGGATTCCAGCACTCCAAACTCCAGCTCAGTGACGGCATAGATATTTATAATCCGACTTACAGGAATGACGGCTCCAACAAGAAGATCAAGAATGTCATATTCCTTATCGGTGACGGTATGGGCCTCAACCAGATACTGGCCGGAGATTATGCCAACAAGGGCCTCAGTCTCATGAATATGAAGCATGTGGGTTTCCAGCATAATAATGCAAAGGACCAGTTCACCACTGATTCCGCTGCCGGCGGAAGCGCCCTTGCCACGGGAGAGAGGCATTCCAACCGCCATATCGCATGCGATGATGACGGTACTCCGTATCCTTCGCTGACAGACTGGTTCTCCGACAAGGGTATGGCTACCGGCGTGCTCACGCTCGGACATATGGTGGATGCCACCCCTACGGCATTCTACGGACATAACGTCGAACGTGATGATTCGGATGACCTGACGGTTGATATCCTGGATTCCAAGGCAGATATTATCTGCGGATGCGGAATGGGTGACTTCGTGCGTCGCCATGACGGACGTACCAATCTTCTCGGTGAGCTCAAGGATGCCGGCTTCAACATCATTGAGGATTATTCAAAGATCGATGAGCAGGACGGCAAGGTCATATGCATTGACAAGAGGATGGATGATGCTGCGGAGGAGGCTAACCTCGGGCTTTTGGCCGATGCCACCCGTGAGACGATAGCACAGCTCCAGAAACTCAGCAAGAAGGGTTTCTTCCTGATGGTGGAAGGTGCCAAGATTGACTATGCCGGACATTCGGAGTGTCTTCCGGGATCGGTGCTGGAGATGCTCAGTTTCGACATGGCGATCGCCGAAGCGCTCAAGTTCGCCGACTCCAACGGGGAGACTCTCGTTGTAGTGTCCGCCGACCATGAGACAGGGGGACTCGTCATTCTCGACGGAGATGAGAAGACCGGACGTATCATGGGCCTGTACTTCAGCAACGACCATACTCCTACCATACTCCCGGTATTTGCATACGGTCCTCATTCCGACGAGTTCCTTGGTACATACATGAACGTGGACATCCCTAAGAAAATCCGTAAGGTCACAACCAAATAATTGAAAAATGAGAAAGACTTTAACATGCATCATAGCCGTGCTCACGGCTTTCTCAGGACAGATGCGCGCACAGGACCTCAAGTCAGGCCCGTATTCTTTGCCATATAAGAATACCTACGTCAAGGAAGTGTTCGTCGCCGAGAACGAATTCAGGACAAAGGCTGCGAAAAAGACTGTTCCAGGTACGTTCGAGCAGGCGAAGAAGGTGCTTCCGGCACCGTCATGGGCCGGACATGAAAAAGAGATAGAGATGTACTGGCATGCATGGAAATTAGCCATTGACCATATATGTCAGCCGAAGGACGGATCGGGATTCGTGTCTTCATATCTCGACGTGGCATACAACGGCAATATCTTCATGTGGGACACATGCTTCATGATGATGTTCGCACGATACGGCTACCGTTTCTTCCCATTCCAGAATTCCCTTGACAATTTCTATGCAAAGCAGCATCCTGACGGATTCATCTGCCGTGAGATACGTTCGGACGGCTCAGACTGCTTCGAGCGTTATGATCCTACATCGACAGGACCGAACCTTCTCCCGTGGGTGGAGCTTGCATACTACAGGCAGTACGGTGACCTCGACCGCCTCCATGCAATTTTCCCTGCGCTTGCAGGGTATGCAAAATGGTGGCGCATGAACCGCACCTGGCCTAACGGAACATACTGGAGCAGCGGCTGGGGGACCGGCATGGACAACATGCCAAGAGTCAAGAGCGAATACAATCCTATCTATTCCAACGGACATATGGAATGGCTGGACACCAATCTCCAGCAGCTTCTTGTGGATGACTGCCTGCTCCAGATAGGCTTCTACACCGAACGCTGGCAGGAGATCGAGGAGCTTGAGGATGAGATGAAGTTCCTCAAGAAGCATGTCAACGAATATCTCTGGAGCGACGAGGACAATTTCCTGCATGACAGATATGCTGACGGAACGCTTTGCAGCACCAAGGGTATCAGTGCTTTCTGGGCGCTTCAGACCGATGTCCTTGAGAAGGAGAAACTTGACAGGCTTGTCGCGCATCTTGACGATGAGTCCGAATTCAACCGCACCCATCGTGTGCCTTCACTTTCCGCAGACCATCCGAAATACAACGAGGCTGGCCGATACTGGCAGGGTGGCGTGTGGCCTGGCACAAATTATATGGTCATAGACGGACTCTGGCGCAGAGGATACTTACAGGAAGCAAGGGAAATAGCCTTCAATCACTACAAATGTGTGTTCGACGTCTGGAAGAACACGAATACTTTCTGGGAGTACTATGCTCCTGAGGCGGAGAAAGAGGGATTCATGGCCCGCAAGGATTTCGTCGGCTGGACGGGGCTTCCGCCTATCGCCGTTTTCATCGAGTACATACTCGGTATCAAGTCGGATTATGCTGATGAGAAGATAGAGTGGGACGTCACGAACCTCGAGGCTCATGGTATTGACAGGTATCCGTTCGGACCGGACGGGGTCGTATCCCTTAAGGCGGCGGCCCGCAAGGATGCTTCCGAAGAACCTGTCATCACAGTTGAAACAAATGTTCCGTTCAACCTTACGATACTTTGGGGCGATGGTCAGACAAAGACCATACGGGTCGAGAAGAGCGGACGTATCAAATAGAACGATATGATTATTGCAATAGACCTCGGTGGGACCAAGATCCGCGCCGGATTGTTGGACGGCGAAAATATCAGCCAAATCATTTACGAACCGTGTCATGCTGACGGTTCCGAAGAAGAAGTCCTCAAACAGTTGTTCTCCATGATAGACTCCCTTATGTGTCCGGGAGTCAAGGCGATAGGAATAGGTGTTCCTTCCGTCGTCGATGCCGTACAGGGCATAGTCTATGATGTCGTGGCCATCCCTTCATGGAAAGAGGTTCATCTTAAGGATATACTCGAAAGGAAATACGGTATTCCTGTATATGTGGATAACGACTGCAACTGCTTTGCGATAGGTGTTGCCAAATACGGTGAGGCGAAGCCTTATGCGAATTCGGTGTGCATCACGCTCGGGACCGGAGTCGGGGCCGGAATCATCATTGACCGCAAACTGTACCGCGGAAGCAATACCGGGGCTGGGGAGATAGGCAGTCTGCCATATCTTGACAAAGATTACGAGTATTACTCGAGCAGCCGCTTCTTCGAAGGACTCGGAACTACGGGCAAGGATGTTGAGATAGCGGCGCAGCGCGGTGATACGAAAGCGATTGCCGTAATGAATGAATTCGGGACACATGTCGGAAAACTTATGAACATGATAATGTTCGTCTATGATCCGGTCGCAATCATCATTGGAGGAAGCATTTCCAAGGCTTTCGAGCATTTTAAGGATGCCATGTATGCCGAGATGGCCAAGTTCCCATATCAGAAATCTCTGGAAAAGATAAATGTAATCTGCAGTACGATAGAATATGTCGGATTGTTCGGTGCTGCTGCTATTTGTGAATAATTTTCAGTATTTTACGCAATTTGAGGATAAAATAACGCAAAATGCGATTATATGCTGCAGCAATATTTACCATCTTTGCATCATATTTAATAACCGCACATAATAACACGCCTAAACTGAAAAGATCTTAAAAATCTTCATACCAACAATTATTTCTATTTATGAAAAAATCACTGTTTACTTTGTTTGCAGTTCTGTATCTCCTGTTCGCTCAGAGCGCAGGCGCACAGAATGTCAAGGTTTCAGGTACAGTCAGTGATGCAGTCGGCCCTGTGGTCGGTGCAGCTGTCGTTGTTCAGGGTACCACCAATGGTACTGTGACCAACCTTGACGGTACCTACACTCTTTCTGCACCGGCAAATGCAGTCCTCGAAGTTTCTTGCATCGGTTATGCTACCGTTACTGAGGCTCTTGCAGGACGCACTACGGTCAATTTTACATTGAAAGAAGACTCGGAACTCCTTGAAGATGCAGTCGTCCTCGGTTATGGTGTCGCTACCAAGAAGAAGGACCTTTCTGCTGCCGTAGGTGTTGTGGCTTCTCCTGAACAGCTTGCTACTCACCCGGTCACTTCTACCCAGGCTTTGCTGCAGGGGCAGCTCCCAGGTGTTACCGTTACTTCCAATGGTGGTTCACCTACCAGCACCCCGGGCGTCGTCATCCGTGGTCAGGGTTCCCTTAATGGAGACGGTGTCCTTTGGGTTGTGGACGGTGTGCCAGGTGCACCTATCAACTCTTTGAATGACATCGAGAGTATCGTTGTTCTAAAGGATGCTGCTTCTGCAGCTATTTATGGTGCGACCTCAGGTGCAGGCGGTGTTATCATCGTAACCACCAAGAAAGCCCAGAAGGGTGTTTCCGTTGCTTATGACGGACTTGTTGGTTTCCGCCAGGCTACCAATGTAGTTGAGTCTCTCAACGCTCCTGAGCAGATCGAGATGCGCAAGCGCTCATACGAGGCTGCCGGACAGACTCTTCCGGACGGTTGGAATACATCAGTCAACCCTTACATCGGTGAGACCCGTACCGATTGGCTCAAGGAAATCTTCCGTACCGCTGTCTATCATCGTCACAACGTTGTCCTTAATGCTGGTGGCGAGCACGCTAAGAACCGCGTCAGCTTCAAGTCTGACAACAATGACGGTGTCCTTTGGGGAACCTACAGCAAAAGCATAGGTATCAACTATAAGGGTGATTTCCAGATCAACAAATGGATCAAAATCACAGAAGACCTCACTTGGTCACAGGGTGACAGCAAGGGAACTGATACCGATTCCGGTTATTCAGGAACTATCTGGCGTGCCCTCGCATTCCCTCAGAGTGCATCCCGCTACTTCTGGGACGGCACCGGCTTTGGAGGAACTGCTAACGAGGATCCTGAATATGTTGCCCAATATGGTCTGTTCGGTGGTATTCACGGTGACGTTGTCAACCCATTCCGCGGACTTACCTCTTCATCTCATTACAGCAGGTCCAGCAATATCTTCACCTCTACCGGTCTGGAAGTTGCCAACATTGTCAAGGGCCTCCGTTTCCAGAGCCGTTTTACTTACTATGCAAACACCGGCATCTCCAAGGATTTCAATCCAAGAATCCTCGAAGTTGGTAAGCCTGAAGCTGACAACAGCCTTAGCATGGGCACTTACAGGGATGACGGTTGGAAGACAGAGAACTCCCTCATCTATGACCGTACATTCGGTAAGCATAGCGTGGGTGCCCTCCTTTCCACAACTGCAGATTATTCAAGAGGACGTGGCTTCAGCGCAAGCGCAACCGGTTTCTCTGACGAGACTGAGACTTTCCAGTTCCAGAAGTATGCTTCCGCTACCAAGATCAACGATGACTACTTCAGCGGACCGGATGCCAACGTCGCTATCATCTCACGTGTTTCCTACAGCTATGATGACCGTTACTTTGTAACTGCTTCTTATCGTCGTGATATTGCAGGCCGTCTTCCTGAAGACCATAACTACGGTGATTTCCCTGCTGTAACAGGTGCTTGGAAGATTTCCAGCGAACCATTCTTCCCTAAGAATGACGTTGTCAACCTCCTCAAGCTTCGTGCTTCATGGGGTCGTGTAGGTAACCTCGGTTCAATCGGCTGGAACTACAAGTCAAATCTTCTTACCTCATCCGGCTGGAACAGCCAGTCAATGTGGTACGGAATTCCTGAGGTTCCAGACGGAAACAATGGTGGTATCAAGTGCGGTACCTTCTACTTCCTCGGCAGCGCTCTTAACCCGTTCCTTACTTGGGAAACTTCAGAGCAGGCGGACTTCGGTATTGACCTCAATATGTTCAATGACCGCCTTTCTCTCAGCCTCGATGCATACAACAAGCGCACCTTCAACCTTATCCAGAACCAGACAACAGGTTGGCCTTCAACCATCGGTATCTCTGCTATGAAGATCAATCAGGGAGAGGTCAAGAACCGTGGTTTCGAGGCGGTCATCGGCTGGAACGACAAGGTCGGTGATTTCAAATACTATGCAAACGCCAATGTTTCATACAACAAGAACTGGGTTGCTGACACGGGTATCTACAATGATGATGGCACTTCTGGTGTCTGGACTGGCGGCGGTGGATTCCGTAACGTCGACTACATCTACCAGACTGCTGTAGGCGAGCCTATCAACTCATATTATCTTATCAATGCTCTTGGAATCTTCCAGAACTGGGAGGACGTCTATGACCACCAGAAGGATGGCAAGCTTATCCAGCCTTACGCTCAGCCAGGTGACCTCAAGTTCGAGGACTACAATAATGATGGCGTCATTGACTCCAACGACCGTCAGTATTTCGGTAATGCAGCTCCGGACTGGACCTTTGCACTCAATGCTGGTTTCGACTGGAAGGGTATTTCCTTCAGCATGATGCTCCAGGGTGTTCAGGGTGCTCAGGCAGCTTACATGGCCAAGTACACTCTCTTCAGTGATGGTGACGGAAACTTCAACCGTGGCCGTGATATCCTCAATTCATGGACACCTGATAATCCTACCAGCAATATTCCTCGTCTCACCAGGATTGATGACAACAAAAACTTCACAACTCCTTCTACCTGGTATCTTGAGGATGCATCCTACATTCGTCTCAAGAACGTGACCATTGGTTACGACTTCACAAATGTACTCCGCAAGATCAGTCATTTGAATGACCGCAACAGCTCTTGCATGCTCTACTTCTCAGGCGAGAATCTCTTCACACTTACCAAGTACTCCGGAATGGATCCTGAATGCGGCGGTTGGGACGGTCTCAAGTACCCTGTTTCACGCGTGCTCTCATTCGGCGTAAAACTCACTTACTAATCAGAGATACAATATGAAAAAGATATTTATTCTTGTTATTGCTCTCGCAGCTCTGTCACTGTCATCTTGCCAGAATTTCCTTGATGTGACTCCTCTCGGAACCCCAACTCAGGACAACTTCCTCAAGAATGACGATCAGATCGAATCTTCTGTAAAATCTATCTATGCTCCTCTTTGCGACGGTGATGATCTCTTCGGACGTCATATCCTTTGGGAGCAGTGCGTCGGTATTACCATGGTTCCTGGCCGTACACGTGACTGGCCGCAGCTCTTCACTCTTCAGTGGAATGGAGATGAGAGTGTCCTCCGTGATGTCTTTGATCAGGCATACAGGTTCATCTCCCGAGCCAACTGGCTTGTCTATGTGTTGAAGGAGAAGGAGGAGAAGGAGGGACTTTCATATGTTGGTAAGAGAAGTCTTGGTGAGGCTTACTTCATCAGGGGCTGGCTCTATCTGACCATGGCTTATCGTTATGGGACCAAGGATCAGGGTATCCCTCATTTCAACTATGAGGATTTCCCTGGATCCATCGAGTTCTCGATTCCTCCTCAGCAGGCCAGCGTCTGCGACGATTACGCAATGATCGTTAATGATTTCCAGAAGGCTGCAGAGTATCTTCCTAGTATTGATAAATACACATCTCAGGAGCATGGCCGCGCTTGTCGTGAATCCGCTCTTGGACTTATGGTACGTGCATATGCATATTGGGCAACCTGGGATGAGTCCCAGTGGGATAATGTCATCAAGACCGTCAATCAGATGGAAGGCGAAGGCCGTGGCCTCGTTGATTCTTACTCATCTCTCTTCAATGACGATGTCAAGACATGGTGGAACAAGGAATATTGCTGGTCTATCGCATCAAACGGTGGTCACATGCCTCGTACTGGAACTGAGTTCCCTGGATGTACCCTTGAGAACAAAGGCTACAATGTTTACAACGGATGGGGACAGTTCAAGCCATCATATGACGCTTATGCAGAGTTCATCAAAGACGGTCCTCGCGAAAGGAATGAGCGTATGCGCAGGACTATCCTCGAGTACAACCAGGAGTGGCAGTACAATGGTGTGACCATGAACTACTATGGAGCACAGGATGTTGAGACCGGTTTCCAGATCAACAAATGGATGGAGCCTTTCAGCCATCCTGATTTCATCGAGGCAGGTTATGTCAATGAATCAGGTGGTGGCTGGCCTACCGCCCGCATCAACTTCCATTGCATCCGCTTCGCTGAGTGTATGCTTTACCGCGCTGAGGCTAATCTCCACAAGGGAAATGCATCTGCTGCAGCAAGTGATCTCAATGCAATACGTAGACGTGCAGGTCTTGATGCAAATTGCACCGGTACCTGGATGGAACTCTATCACGAGCGTGTTTGCGAACTTATGTTCGAGGTTCTCTCTGACAGCGCATTCGACCTCAAGCGTTGGGCTGTTGGTGTAGGAGTTGGAGCCGAACTCAAAAGCTATGCTATCGAATGCCTCGAGGCACATCCACGTGCTCTCTTCCATGTCTGGAGAAGCTGGCCTGAGTCTCCTGTAGGTCAGGGTCTCGACCCTGCAAAGGATGCTTCCGGCAATGATGCTACCAAGGATCTTGGTGAAGTCATGGACCCTCTTACCGGTATTGCTACTACGGTCAAGGGTGTGGATTATCAGCAGATTAAGACGGATCTTTGGGACCCTTCAGTCAAGACTCTTGGTGAGCCTGAGCCAGGTGTAGGTCCTTATCAGGATTACATCAACCAGAGCAAGAGCGCTAAGTGGGATGATCACCTTGTGGTATTCCCTTATCCTTCTCAGCAGATTACCAAGTCACAGGGTGCTCTCAAGCAGAACGCAGGTTATTAATAGATTATGAATATGAAGAAAATATTTTTCGCAGCACTTTGCTCAGCACTTCTGCTCACTTCATGTGAGAAGGGATCCCTTCCTCAGCTTGAGCAGAATCCATACAGAAAAGTTGTTGAGTATACCCCAACAACCATTACGATGGATGTGCCCGGCTCACTTACTCCGGACGCTACATACGATTGGATATCTGTCAGCCAGAGCGGCAATACTGCTACCTTTACATTAAGGCGCAACACTCAGGACGTCATCCGTCGTGCGGAATTCAGCATATCCGGTCAGTCCCTTAAGGCTGTCGTCAGCCAGAAGCCTCATAAGCTTGATGTTTCTATCGCAGGTACTCTTAAGAATCTCAATCTCGATGAAGGAACTGCTGATCTTGCTTTCGAGTTCAAATCAGGTATTCCTGATGATTATGAGTCATGGGGGTATGTTGTCAGCAAGTCTTCCGATGTTGCTTCCGGAACTGTTACTTCGATGGGCCCGTCCGTTATAGGATCTACCTCAGCTCAGCTTACCGGTATTAAAGAAGGTGACACCTACTATGTATGGGGTTACATTCAGACTACCGAAGGTGACAAAGTTTACAGCAATATGGTTGCTATATTTACCGTTCCAGTGCTTGTAAAGGCTGGTGACGACCTTCAGGCTGCAATTAACTCTGCCAATCCTTTCCAGGAGATCCGCGTTCAGGGTGGTGCGATATTCTCATCTGCTGATGCTCATGGATTCCAGATGGGTGGCAGCAATGCCAACAAGAGTGTATCCGGTGGTTGGAACGAGGATTTCACAGAGCAGAGCATGGATAACCTTTCTGTCATCGACGGGGGTGGGAAGTACGGCTTCTGGTGTGCTAATTCTGACGGAACTCCAATGGAGGGTTACTGCAATATCTCATATTTCGAAATCAGGAAGTGTGCAGGTGACCACGGTACTGCAGTTCACTGCGTAGGTGGTCCTATTACTATCACCAACTGCTACGTCCATGACAACACATCTGAGAAGGGTGCTATCGGTACGAACGAAGGCAAATATGCTACAACTCTTACTGTTGTCAACTGTATAGTTGCCAACAATGGTGGCTCAAATGGTCATGGCCCTGCATTCGGATTCGGTGAGGGTATGTCAGATAGTGAGCCTGTCGTTGCTACTATAGTCAATAATCTTATTGTAGGTAACGTTGCTTCCAAGAAGGACGGATATGCTTCAACATTTATCGCTTACAATCAGACCAGACTTATCTTTGTCAATAATACCGTAGTGGACAACTATAACTGGGCTGAGTATGGCGGACCTTACTCAGGTATGGTTCTTCGTGGTGACATTGCATCATGCTTCGCCAACAACATCCTTGTAGGCAACTTCACTTCTCCTTGTACCCAGGAAATGGTTGACCCTGAGTATGAGCGTCAGAATGAATTCCTCAATATGGGCGGCGGTGCAGGTACACTTGCCAACAACATGATTGAAGGTAGCATCAAGGAGTCCAGCAATATCACTATCCAGGATCAGATCAATATGGATCTCGGTTTCGATGTCTCAACTGTTCTTACTGCTGATTACAAGCCTCTCGGAAAGGCTCTTGGCGCAGGTACCCTCGGTACTGTCACCTATAACAGCAAGAAGACTGAGATGGGCGGTCCATTCACTGTTGATATCAAGGCACTTCTTGAGAAGTACGCGGTTGATCTCGCAGGCAACCCACGTATCACAAACGGAAAGGTTGACCTCGGTTGTTACCAGGCTCAGTAATCTGGATCTAATTTTTAATCGGGTGGCGGAAACGCCACCCTTTATTGTTTTATATCGTCGGATGCTTGCAGTTGTTTGCAATTTGTGGAAAAATCAAGGCTTTGGTTTTAGGTGTTTGGAGTATATCTTATTATCTTTGTATAATAGAAAAAGTATGCTCTGTCAGATGAGAAATTCAATAGCATTGTTCTTTATTTCCGCTGCGTTTCTCGCAGCCTGCAAACCGGTGGAGAAGTCACCGGTAGATTATGTCGATCCGTTTATCGGGACCGGTTTTCACGGTCATACATACCCGGGAGCTACCACTCCGTTCGGCGCTGTCCAGCTTAGTCCTGACAATTACCGGGGTGTTTGGGATGCCTGCTCCGGATACCATCACGACAGGGATTCCATAATCGGATTTTCACATACCCACCTCAGCGGTACCGGATGCGCTGACCTTGCCGATATCCTTTTCCACCCGAGTAACCATGACGTCGACCTCAGTCTTGAAGGTGACATATACGAGCACCTAAGATACAACCATAGGGATGAAACTGCGGAGCCCGGATACTATTCCGTATATTTCTGTGACGAAAGGCTCAGGGCTGAACTGACTGCTACCACCCATACCGGATGGCACCGTTATACATACTGCAAAGGTATGCCGCATGTCCTTGTGATCGATATGGACCACTCCATCACCGATGAGAAGGTTGAGGAGGTAGAGATCAAGCAGACCGCACCGGATGAAGTTATCGGCATGAGGAAGTCGACTGCCTGGGTTCCTGACCAGTACATATATTTCGTCGCGCAGTTCTCGCATGAGATAGAGTCCATCCGTTACGTTGACGACCATAAGTTCATCGATTCTCCGGAGAGGTTCGAGACGAATGTGCGTCAGGCCGTCCTTACCTTCCCTGACGGGCAGGGGGCGGTGGTTGCGAAGGTCGGTATTTCATCCGTGTCGTACGAGAATGCCCGGTACAATCTTGATGTCGAAGGTGGGACATTTGCATTTGACTTCGATTCCATGTGCCGGCAGAACAAGGCTGACTGGGCGAATTTCCTTTCCGGGATTACTGTAGAAGGTGGTACAACGGCCCAGAAGAGGACATTCTACACTGCATTGTACCATACTGCGATCGTGCCTAATGTGACGTCCGACTGCGGCGGTTTTTTCCGTCGCAACAACGGAGAAATAAGCAAGGCCATGTTTGGACGGTCATATTCAACCCTCTCTTTGTGGGATACATTCCGCGCATGGCTTCCTCTTGCGTCATTCATATATCCTAAACAACTTCATGATATAGTCTTCAGCTGTCTTGATATGTACCAGGCTACCGGCGTACTGCCTCTCTGGCCGCTGGCATCCGGTGAGACCGAGTGCATGATCGGTTACCACAGCATACCTTTCATCGTTGATGCATGGTTCAAGGGCCTCGTCCCTGAACTTGATGTGGAATATGCGCTGAATGCCATGGTGACATCTTCCAATGTCAATGCCAAGGGTTCGTCATACTATAAGGACATGGGATACATTCCGGCCAACAAGTGCAGGGAATCCGTTTCATGCCTTCTCGAATATGCATATGACGACTGGTGCATTGCGAAATTCGCCGAGGCCATCGGAAATGAGGCTGTTGCGACGGAATATTTCAAGCGTGCAAGGAACTTCGTCAATATCTTTGACGGCAGTACCGGCTTCTTCCGCGGCCGCAACCTTGACGGCAGCATGGTGGACCCGTTCAATCCTGTTGAGACAAGCCGGGAATTCACTGAAGCCAATGCATGGCAGTACAGGTTCTTCACTCCTCAGGATTTCAAGGGAATGGAGTACCTCCTTGGTGGCAGGGAAAGATTCGTTGCAGCCCTTGACAGCATATTCACAGTTTCCTCCGAGACAGCCGGTCATGTATCTGACATGACAGGATTCGTCGGTCAGTATGTCCACGGCAACGAGCCGAGCCACCATATGTGCTATATCTATGATTACCTCGGCCAGCCATGGAAGACCCAGGAGAGGACCCGTCAGATGCTTGATGAGATGTATCAGGATACGCCTGAGGGCATTTCGGGAAATGAGGATTGCGGTCAGATGTCGGCGTGGTACGTGATGAGCGCTATAGGACTCTACGAAGTCTGTCCGGGCACCCTGCAGTATGTGTTCACCACACCACTGTTCGATAAAGTGTCATTCACGCTGCCGAATGGCAAGCAGTTCACCGTCACTGCCGACAATCCGGCGAAGAACAAGTATATCCAAAGCGTTGAGTTCAACGGCAAGACCATAGACAGGGCGTATATCACTTATGCGGAGATACTGCAGGGTGGTGAACTTCATTTTACTCTTGGCAGAACTCCGAACAAGGCGCTGTGGACCTCTGATGAGGCGTTGCCGTATTCCCTCACCGGTGACGAACCTATCATTTCCCCGGTATGGTACACCATCGAAGGTGGCCGTATCGACCTTTTCCTTGATACTCTGACCATGACCCTCGGCACGCTCACCGAAGGCGCTGAGATACATTATACAATTGATGGCAGCGAGCCGACCATCGAGGCTCCGTTATACACCTCACCGTTTACCATGGATGAGACAACAACCATCAGGGCGAAGGCCTTCAAGGACGGTAAGGAAAGCATAGAGTTCAACACTACTGCACAGAAATGCCATTATTCACCGGCACTCAGGCAGGCGGTCAGCGAGAACGGTGTCAAGTTCAGTTACTATACCGGTGATTTCAAGTGCACTGATGACATATTGAAACTGGGCACATTCGTCAAGGACGGCACTCTTGCACAGCCGGCGCTTGATCCTGCCGAACAGGAGGACTATTACGGATTCATTTTCACCGGTTATATCAACATTCCTGAGACCAAAGTATGGAATTTCGGTCTTCTCTGCGATGACGGAGGCCTTCTCCAGATAGACGGAAAGGACGTGGTCGACAATGACGGCACTCATTCCGCTGCACTCATGAGGGGCTTCGCTCCGCTTGAGGCGGGTGTACATGCGTTCACACTCAAATATCTTGAAAGCTATGAGGGCCAGGAGCTCAAGATCTTCTGGGACCGCGATGGCAAACCGGAAGAAATCCCAGCTGACGCATATTATATCAGATAATGAAAAAGACTATATTGGTACTTGCTGCAATTGCAGCGCTTAGTTCCTGCACCTTGGAGTATAATGAGGGAGAAGTCAGGTACAAGATATGGGAAGGCTATGAGGGCACCTGTCTGCCCGATGATTTCTCCACACTGGGAGAACCGACTGTGACCGGTACAGGCAGGTGTTTCCAGCTCGGAGATTATGTGGATCCGGCCAAGGATCATTTTGTGGCAGAATACACATCTACCCTTACCGTTCCTGGTGAGAAAGAATATTCCTTCCTGCTTTACTCTGACGACAATTCGAGGTTTTTCGTCGACGGAGAACCGTTGGTCGAACTCAATTCCACCGGCAGCTATACGATGGCGAAGAAGACCTTGGACAAGGGGAAGCATGAACTGAAGATTCAATATCAGGAGTACATCAACGGCCAGGGCCTTGATCTTTACCTTTACACCGAAGGAGAACTTCCCCGCGACTACGGCACAGAGGCGCCGGAATACAAGATTCCGGATTTCGTTGTTCCTCAGGTTACAGAAGCTCATGACCGTTATCTGGAATGGAAGGGAGATGACGAGACTGTCATTTTCCCGATTTTCACTGACGTTCATGCGCACACGGACTACCGGTTCCGCCACATAGGCTATGTGGCGGAGACCAGCGATATCTGGAACTATGACTTCATGCTGTGCCTCGGTGACATCGGCATCAACATCGGACCCGCGCATATCAGCAGGGATATCAGCACCACAATCATGACCAGGGTCAGCGATGAGATGAAGAAATATCCGGGAGTTTTCCTATATACTCCGGGCAACCATGACTGGGATGCGGGTGAAGGCACTTTCAACAGCGAGGAACGCTTCCAGGATATGTTCCAGAAGCCGGGTCTTGAGAAGGCCGGCGGCAATCTGCACCTTACTCCCGGGAAGGTCTATCATTACTATGACATTCCGGAGAAGAATTTCAGGATCATACTTTTGAACAGTTCCGGTACAGGAACCCAGCACGACAGGTATTACATCTTTGACGACGAGCAGGTCGAGTGGTTCAAGAATCTTGTGAATGATACCCCTGAGGAAATGAGCATTCTCGTTGCCTGTCACTATATGCCGCACCCAAGCGGCCGCTGGCATAATATACCTGCTCCATATAACCTCAAGAGCAACGAGATGATGATGGATGTCCTTGCCGGGTTGAAGACGAAGCACAACATAATCGGACTTTTCTGCGGTGACAGCCATTTCAATATGCACGAAGTTGACAGGAATGTCAATTATTTCGTCAGCCAGGGCCTCGGTTTCTGCTCTCCTCAGCAGCTGATGCCGGGTACCAGACGCGCTACATACGAAATGGACGAGAGTCTCTGCTGCGATGTGATAGCCGTCAAGCCGGCAAAGAACGAAGTCCACACTTTCCGCATAGGAGCGGGCGGGGCGGATTTTGACTACGAATTCAATTATTGATTTTTGTGATATTCCGAAGGCGGGACGCCTTTGACACTTTTGAAGGTCCTTGACATATTTTTGATATCACCGAATCCAAGGTCGAAAGCCGCTTCGGATACGGACATTCCGTTCCTGAGCAGTTCAGCCATCTTTTCGACACGCACGTTCCTGATATAGTTGTAGATCGATGTTCCCATCCTCTCCCTGAACTTTGTCTCAAGCAGGCGTCTGGAGAGCGGGACCTGCGCGACTATGTCATCGACGTAGAGTTTCTGGTTGATGTGCTCGTGGATGTATTTGAGCACTGTGGCAATATATGGGTTGTCGTTGACGAAGATGTCGGATGACTGGCGTGTGATTATGTTGGTCTGGGCGACGTAGATGTTCTCCATCTGCATTCCCGGATTGCAGATCATTTCCTGTATGAGCTTGGCTACTTTGTATCCGGCCTTTTCGACATCCTGGTCAATTGATGACAGGTTCGGGTTGGAGAGCTTGCATATGGCTTCGTCGTTGTCCACTCCGAGCACGGCTATGTCCTCAGGGATGCGGAAACCTCCTTTCGGATGACTGTAGCGGAGGATTTCGACCGCTTCCGTTATGTAGTAGGCCCAGTTGTCATCACTTGCCATTATGGCCACCGGTTTGGGCAGGTATTTGAGCCACTCGCTTACTTCATCGAGGTCATAACCCCAGATGCCGGAGCCATGCACACGCAGTGATGAACGCTTGGCTTCGGGGCGCTCCTTCTTTACGGTATCGCTGAACCCCTGGTAGCGTTCGTCGGAGAAGACGACATCCGCCGGTCCGAAGAAAGCGAACGAGTTATATCCTTTTTTTAGGAAGTATTCGGCCCCGCGCTGTCCTGCTTCATAATGATTGGCCGTGATATTCGGGATATCAAGGAACCTGGACTTGTAGTCCTGGGCGATGACGATGATCCCTTCCTTTTTGAAAAGGTCGAGATTGTCATCAGGCTCGAACTGACCTATGATTGCATCTGCATGGATGGTTCTGGCATATTTCACTATGGCCTCCATGCCGACCTTCTCTTTCGTGGAGGTGGCAAGCCGCGAAAGACTCCATGCTTCATGTACATCATGAGCATACTGGGCGATTCCAAGCAGAAGTCGTCTTGCATAGGCCTCGGAGAAGTCGGTCATCAGGATTACACGTGCCATGATCGGAAAGGTTTGATTTATACAAAATTATATAATATTTTAAAAAATAGTACAAGTTTATAAAGATAATTTCAAAATGAAGAAGATTTTGATTGCAATTGCCGCATTCATGGTGCTTCCGTTCATGTCTGGTGCCCAGAATGAATCCCTGGGCCTTGACCTTACCGTAGTCACTTCCAATGTCAGGTACGGGACCGCCGATGACGGGGAGAACTGCTGGGAGAACAGGAAGGAGAGGCTTGCTGAGGCGTTGAAGTCCACAGGGGCCGATGTTATTGGTACACAGGAAGCGCTTTACTTCCAGAAGCAGTTCCTGAAGAAAAGGCTGAAAGGATACAAGTGCGTCGGCGTCGCCCGCGAGGATGGCAGGAAGGATGGTGAACACAGTGCCATCTTTTACCGCAAGGACAGATTCAAGGCTTTGCAGTGTGGTAATTTCTGGCTGAGCGAGACCCCGGACGTGCCCAGCCTCGGGTGGGATGCCGCGTGTGTAAGGATTGCGAGCTGGGCATTTCTTGAGGAGAAGTCAACCGGCAAGAAATTCTTCTTTGTCAATACCCACCTTGACCATGTGGGTGTCGTCGCGCGCAGGGAAGGTGTCAATCTTCTTTGCCGCAAGGCCAAGGAGATAGGCGGGGACTGCCCGATGGTCATGACAGGTGATTTCAATTCCTCCAAGGAATCTCCGGATATCCAGCATGTCCGTGACATGGGCATGCTTCATACATACGAGATCGCGGCTCATAAGAAACTGCAGCCGGCAAGTTACCATGGATATCATGATTTCGAGAAGATGCTGAATTCCAACAGGATTCCCGAGCACCTTCTGCCTGCTATCATAGATTATATTTTCATCAGTGAAGGGACCTGCTCCGAGTATGAGATCATGCCTCCGAAAGGTCCTGACGGAGGGTTCCTCTCCGATCACTGTCCTGTAATGGCAAAAGTAAAACTATAACCGATATGAGAAGAATCCTTACATTATTGGCGATGATTCCTGTATTCCTTGCAGGATATGCCCAGAATGCTCCGGCTTTTGTCTGGGGCTCGACCGATGTCAGATATGCAAAAGATACTGCTCCGAAAGGCGAGGCCGCACCTGTCCTGAAGGCATGGAAAGGGGAGAGAGTCAATCTGCAGGCTGTATTTTCAGCCGCTGACCAGGCAAAGATTACCGTTAAGGCTGGTAAACTCAAGTCCGGGAAGAATGTCATCCCGGCTGAAGCCGTCAGCGTTTCTTTCGTCGATTATGTCATAGTCGATGCATTCGGCAGCCTTGGGAAAGATATGGGCTTGCAGCCTGACCGTCTTGTCAATGCGTGCTGCTATAATGTCAATGCCGGGGAGACCTGTCCTGTCTGGTTCACGGTTTCCGTACCTCAGGGCGCCGCTCCCGGCAAGTACAAGGGATCTGTAACCCTTGATGATGGAAAATCTTCTGTCACACTTCCATACACACTTACAGTCATTGACCGTGTCCTTCCTGAGCCTGAGGACTGGGCATTCCATCTTGACCTCTGGCAGAATCCATATGCTGTCGCACGTTATTTCAATGTGCCTCTCTGGAGCGAGGAGCATTTTGCCAGGATGCGCCCTATTATGGAAAAATATGCCTCCGCAGGCGGAAAGGCCGTGACTACATCCATAATCCAGCATCCATGGAACTGTCAGACCTATGATCCGTTTGAGAGCATGGTCGCCAAGACGAAACATCTGGATGGAAGCTGGAGTTACGACTATTCAGTCTTTGACAAGTGGGTCGAATTCGCTTTTTCATGCGGGATCACCGAGCAGATAGACTGCTATACCATCGTTCCGTGGGGCTATACATTCGAATATTTCGACCTCGCCACATCAACCGTCAAGAATGTGGACTGCAAGCCGGGCGAGCAGGCATATGAGGACATAATCCTTCCTTTCCTCACGGATTTCGCCAAGCATCTCCGCGCTAAGGGCTGGTTCGAAAAGTCCTGTATCGCCATGGACGAGCGTCCTATGGACCAGCTTATCGCCGCCCGCAAGATCGTCCGTCAGGCTGACCCTGAATTCAAGATTGCCGGTGCCGTGAACTATTCTCCTGATGTCGTGGACATCATGTATGACATCAGTCTTGGATACGGATATGGAAATATTCCGGAGGAGATCATTCATCAGCGTAAGGCTGAGGGCCTCCAGACCACCATCTATACCTGCTGCGGTCCTGAGCATCCGAACACTTTCACATTCTCGCCTCTCGCCGAATCAGAATTCCTCGGCATATCCTCTGCCGCAAGGCATTTCAGCGGGTATCTCCGCTGGGCCCTCAACAGCTGGCCTGCAGACCCTTGCAAGGACAGCCGTTTCGGCGGATGGGTGAGCGGTGACACATATCTTCTTTATCCGGAAGGGAGCAGCATGCGCTTCGAGCGTTTCATAGAGGGGGTGCAGGATTATGAGAAGATCCGTATCATACGCGGGTCCGGCAATGCCAAGGCCTGTGCAAGCCTGGAGAAAGTGCTTGAACCATTCAAGACCATTGTCACCGACGAAACACTTGATGCCGCTGCTGCGGTCAAGGCAGTCAAAGCAGAATTGAATAAGTGATGAAGAATAAAATTGTCAAGTTAATTGCTCTGCTGTGCCTTGCAGGAATGTCTGTTTCCTGCGAGTCCGTTCAGGAGCAGAAAGAACCAGTCGATTATGTAAACCCTTATATCGGCAACATCAGTCATCTGCTGGTGCCGGTTTTTCCTACTGTAAGCCTGCCACATTCCATGCTGCGGGTGTTCCCGCTCCGCAGGCAGGTTACTGACGAGTATGTGAATGGACTGCCTCTGTTCGTGGTCAACCATAGGAGCGAAGCGCCTCTGTCCATCGGATTCCCGGGGCTGAAACTGAATTGGGACAACGAGCATATCACTCCGTATTGGTATGAGACCGAGCTTGCAGAATCGACTGTACACTCGAAATTCTCGGCATCGCATCAGTCAGCGATCTATGACCTTGAGTTCCGCGGGGACGGACCGGTGACATTGAGTTTCAACGGTTCATACTTCAAAGCCGCCGGCAGCACGGTCAGCGGATATTGCCGCCTCAGTGCAGGTACCAAGGCATATGTTTATGCCGAGTTGGACAATGCTCCGGAAAGCGTGAGGACAGCGGAAGGCAGCAGCGTTGAACTGGTGTTCAATGTGCCTGAACTCCGCATACGCTACGGTGTGTCGTTTATCAGTGAGGAGCAGGCGGCTAAGAATCTTGCGCGAGAGATAAAGGATTACGATGTCGATGCCCTCGCCGCACAGGGGAGAAAGATATGGAACGAGGCGTTGGGACGGCTCGAGGTCAACGGCGGCAGCGCGGATGATCTGGCGGTTTTCTATACATCATATTACCGTACCCTTGAGAGACCTGTCTGCATGAGCGAGGACGGCCGTTATTGGAGCGGCGAGGACAACAGCGTTCATGAGGACGGTGGCATCCCTTACTACACCGATGACTGGCTGTGGGATACCTACCATTCAGCACATCCGCTGCGTACTATCGTAGATCCTTCCCTGGAAGAGAATATTCTTGCATCATATATCAGGATGTCCGATGAAAACGTACACGGGTGGCTGCCTTGCTTCCCGGGCGTCACCGGTGCGGGCCGCGGCATGAACTGCTGTCACACAATCGCATCACTTGCAGATGCCGTTGCCAAGGGCCTTGACGTTGACGTGCAGAAAGCGGCTTCAGCCGCTGCAAGGAGCCTCAAGGGGCGTACTGTCTGCCCATGGAGCAATGCTGAGGCCGGACAGCTTGACGGATTCTACTGGGAGCATGGCTACTTGCCGGCGCTGCTGGAGGGTGAGAAGGAGACGGACCCTAATGTACACTCTTTCGAAAAACGACAGCCTATTCCTGTGACCACCGGTACTTCTTTCGACTGCTGGGCTGCATCGAAGCTTCTCAGGGCCGTCTTTGACAGGACCGGCGACAAGGATGCGCTTGCTGAGTCGGAATATTTCTACAAGCACTCTTTCGACTACCGCAACCTGTTCAACAGGGAGACCGGCTTCTTCCATCCGAAGGATTCCAAGGGGCGTTTCATAGAGCCGTTTGACTACAATTTCCCGGGAGGCATGGGTGCCCGCGAGTACTACGATGAGAACAATGCCTGGGTATATCGTTGGGATGTCCAGCACAATGTCTATGATCTCGTGTCCCTGATGGGAGGCGACGACAAGTTCGTGGCGCAGCTTGACAGCATGTTCGCCGAACCGCTCGGCATGGACAAATATGATTTCTATGCCAAGTTGCCCGACCATACCGGCAATGTCGGCCAGTTCTCCATGGGCAACGAGCCGTCCCTGCACGTGCCGTACCTGTACAATTTCGCCGGAGCCCCATGGAAGACCCAGAAGCGTGTGCGCCAGATGCTCGACAACTGGTTCCGCAATGATTATATGGGCATGCCTGGAGATGAGGACGGCGGTGGACTTACGTCATTCGTCGTGTTCTCCAGCCTGGGATTCTTCCCTGTATGTCCGGGAAAGCCGGAGTATAGCATCGGAAGCCCGCTGTTTGAGCATGCGAAGATCCATCTTCCTGACGGAAAGACCTTCGAGGTCAGGGCGGACGGTGTCTCTGCCGACAATAAATATATCCAGAGTGCAACACTCAACGGCAAGCCTTGGAACGAGCCGACCATCAGCCATGCCGACATCGTAGCCGGCGGTGTGCTGGAGCTTGAGATGGGACCTCTCCCTAACAAGGAGTGGGGAGTGAAGTCCAGCATAAGCTATGACTCATACAAGGGTCTTGCGATGGCCGGATATCAGGGATGGTTCAGTTCTCCTTCGGAAGGACAGGACTATGCCGGTGGGTATGCACGGCCGGACGGAACATATCATGTGGATATGCTTCCGGAAGTGCTTGAATATCCTCGGATCTATCCTATCCCGGGCAAGATGGCGGACGGTAGCGAACCGCAGGTGTATTCGGCATATGATTATAGTTCGGTGGACGTCCATTTCCGCTGGATGAAGGAATACGGGCTTGACGGTGTGTTCATGCAGCGTTTCATTCCCAATATCACCAACGCCATGAGGGAACATTACCTCAAGGTCATCGACAATGCCATGTCATGCGCCGAGCGTTATGATAGGGCGATCTGCATAATGTATGACCTTAGCGGGGGAGAGAAGGGTACCATGACCGATGTGCTCCTCAAGGATATCGACGAATTGAACGACCGCTACGATCTGTTCGACCATGATGCCCGTCCGTCATATCTGTGGCATAACGGTAAGCCGCTGGTTGTGGTATGGGGTATAGGATTCATGGACAGGGCAGCATATTATATGGACGAGGCGGACAAGATCATAGACGGCCTCAAGGAACGCGGCTACAGCATCATGCTGGGCGTTCCAACCTACTGGCGCGAGGGAGGTCCCGATACCAGGGAGTTGGAAAGGCTGCACGGGTACATTGAGAGGGCTGACATCATCATGCCATGGTACGTGGGAAGGTTCGAGAACGAAGATTTCGACGAGTTCAAGAAGATTATACCTGAAGACGTGAAGTGGTGCAAGGAGCACGGAATCGATTTTGCCGGGGATGTCTGGCCTGGATTCAGTTGGGAGAACATGTGCCCCGGAGCAGGAGATGCAGTGCCGCGCCGCGGCGGTGAATTCCTCCAGAGGCAGATAGATGCCTGCATCGAGGCGGGTTGTGAAAGCCTCTACATCTCGATGTACGACGAGGTGAACGAAGGTACAGCCATCTTCAGGATTGCCCGTGAAGTGCCGGAGCCTGCATACAGACAGGTAATTGTGCCGCTTGAGGACGGAGTTCCATCCGACAGGTACCTGACCATCTGTGGTGATGCTGCCGGAAGACTTAAGAAAAACTGAAATTATGAGAACCCCTTTCCCGTTTTTTACCGTAGCGGTTTTCTGCATGCTGTTTGCTTCATGCAGCAAGGATTATTCATGCTGGATGAAGGCTCTTCCTGACGATATGCCTGTATGGCAGGTCTCCATGCCGGGATCCCATGATGCGGCCACCGGAACCATTCCGGTCGATGACCCTGCAAGGATGTATGCCGGGACGCAGAGTTACGACATTGAGACGCAGTTCATGATGGGGGTGAGGGCATTCGACCTCAGGCCCGGATTCAAAGACAACGACACAGGCAGCCTGCGCATCATGCACAGTTATGTGGATGCGGGTGTAAGCGCCGACGAGGCTGTGGGCATCATAGCGCGCATGCTGAAAGAACAACCTTCGGAATTCGCGGTAATTGTCACGAGGATAGAGAATACAGATTTTCCTGATGACGTGCTTGAGGCGGCAAAAGATGGCCTGAGTTCTCTTGAGAAGAAGTACTGTGACCTCGGTGTGGCTATGTCTTCTTTCAGGCCGGGACTTACTGTTGGCGACCTTCGCGGAAAGATACTTTTCATCAATAGGAATGATTTCGGCGCGGGACGATTCATGTGCGGAGCCCGTGCATACGGCTGGGGTGAAGGCAGCAGCATTGCCGGATCGGACGGAAAGAAGGTTACTATAAACGTGCAGGATGAATACGAATGGGAGGATGATGACAAGTTTGCTGACGGCAAGGTTGCATGCTTCATGGAGCATGCGGCGAAGTTCGCCGGTGAAAGCGGGGAGGTCTGGAGTGTAAACCATGTATCCGGATATTTCTTCCGCGATGGTCTGCCGCGTCCGCATGAATTTGCCGCGGGCGTTGCTCCTGTGCTTGTCGGAAGCCTTGATTCATGGAGCCGGAAAGGCCCCATGGGCATAGTTCTCCTCGACTATTCCGGGGATCCGGAATATAAGGGTGATGTTTTGATTTCCAAGATAATAGAAAGAAACTTCTGATACTATGACATTGCTCCTTTCCCTTGCATTGCTGCTTTTCGGGCCATCCTGCCAGATTGATGGCGGGACCTGCCCGATTGTCCTGGACTGTAATGAATGGGATTTTGGTGAAGTGGATTGGGATGGGGGGACTCTTTTCCATACCTTCAAACTGACCAATACTTCTGATAAGGATTTCCGTCTCGGCGGTCTCACGACCAGTTGCTCCTGTGTGAGTGCCTATACGGGACGCATATATATCAAGGCGGGGGAGACCGTTGACCTTGAGGTATCTATCAAAGCGGGTGCCTGGGGGAAGACAGTGTATTATGTGCGGGTCTTTGACTCCAACGAAAAGATGATTCACAGAATCATATTGAAACTCAATATAAAATGAAAAAATCAATTGTATTTGCGCTTGCGGTCATAGTGTTCGCATCCTGCGCTCCTAAACAGCAGCAACAGACTGCTGAGTACGATTACCCTTTCCGGAATCCTGCGCTCTCAATAGATGAGAGGGTGGAGAATCTGATATCCTTGCTTTCCATTGAAGAGAAGTCCGGCCTTCTTCAGGACGGTTCCATCTCGATTGACAGATTGGGGATCCCGGCATATGACTGGTGGTCAGAGGCATGCCATGGCATTACCGGAGACGGTGTGACCGTTTTCCCTCAGTCCATCGGCCTTGCCGCCACATTCGATGAGGCTCAGCAGTACGAAATCTATACTGCCGTTTCCGATGAAGGACGAGCCAAGTGGAATTCCATGGAGCCTGTGTTCGGTAAGGACAAGGCTACCTGCTCTGCCTGGTGCCACGGACTTTCTTTTTGGTGCCCTAATGTAAATATCTTCCGTGATCCTCGCTGGGGCCGCGGTCAGGAGACATGCGGCGAGGACCCGTTCCTGTCCGGAGTCATGGGCACCGCAACGGTCAAGGGCATGCAGGGTGACAATCCCGATTATTTCAAGACCATAGCCTGTGCAAAGCACTTTGCAGTGCACAGCGGACCTGAGTCCTCGCGCCATAAGTTTGACGCCAAGGTCTCTCAGCGTGACCTTTGGGAGACATATCTTCCTGCATTCCGTATGCTTGTCAAGGACGGCCACGTCCAGCAGGTGATGGGCGCATACAACCGTTACGAAGGAGTGCCTTGCAACGCAAGTGACAGGCTTCTCGGTGAGATCCTTCGCGGGAAATGGCAATATGACGGAATGGTCGTATCCGACTGCGGCGCCATTGATAATTTCTATTATAAGGGACGTCACGAGACCCATCCTGACGCAGAGAGCGCATCAGCCGCTGCCATCAAGGCCGGTTGCGACGTGGAGTGCGGAGGTAACTTCCAGAAGATGCTTCCTGCAGCTGTCGAGCGCGGTCTTCTCACAGAAGAGGATATCAATGTCAATCTCCGCAGGGCACTCAGGGAGCGCTTCAAGCTCGGTATGTATGATCCGAAGGAGATGGATCCTTGGAAGGATTTCGGTCCTGAAATAATCAGCAGCGAGAAGAATGCGGAACTTGCACATAAGGCCGCATGCGAGACCATGGTGCTCCTGAAGAATGAAGGAGGAGTGCTTCCTATCGCTTCAGGCGTGAAGAAGATAGCAGTCGTAGGCCCTAATGCAGACAATACTTATATGCAGCTCGGCAATTACAGTGGTCAGCCTATAGAGTCACATACTCTTTCTATCGTTGATGCCATCAGGAAGCAGGCCGGGAATGCAGAAGTGTTCTACTGCAAGGCCTGCAACCATGTCACAGAAGAGACGGAAGGTCTTGTCGATTTCAACGAACTTGCCGGACAGGTTTCCGATGCTGATGTCATTGTGGTCGTAAGCGGACTTACCGCCAGACTGGAAGGTGAGGAGATGAATGTCCCTTACGACGGTTTCGCCGGAGGAGACAGGACGAAGATTGAATTGCCTTCAGTCCAGCAGGATCTTATCAGGGCTATGCATTCTACAGGAAAGCCTGTGGTCGTGGTCAACTGCTCCGGCTCGGCCATTGCATTCGGTTGCATAGAGGACCAGTACGATGCACTTGTCCAGGCATGGTACGGCGGTCAGGCCGCAGGACTTGCCGTGGCTGACGTGCTCTTCGGCAGATATAATCCTGCCGGAAGGCTCCCTGTCACATTCTACGCATCAACCGACCAGCTGGGTGATTTCGAAAATTATGACATGAAGGGCAAGACATACCGCTATTTCGAAGGCACCCCTCTCTATGCATTCGGTTATGGCTTGAGCTATACTACATTCGATTACGGCCAGGCCAAGGTCAAGGGTGCCAAGCATGTCGTGACCATCCCTGTCACAAATACCGGTTCCGTTGACGGTGACGAGGTCGTTCAGATTTACATCAAGGCTCTCAATGACCCTGAGGCTCCTATCAAGACTCTGAAGGGATTCAAGAGGGTCAATGTCCCGGCAGGTCAGACCGTCAAGGTGCAGATTACCCTTGGCGACCGTGCATTCGAGTATTATGACGCCTCCATCGACGAACTGTCGGTAAAGCCTGGAAAATATCAGATTCTTTATGGCTCTTCATCCCGTGACGAGGATCTCAAGTCTATAGACATAAAGATATGATCGATATGAAGAAATTCGCAATCATATCAGTTGCATGCCTCATCAGCCTTGCGGTGAACGCCCAGCCTTCCGGAGAGGGCTCCATCGCACGTTATGCAATAGATCGTGAAGCCTGGACACCGGTTGAGAGTTATTCTCTTCCGGATGTCCTGACTTGCAGTAACGGAAAGACCGTAACGACAGCACACCAGTGGGAGAAGAAACGCCGTCCGGAGATCATGTCGATATACGAGAACGAGATGTTCGGAAAGGTGCCTGCAAGACCGGCGGAAATGCATTTCGGTCTCAGTGCCCCGGATTCGCTGGTATATGGAGGCAAGGCCCTCCGCCGCCGCATCTGGGTATATCTTGATGCTGCAGAGCAGCACAAGTTCGAGGTCATGCTTCATCTGCCGGTCAACCATGCCGGCAGAATCCCATGCTTTGTCGCCTTGAATTTCCGTTCCATAAAGAACTCGTTCGACGGCACGAGGTACGAACTGCCATATGAGGCCATCACTGACGAAGGGTTCGGCATCGCCGTTGCTTTCCATTCATCAATAGAGCCTGACGGAAACGAATACCCGGATCCTTCAGCCAACGTGCGCAGCTGGTACAAGCCTGCGGATCAGTGGGGATGCATTTCCGCCTGGGCCATGGGCCTCAGCGCAATGGCTGATTACCTTGCCACCCTGCCGGAGGTTGATATGGACAAACTTGCAGTCATAGGACATTCCCGTCTTGGGAAGACCGCTCTCTGGGCCGGTGCGAACGATAAGCGCTTCTCCCTTGTGATTTCCAATAACTCGGGATGTTGCGGGGCCGCTACCAATGCCCGTATGTACGGTGAGACATTCGCGGTCATCTATAACAGGTTCCCTTACTGGTTCATCCCTGAGTTCAAGAAATACGGTGGACGTGACGGGGATTTCCCGGTGGATCAGAATGCCCTTGCTGCACTCAGTGCTCCACGCCCGGTGTATATTGCCAGCGCATCCGAAGACCATTGGGCCGATCCTTACGGAGAATGGCTCACTGCACTCAATGCCGGTCCGGTCTATGAACTTTATGGACTGAAGGGCGTCAGCGGAAAAACGATTCCGGCACTCGGACATTGTGATGACTACGGCAGCGTAGCATACAAGATCCACGAAGGTCCTCATGCACTTTGGGCTGATGACTGGATGGATTATATCAAATTCGCCAAGAGACAGTTCGGTCTTTAGTTGAATTTTCTGCGGAGATGCCGCATGAAGAAACGGTCGCAGCCCCTTTCGGGGAAATGTTTCTTCATGCGGCATCTCCGCAGAAATGTCACGTCCAGTGGATAGTCTATTTGCTGATTATTGCGCTCCAGCCACCGGCTGTAGCCATTTTTATTGTAAGCGTTTCTGATGCGCTTACTTCACATTTTCTTGATACATAGTCACTTGCGTCGCGATTGGCATTGATGCCATCGGAGAATACCCAGGCCTTGTAGCTGCCTTCTCCGAGGAACGAGAGATCGATGCTGATCTCACGGGGAGTACGGTTGGTCATTGCCGCCACATACCATTTCCCATCCTTTTCCTTCGCCACTGATATATATTCCCCGACCTGCCCGTCCAGTATCAAGCTGCGGTCAAACACTGTCGGTACAGAGCAGATGAAATCCGTGCAGTCCTGGTTCAGCCTGTATTTCACCGGTGTATCCGCCAGCATCTGGAACGGAGCCTCGAATATTGTATACATCGCCATCTGATGGGCCCTTGTGCCTTCACTCATCGGATTCCCGCTGATTGAACGGAATCTGTCAGCGGTGACATTGTCCATCGCACCTGGTGTATAGTCCATAGGCCCTGACAATGCTCTGACGAATGGAATCGTCAAGTCGTATCTCGGATAATCCCATGCGATCCTATCGTTCTCCACCGGGGCCCATTTGAAATTCTCCAGCCCGCGTACGCCTTCATAACCGATAACGTTTGGATAAGGACGGTTGATGCCGAATGCCTTCATGCCGTGGAGATCAAGGAACGCATGATGTTCCGCGGCAAATCCTGCCATTTCGTAAATGTCCCTGATTGCAAGCTGGTCATCCCGGTCAAAGAAATCCACCTTGTATCCTTTTATGCCCATTGCTGCATAATGTGGAATCACCTCCTTGTATTCTTTCAGCATGTCCGGATATGCCGCCCACAGGACCAGCCCGACCTTCTTTTCCCCTGCGTATCTCGCAAGCTCGACGATGTCAAGTCCTTCATGCCCCTTCATAAGTGTCCCGGGGGCACTCCATCCTCCATCGAGTATGGCATATTCAATTCCGTTCTCAGCGGCGAAATCGATATAATATTTGTATGTATCCGTGTTGCTCCCGACTACGAAATCCACACCTTTCACGTTCATGCCATTCCACCATTCCCATGCCGACTGTCCTGGCCTGATCCATGATGTGTCATCAATCCTGCACTCCGGTGCAAGGCACATGGCCAGGTCGTTGTCTGCCAGTTCCGTATCGCAATCGCTGATGACAGCCACTCTCCACGGGTATGTGCGTGATCCTTTGCTTATCGCAATGTAGTCATTGCGTACTGTCGGGACTAAGTCGGCTCCGTTGCGCACCCATTCAGCAGGGTACGGGGCGAATTCTCCGCGGAGGCCGTCCGCGGTCCCGTTCAATTTGAGGAAAAGCCCGGGGTAGTCCTCCTGTCCTGCATCCATTATGGCAAGTTTGCTCCCGTCTCCAAGGTCAACCAGCATAGGGCAGACAACCAGAGAGTCTGCATGCATCTCCGATATGAGGCTCTCGTCATAGAATGATTCGAACGAGACGCAGTATTTCTCGCCCATACGTGGATCGACAGTATAGGGGATGAATGCCTTGTGGTCTCCGGTCAGGTTGAAATTCACGATTTCGTCCTTTATCGTGAACTCGTCCCGTCTTGTAGTGCCCAGTCTGTATGCTATTCCGCTGTCGTATGCCCTCACTTCCAGGGTGAAATCTTTATCTATATTGAGTTTCAGGGAGTTGTATTGCTCGTGGATCTCGGACTTACGGTATAGGGGAGTGCGGAACTTGTGGTTGACATATTCCCTTTTTACATTCTTGACTTTGGCGCTTCCACCTATAATCCTGCCGTCCGACAGCATCAGCCCGATTTCCGACGGTGCTATGATCTCCCGGCCATTGTGGCGTACGCTCCAGGTCAGAGTCTCCGCTGCCTTTATTTCGGCGACATTTCTTCCGTCAGGGGATGTGATGCTGTATGATATTTCCCTTGATTCCGCCATGAGTGCCGGAATCATCATTGCCATAATGACCAGAATCTTTTTCATTTTTCTTGTTTGAATTTATTTCTTCGTTGACAGCCCCTCATCTGAGGGAACATAATCCCAGTGTAGAAGTTCCCTCAGATGAGGGGCTGTCCACGACCATATCAAAATATAAGGAAAGCCTCTGTGCATGGCAGGGCTTTCCTTATCAACTATAATATTTGCTTTCTGCTTTGCGAAGATGTTGTACAGACTTCCGAACAGCACCGGCGCTGCAGCAATATGCTTATGCTTTTTCCCATTGCTCGCGGAGGAGTGCAACGGCGGCGGCGACAGTGGAATCGCGGTCTCCGTCACATCCGCACTCGAAGCTGACATACTTGTCGTATCCCATCTCCTTGAGCGCACGGAATCCATCTACATAATTGTCAAGTTCGCCGTCCTCACCAGGCATGCGCCTGTGTCCGCGGCTGGCCATATGTACATGCTGGAGATACTTTCCGGCTGACCAGAATGCGCCGTAGTCTGAAACTTCTTCCTGCATATGCCAGAAGTCACCCATGCACTTTACTCCTTCGCTCTTGGAGTCGCGGGCTATTGCTGCGGCATCACCGACAAGCCTCATGTAGAATGCTTCCTTGCGGTTGAGCGGTTCGAGGATGACGGTCGTTCCCTTTGACAGTGCATACTCTCCGAGCTTGTGAAGTTCCTCGCAGAGATAGTCGCGTGTCTCCTGGGTATGAGGCAGGCAAGGTTTCTGTCCGTTGAAGGCCGGGACCATGATGGTTCCGGTAGAACCGAACTGTCCTCCTGCATCGAGGATTTCGCGCATGGTGGTGTCGAATTCGGCTTTTGTAGCTGGGTCTTCAGCAAGGATGAATCCCCTGAAGCCTGCGCAGAGGGCGCTGATCTTTATGTCACGGCCTCTGAGAGCCTGCTCGATTTCACCGGCATTGTTGACAAGTTCCATTCCACCCGGCTCGAATCCGAAGATTCCGAGTTCCTCCATGCGGTCGAACTTCTCGGTGTAGGTCTCCCTTCCGGTTGTACCGCCCTGGAAAGAGAGATTGAGTTTAGTCTCGTTCTTCTTCTCAGGAGCCTTAGGCGAGCATGAAGTCAGAATTGAACCAGGAATCGAAGCCGCACCTATTGCTGCGGCTCCGATAAGTGATGATTTCAGGAAATCTCTACGCTCCATATCTATTTTGCTTCTCCCGGTACGTGAACTTTGTAGATGGACATATCCATAGGTCCCAGCTCAAGTTTTGCTGGCATGAGGTCGAGCTCTGATGCTACCATCTCGTCCCAGGTCAGTGTCTTGCCGCTGTATGCAGCCTCACGGCCCATGACACCGGCGAGTGATGATGATGCTGTGCCGCTGGCTTCCTCGTGTGCGACGCTGTTGCGGATATTGTTGACCCAGTCCACGTGCTCGAGTACATATGGATTGTGCTGAGCGAACTGAGCGTCCTCTTCATACTGCCAGATTATGTTGCCCTTGAGGTCGCGGATGGTGTTGTCCTCGCTTGACCAGTAGCCCTTTGTACCATGGATGGTCTCGGATACGTTGGAACTGGTACCGTCTATCTGGCGGCACATTGAGTGAAGATGTATGCCGTTCTCGAACTCGAAGTCAACGCTGAACTGGTCATACTGGTCACCTGTGATACGGCGGTGTCTTGCTCCTACAGCGGTAGCCTTGACAGGGGTGAGGCCGGTCATCCACATGAATACGTCGATGTTGTGGACATGCTGCTCGACGATGTGGTCACCTGAAAGCCATGTCCAGTTGACCCAGTCGCGGATCATCCATTCCATATCGCTCCAGCCCTGCTGGCGCTCTCTGTACCAGAGCATGCTCTGATTCCAGTAAACGTTACCTCCGGTTATCTCTCCGATGTAGCCCTGCTGGATGAGCTTGTATGCCTCGACATATCTCCTCTCGTGATGGCGCTGTGTACCTGTGATCACTGAAAGGCCCTTTGCCTGAGCCATCTTGGCGGCAGCCATACAGGTCCTGTAGCCCTTAGGGTCGACTGCGATAGGCTTCTCGAGGAATGCGTGCACACCCTTCTCTACGGCATATTTGAACTGGTCAGGACGGAATGCAGGAGGGGTGGCGAGTATCACCATATCGACACCTGAGTCGATGACTTTCTGATAAGCATCGAATCCGATGAAGCAGTTCTCGTCAGGAATGGTCTGGCCGAACTTCTCGTTGAGACTCTTCCTTGCTCCTTCGAGCCTGTCGGCGAAAACATCACCCATTGCGGTGAATGTGATTCCGTTGGCTGCTTCAAGGAGATTGATCATGGCGCCTGTGCCGCGTCCACCGCAACCTATGAGACCGGCCTTGAGTGCACGTCCGTCGATTGCCTTGTCTGGAAGCTCCGGAACATAGTATGTTCCTTCAGGGTTAAGGGCGACAAGCTTGTCGCCTTTAGGGGTACATGAAGAAATAAGTGTCGGGGCCACTACTGCAGCAGCGCCGATTTTGGCTGAGCGGGTAAGGAACTCGCGCCTGTTGATACTTTGATTTTTCATATAGCGGTTATTGCTTTATTGTGTCCGGAACTTCGCATACGACCCTGAAGCCGATGCCTTTGATATCTGAATACCACCAGATGCTCTTCGGCGTCTGCGGGTCTGTCTTCAGCCATGCTGTGTGCTCTGTGTGGGCGCGTGCTGCGCTCCTGAGCTCGGATGCGTCGTCATTGTAGGCTCCACCCCTGACGACATGCTCGGTACCTGATGAAGGTCCCTTCGGATCTGTGACCTCAGTTTCGGTGTAAGCATCCTCTGCATACCAGTCGGAGCAGTACTCCATGACATTTCCGAGCATGTTCTTGAGACCGAAAGGATTCGCCTTGACGGCGCTAGGTTCCTGGGTTCTGCTGCGGCTGGTCTCCTTATAGACCGAGTAGCCCTTGATGGTTGTGGTATCCGTGCCGAATATTCCCTTCAGAAGTCCTTCCGAGGTATACTGTTTAGGAGAACCCTCGAAGAAGTACGGGGTGTCGCTGCCGGCCCTGGCGGCATATTCCCACTCGGCTTCGGTAGGCAGACGGTATGTCTTTCCAGTCTTGAGTGTAAGCCACAGGCAGAATGTTTCGGCTGCGTAATGTGTCATTGTGATGGCCGGTCTGTCTTCCATACCCCAGCCCTGATCCGGGTTTCCGAACGGCGGGGTAGGGCCGCTCACTGCGTCAAGGTCCGGGCGGGAGTTGTTTGCGTAGACCTTCTCCGGAGGAGTACGTCCTTCGGACATGGTCTCACCGTAGAAGGCCCAGTACTGGTCCCAGGTGACTTCAACTTCGCTCATGAAGAAGCGGCTTATGTTGACCTTGTGCTGCGGGGTCTCGTCCGGGCGGCTGAAAGGCTCGCCTTTGGTTGCACCCATCATGAACGAGCCGCCGGGTATGGCGACCATCTTGATCGAAACGTCAGTCCCGGGGACTGTCTCGGTGAAAGTCTCGAAACTTTGTATTTCGGTTGCTGATTCGTGGATCTTTCCTGACTTCTTCTTCCCGGCAGGCACGCCTGTCATCTTGGCGTGGGAATAGTTCGGATTGTAGTGGCCGGCGTCCAGATGGCAGTTGATGCAGTGCAGGCCGAGTTTCTCCACGTTCTGGTCGTAATAGAGATGGGCGGCTACGCCGTCATCCGAAATACCCTGCGGAAACAGGTTGACGTGGCACTCCTTGCATGATTCGTTATAAACTATGCCGCGTGCATATTCGAGTTCGCTCTTGCTCTGCCAGTCAATCTTTGACTTGTCCTTTAAAAGATATGCGAAGATATCCTTGACGCCCATTTTCGTCTTGACCAGGGCGTGCTTTGCTATCATGTCCTGAGGAGGAATGTGGCAGGAAGCACAGTCCGCCTTGGTGCCGCTCTCGTTGAGGTAGTGCTTGCTCATGAGCCAGCTCTGGTCAGAATCCGTGTGCACATGGCAGGAGGTGCAGCTGTCGTTTGTGGATGTCTTGGTGAAAGTTATGTTGAGTGCAGCCATCACCGCCAGTCCTGCGCATAGTCCGGACAGGGCGCCGATGAGTATTTTGTTCTTTGTTGCCATTCAGTTAAAATTCCATGTTCAATCCGATTCCGAGAACGTGCTCCGCCGGTTTGGATGCAAACACGTAATACATGTAGTATGTCTCAATCTCGAAATGTTCGTTCAAAGTAATGTTGGTGCCGGCGTAGTGGCGTGTCTTCTTCCATTTATCCCAGGTGAAAACCTCCATGGCAAGGAATGGCTTGAACCTGCTTCCCGGTATGGAGTACTGCGTCTTCAGCCTTGACCTCAATTCGTCCCCCTGTGCCGGGGAACCCTGCAGCCAGCTGTGCAGATACCGCTCGCGGATCTGGACCGAAAGGTTCCCTTGTTTAAGGGTGCCCGTCAGGTCGAACAGAGCCTTGTGGGTCACTCCGGAGGGTTCCCAGATGTAATCGTATGCCACATCGGCCTTGAGCCAGGGGAGGAACTTGTATCCTACCGTGGTGCGTGTGTACCAGTCCTCAACTGTCCTGTAATGGAAATTGTCATGCTCGAAATAGAATGATGCAAACCATCCGGAACTGCCGAATCCATGATAGACTTCGAAGAATTCCCATCCGCCGAAAGTCGTGTCCTCATTCTCCTGTGAAAAACCGGGTTGGCAGACAAGGAGCATGATTCCTGCTGTGACTGCCGCTATGACTTTTCTGATTTCACGTTTTTCCACTCTCGCTCACTAAACTAAAAATCCTTGCTAAGTTAGGAAAAAATAGCCTTAGGAGCAAGAAAAATTCAATTCTTTAGCAAAGAATTTAGAAGGTGTCCGAATTCGGATGGCTTCAGTCCCCAGGAAGGAGCCAGAAGCATTTCCTTCGGGGATTCGGATACTACACGGTCTATGGCGATGCCGGGCCGCAGTTCCTTTATGAACTTTGCAGCGGCATATGCGTACTCTTCCGCTGTGAAAGTCTTTATGGCTGAAGGATTTTCGAGATACATTCCAGCAAGGCGCGATCCGCGGATTATCTGAAGCTGATGAAGTTTTATTGTGCTGAGCGGAAGGGCTGAAAGCCTTCTGGCGTGATTCGTGAAATCATTTCCGCTCTCTCCGGGCAGCCCGAGGATGATATGGGCGCCGACTGCTATCCCGCGTGAATGAAGGCCTTCGATAGCGTTGACCGAGCATTTGAAATCATGACCTCGTCCTATTGCATCAAGGGTCCTGTCCTCCGTTGATTCTACGCCGATCTCCACAAGAAGGTAAGGATGCCCGTCCGGAGCCTTGGTGCCGAAGCGTCCTTCAAACCAGTCCAGGAGGTCCTCTTTCAGGCAATCCGGCCTGGTTGCGATCACGATCCCGACAACCCCCGGGTATGCAAGGGCTTTTTCATAAAGGCTTATGAGCCGTCCTGTCTCACCATAGGTGTTCGTATATGACTGGAAATAGGGGAGATACCCATATGGCTTGCCCTTGCGGGAGAAGAACTTCACCCCTTTGTCCAACTGTTCCGTGATGCTGCCTCCGGACTGGGCGTATGATGGATTGAAGGAGGCATTGTTGCAGTATATGCAGCCTCCGGTCCCTATGGTTCCGTCCCGGTTGGGACATCCGAGTCCGGCGTTTACCGCAATTTTCTGTACCCTGCCTGGAAATATGGTGGAAAAATAGTCGCTGACAGTGTATGGCATGCTTGTTCTGATATGGAAAATACCGTAACTTTGTAAATATAGCATTTATCACTTTCAATACAATGAAGAATTATTTTGATCTTTCCGGACGCGTCGCTGTGGTTACGGGCGCATCCACAGGCCTTGGTCTCCAGATGGCAAAGGCTTTTGCGAGCCAGGGTGCAAATCTGGTGCTTCTCGCACGTAGAATGAACCTTCTCGAAGAGAATGCGAAGGCGATCACCGAAGAGTTCGGCGTCGAAGTTCTTCCATTCTGCTGTGATATCACGGACACGGAAAAAGTCAAGGCTGCCGTCAATGCCACCATGGACAGGTTCGGCCGGGTGGACATACTCATGAACAATGCTGGTACCGGTGCGGTCGCGAACGCCGAGGATATCACCGACGAGCAGTTCAAGAATGAAATGAACATCGACCTTTTCGGTACATTTATCTGTGCCCGTGAGTTCGGCAAGGAAATGATCAAGGCCGGCTACGGGCGGATAATCAACATTGCATCCATGTACGGTCTTGTCGGAAACCTTATCTGCGGAAGTTCCCCTTACCATGCGGCGAAGGGCGGCGTAGTCAATCTTACACGCGCACTTGCGGCAGAATGGGGCAAGTACGGCATCACGGTCAACAGCATATGCCCGGGATATTTTTACACGGACCTCACCACCGCCACCCTGGACTCCGATTATTTCCAGTCAATCGCCAAGCAGAGCATCCCTCTCGGACGTTATGGCAAGAAGGGTGAACTTGACACCTGTGCCTTGTTCCTGGCTTCACCTGCCAGCACCTATGTCAACGGGCAGAATATCGCTGTTGACGGCGGATATACCTGCATCTGATTTTTAGCGGGCGCCATCCGGATACCGGTGGCATTGCATGAAGGGACCCCACTGGGAGGCATCTGTCCTGAAATAAAGCCTCCCGTGGGGTCTCTTCATGCAATGTGTGCTGACGCTCCGGTTATGCGGCAGCCTCCTCGGCCGAATGTGTGAAGAATTTGATGAGCCTGCCGGCAGCGCTCTTACCTATCACTCCTGCGGAATTGGCTATGACTGCCGGAATGTTCTTGCGTGCCTCGCGCATCGCGGCAAGCCTGACAGCCCTGCGACCTTTCTTGTCATTCAGCACCTCGGCTCCCTTGAGTATGTAGGCACGGGTCACATACCCGATCCTCAAGGTAAGCAGCGCGTTTATCGCTCCATCCAGTGCCGAACCGAAAATTATGCTCGGTATCTTTGCCCTGCGTATTGTATCGAGGAATCTTCTGTCGGACATTTCGACCATATCCACGTCGAGAGCCGGCTCTGCCGGGATGGAGTTCACCAGGTCCTTTGAAAAGTCTCCCAGGGCATCGGAGGCGATATAGCTGACCAGCGCTGTTGCGATTACTCTTATGTACAGCCTTATCATCTGCGGCCTGGTAGGGCGGAATCCTGAAGACAGGACGATGTCTTCTATCATCTTGTAGTTGATGGCAATGACAGCGAGTGAGTCGAATTTGCTGTTCTGGGAAATTGCCGTCACGAGGAATACGGTACGTGCCCATTCCCTGATCTTGCCGTTTATGCCCATGACAGCTCCGTCTTTCGACTTGTCTCCTTCCAGGCGGTAGGCGATCTCGCCGTTGACAATTTCCTTCAGGCCATCAAGGTCACCATGGGCGGCTTTCAGGTTGGATGAAAGCTCCTCCCGGTGCTCTTTGCGGAGGACGTCGTCGCTGATGTAACTGCAGTTGTGCGCGAGTTTCCCGCCGAGCTCCTCCACCTTTCTGATGTCTATGACACCGTCGGTGGACAGAACCGGCATTTCCGGAGCGCAGTGGACCTTGATCACAGGGATAATTACGAATACTGCGAGCAGGACCAGGATCAGAATGTAGAAACCGTATTCCAGCCATTTGCCTCCGATCTCGCCGAGTTTGTCCCCGATCTGGAAAACGCTTCCCATCAGGATCAGAAATACGACGGTAAGCGTTATCCCAAGTATCAGCAAGAGACTTTTCTTCATTATTTCATCGGGGTGAGTATGACATTGCGGAACTGAACAGGACCACCTTCGCTCTGGAGTGCGATAGGACCGCTCTTGGCAAGGTCGGTGGCTTCGTTCTGGAGCACACCGTTGACATAGGTGGTGATGTGCCCGTCCTTGACTGTGATTTCAGCCTTGTTCCATTCTCCTGGGGCGAACTCTGATGATTCGGCTATCCTTTCCTTGCGGCCTATGACACCCTCTACCCATTCAACACCTTCGATGTGGGATCCTGAGAGTGCCAGGAACTGTCCCGCGTCACCGGCCTTCAACTGATGCTCCACACAGGTGGGAAGGGGGGCGGAATGTTTCTCGATGTTAAGGAAAATTCCGCTGTTGGTAGGCACGGAAGGCCATCTCCATTCCACGGAAAGTGTGTAATTGGAATACTCCTTCAGGGTGTACATGTAACCGAAAGGCTGGCCGGCAATGTTGATTACCCCGTCACTGACGTAGAATACTTCATTTACAGGTACAGACTCGTCTTCGATGACGAAATCCCAGCCATCCAGGTCAGTGCCGTTGAAGAGTGAGATGCTCTCTGATTTCGGAGAGCAGGCACCTGCCGACAGGGCGGCGGTGCAGAGCAGGATTATTGCAGATCTTTTCATGCGTTAAAGTTACGAAAACACTTTTTGCAAATCAACCGATGTTTTGTAAATTTGAAAATCCGATAATTAATTTCAGACTGACATGCGTATCAAAACTGCTGTTATCCTTGCCACAATCGTGCCTTGGATGCTTTCTTGCGCCGGAAGTGGATCGCCCTCTCCGTCGAATTCTTCACTTTCCTATCATTTTGATGCCCCGGCAGAAGCGTGGGAAGAAACATTCCCTCTTGGCAACGGCCGTATAGGCGTAATGCCTGACGGCGGTGTGGCCCACGAGAAACTTGTACTCAATGAGAGTTCCATGTGGTCCGGGAGCAAGCAGAACACCGATAATCCTGACGCTATCAAATATCTTCCGGAGATCCGTTCCCTGCTGTTCCAGGGTAGGAACGATGAGGCTCAGGAGCTCATGTACAAGACATTCACCTGTGGTGGACTGGGGTCGAACAGAGGCCGTTCGTATGCCAAGCCATATGGGGCCTATCAGTTGTTCGGCAATCTTTATATCGATTACGGAATGACGGGTGAAGTCAGCGGCTACCGCCGG